>PLDF01000083.1 GCA_003135055.1 Bryobacterales bacterium | reverse complement strand
TCGTCAAGAGGAAAATTGACGAGCTCAGAATCGGACGAGGCGAACTGTTCACTCTCACGAAAGCGGAAAAAAAGAACGGGACGCGGCGCACGATCGAGTGGGTGGTGGCGGCGAGGGAGCGCGGGGACACACATCCTCCAGCGGGCGCTCAACAGCCAAACGGCCAGCGACCGTCCCACCAATGCAACGATGCGGCGGTTCCCGGAAATGGAAACGGTCACCGTGCGAACTCAACCACCGACAGCAAAGGCTTTCTCGTAACGAGCCACGGGCAATTGTTGCTGCAGTCGCTTGCTGCGGCTGTAGATGTCGCCGCTGCGACCGAGCGTTATGCAGCAGCCTCCGGTCTGGAGGTGCAGTTCACCAGTGAAGACCTGCGCGAAATCGGGCTGAAAATCTTCACGACCGGCGTGAAGTAGGTGTCGCGTGGGAACCGAACGGGGAGTGCTCCTCGCGAGGTTTTGTCTCCGAGCCAGGTCACGCAGTTCTTGAATTGCCCGGCGAAATGGATGTTTCGAGATCCCGGTACGGCCGCGACCGCGTTGGGCAAGGCGTTCCACGAAACGATTGCTAACCATTTCCGGCAGAAGCAAGAAGCGGCGCGCGATCTCCAACTTGGGGGCGTGCCTTGAATTTTTCGAGAACGTGCTGGGACACCAGCTTCAAGATATCAGGCTGTAAAAGGGCGAACACCCAATGGAGTTGCTCGGATTGGGAGCAGCGATGGTCGCCAGGTACCTTGCGGAAGCCGCTTCCTTGATTAGAGCTCAAAATAGGAGCGGGCGCGATCGTGCAGGCGTGTTCACTTTTGGATTTTGTCGAGCAACCCGAGGAGAGCGTTTTCCCAAGATCCACGCCCATAGGAGAAGTCGGACTTCCCGAAACACGATCCAAGGCCCGAATCGGGGAGCCACACCGAAAAAATGTATTCTTCAGTGAAATAATTTGGGTGCGTGGAGCGTTGTTGTGCTGAGAAGGCCCACACGAGACATGAATCTATACCTCATGGCGTTTGGGGAAACGGTAAGGGCGGCGCGGATCGACTCGATGGAAAGTTCCCGGGAGCAAACGCTTCGGTCGTTCGACGAGCTTTACGAACCTTTGCAACGGTACTTGATGTGCCTCGGGGCCAACCCGTCGGAAGCGGATGATGCTGCGCAAGAGACATTTCTCCGTCTCTACCGACAGTTGAAGAAAAGCGAGCGTCCGGCTAACCTTTGCGGATGGGTATTTCAGGTTGCAAGGAACTATTTACGAGATGAGCGACGAAGCTCCCGCAGACACCGCACAGTATCGCTGGATGACAGGATTGACCACGGCGGCAGCCCGCCTGACCCTGTGCGTAATCCGGAGCAGCAGGTATTAGATGAGGAGCGCTCCCGCCGACTCCGCGCCGCTATCGAGAATCTCCCGGCGCAACAACGTGAATGTATGTTGCTTAGATGGTCCGGCTTACGGTACCGCGAAATCGCGGAGGTCTTGGGAATCAATCCTTCGAGTGTAGGCACTCTGGTGCACCGCGCTGTGGCGCGCTTGGTTGAGGAACTGAGATGAATGAACTATTCCCTTTGCCTGATGAATTGAAATGTGACAGTGCGCTCAACATGCTTCCAGAGTTGATGGACGGCGATTTGAGTAGCGAGCAGCACGCGCGGCTCGAAGGACACCTTAAGACGTGTCCGGAATGTGCTGAAGCCCATGCGAACTTGACGGACATTGATCGTACGTTAACGGATCGGGTGCATCGTCTAGGGCAACACAGCCTTCCAGCCCTCGATGCGAGAGCACGACTGGAGGTCCGCTTGGCGGCAGTCTCGACGAGCCGCCGAGCGAATTGGTGGATGGCAGCAGCGGCGGCGATGATTGCTGCTGCTGTCGCCTTCACTGTGATCACGTCCCGCCAAAGGATTCCTGCTAGAAAGTCTGAGCCAGCACCGTTGATAGCAATTCCTTACTTGCCGCCGCTCGATACGCGCGAGACCACTATAGTCGTGCGGATTAAGGTTCGAATCGCGACCTTAATGGCCATGGGATACACGATTGCTGCCGATCCAGACAAGGTCGTTCCGGCCGACGTCTTGGTGGGTGAAGATGGTCGAGCGCACGCGTTCCGCGTCCTTTCAGAGACCAAATCTGATGGAAAGGGAGATTAATTCATGAATCGACTCTGCATCTTTTTTGCTGTGCTACTCGTTGGGTACACCCAGACGCAACCCGGCGTCCCCCCGTTTGCTAGCCTCCACCAGGACCGGCAAGAGTACGTGTCGGCTTTTCAGCAGACCGGCTCGATATCCGTGGGTGGCGGCTCTCCCGGACTCATAACTCCGGGCATTCGCGCCGAGATGGGCAGGCCCTTCTCCGCAGTGGTCACGACCAAAAGCACACAGATCTTCCTCGACGGCACGCATGTCACGCAGACGACGACCGCCATGGAATGCCGCGACGTGGAAGGCCGCACGCGTACCGAAAGCGACATCGCGCCGCCAATCTCACTTGGACCCGGCGAGCCGCCCCTACCTCTGATTCACCGCATTTACATTCGAGATCCCGTAGCAGGGATAAGCTATGATCTTGATCCAGCCCATAAAACGGCATTGAAAATGCCGCGCATCATGATTGCGCCAGGCATTGTTTATGACGGGCCCGGCAGCGCCGGGCTGCCGGGCGCCACGCAATCGAGGAACGGAGCCGGGCGCGGTCGAAGTAATCCTCCCACCGAGAGGTCGGGCACTGTCGGCTCATCCGAAAGTGCGCCACGGACGGGAAGTTCTGATAACGTAGCGGAAACAGCGGGAAAGCGTGCGAATAACATTTTGGAGGATCTCGGGCAGAAGAACATTAATGGCATAACGGCGCACGGGACGCGAATAACCACCGTGGTTCCAGTCGGCGCCATTGGCAATGACCGCGAATTCCGCAGCACCACGGAGCGCTGGTTCTCGGACGACTTGAACCTACTTGTTAAGAGCGTAAGTTCGGACCCGCGTTTCGGCACAACAACCTACGAACTGACGAACATCAGCAGACTGCCGCCCGACCCCTCTCTATTTAGACCGCCGCCTGACTACAACATAATATCCCCTGGTACTCGCCAATAGGTACCTGGGCAGCGATGATGCCAGATGCAATTGTCATCTGGCAACCGCGAACAGAATTCCAGAAAGGACGAACCGCTAATGAGCCGGGAATTTCAGAAAATGTTGCTGCGCCTGGTGCGCCCGACGCACTTGATCGCGTCCCTTGCAATCCTTGGCGCAGTGATGACCCAGCCGTTCAGGACAGTAATGCGCGCCCAGTCTCCCACGTTCGAGGTCGTATCGATCAAGACGGCGTTGGACCCAGGCATTCAGCCTATGATTTGCCTCACGCCTTGCACGCCAGGGGAGAAACTCAGCGTCGTCGGGTCACGAGTGGACATTCGTTTTATGTCTCTGTTCAGGTTGATTCTAAAAGCATACCGGATCAACCCGTATCAACTAGCCGGACCCGATTGGATTCGCTCGCAGAGGTTCGACATTATGGCGAAGATCCCCGACGGCGCTTCTAACGATCAGATCCCCCAAATGATTCAATCAATGCTTGCCGAGCGATTCAAGCTAGTGATGCATCGCGAATCCAAGGAGCAACCGGTCTACGGACTGGTTGTCGCCAAGACCGGATCGAAACTGCAACCTGCCAGCACGGACGCAGACCCGCCCCTTCCAGATACACCGGGTACAAAGCCTTTGTACACTCCGCAAGGTGACGCTCGGGTAGACGAAAACCTCAATATTGCGATAACCGACGGGCCATATGGCCCGATGCGGACCATCAAGGGTAAGGATGGTAGAGGTGGCTCCGAACTTTCAAGAGTGACTATGCCAGCTTTGGCGGAGTTGCTATCGGGGCAGCACCTAGATCGTCCTGTGGTTGATATGACTAACTTAAAAGGGAGCTATCGGGTCGCGTGGGATGGGCCTCCACCACCAGAGCCAGGCTTCCGAGGGTTTATTCCGTTCGACTTGGGTGAAGCTATAGTCGCAGCGCTAGACAAGGCAGGGTTGAAGCTAGAGCGAACCAAATCAGCCATCGAGATGATCGTTATCGATCATCTCGAGAAGATGCCAACGGAAAATTAGGACGTGGACCCAGACCGATGGCGACCGTTAGCAGAAGATCTGATTCCGCGTGAGAGCGTCTTCGAAATCCTCCCAAATGAGCGGCGGCAAGACATCCTCGCTCGCCGTCATGCGATTCATCGCCTTGCGCTTAACCGTCTTCACGACCCCTGAAGGTCTGTCGCCGAGAGCCCCGTGGTCGATCTAAAAGGTCATCACGTCAAACCCGCGGGCTGGCGGTATTGGCCGCAGGTACTTCTCAATCAGTCGCAAATAGTCTTGATCGTCCGGCACGCCGCCGGCGATTTTCTCGGTGAACCGCCTTCTTCAGCACGCGCGGATCGATGTGGTCGATGTGATTCAGCCGGCGCCGGTTGAATCGAGAGTGTCGGGCATCATTGACGGCGTCAAGGTTGCGGGATACGTAGATCTGCTCGACAGCGAGGGGCGGCTCATTGATTCAAAGACCGCGATCAAACCAATCAGAGGAATTGCACACGATCATCGGGTTTCAACTCACCAGCTGCGCGATGATCACGTCGGGCGCCAGCGGCGCCTGCCGGTTGGATATGGTGACGAAGGGAAAGACCTTGGCCCTGATTCAAAAGAGTTTCTGCGTCAGTGAGAAGAACAGGCAATTTGCAGAAATGGCTTATCCGATGGTCCAGGATTCAATTAGAGACGGAATTTTTCTGCCGCGGCGGAACAACTCGTTGTGTTCGAGACGCTACTGCGTTATTGGAACGTGTGTGAGAAGGAGTACGATGGCTCCGTGTAACGAATGACCGCGCGTGAGCGATGCAGAAATAAGTCTTTGGAATTCAATAGCGTGAGGGTTGTCAGACGCGTTGCCGGATACCAAAATTTGTACGTAACCGCGAGAGAATGGAACTATTTGTCTAGCGGTGGCGTCAAATACCGCAACCGCGCTCGGAGGCCTATGCGGTATCGGTGGATTCAGGTCTGGGCAGTATCGACGGGATTCATTCTGCCGGGGATCAGCCTGAACGCGCAGCAGAGTGACGCGACGCGCCTAATCGGGGAAGGTGATCGGCTCGCTTGGCTGAAGAATTGGCAAGCCGCAGAGCCGTACTTCGCTAAGGCCGAACCGCTGTTCCGCGAGGCCGGCGACCGGCGAAACGAACTGTACGCCCAGATCGGCCGCATCCGCGGAGAATTGCAGAAACGCGGCCTCTTCGACACCTCAACCTTTCTGGATTCACTTCTGGATGATCCCCTGCTGAAGAATGACGCTCAGCTCCGGCTTCGATGCCTGACCGTGAAGGGCGATGTCGACATGGACTTCGACACGGATCTTGCCGAGAGAGATTGGACGGAGGCATTATCGATTGCCAAGACCCTTGTGGACTCCCCTTGGATCAACCGTGCGAATGGCGAACTTGGTCTCATCAGCTTCCTCCACGGCGACTACAGCGCTGGCGCGCTGCGGGTCATGGGTGCGCTATCGCAGGCACAAAAGTCGAAAGATTTCGGCGGGCAGATTCGATACCTGACGCTTATCGGTGATGGCTTGTTGCAGATCGGACGATACGACCAGGCAATCGCGATGTTTGACCAGGCGATCGCCGTCGGCCGGGGCGATCCGGATCTGGGCGAACCGGCCATGGCATATGCGGGAAAAGCACAGGCGCTAGGATCCCTTGGCAAGAGTTCCGAAGCGAGAGAACTGCTGGAGAGCCTTCTGCAGACCTCGCGCGGTAAATCGGCATTCGGGTATGAAAGCCAGGCATTGCTTGAGCTCGGAAAACTGGAAGAGAGACTGGGGCAAGGACCTGCGGCAATCGATCGCCTGGGACAGGCTGTCGCGGAAGCGAAGAAGGTGAACGGGCAAAATCTTATTAGCGAGGCCGATCTCGAGCTATCCAAGGCATTGCTGAAGGAACGCCGGTATGGTGAGGCGGAAACTGCGGCGCGGGAAGGTCTGGAGGCAAGCCGGAACAACGGGGATAAACTTCTCGTGCCGCGGTCGCTCACACAGCTCGCTCTCGTGGAAGAGTCGAAAGGCCAATACCGGACAGCAGACGGACTGTTCGGCGAAGCAAGCGAGATTGTCGAGGCGATGTTGGCGACAACACCCAACCAATACGCGAAGAGTTCATTGGCGAGTTCGATGGACTCGGTTTTCCTTGGACGTTTTGAGCTGGCGGCAACGCACCTCAACGACCCAAGCAAGGCTTTCACGATCATCGAGGGCATACGCGGGCGGGCAATTACCGACACTCTACGCTTCCGCCCTGTGAATCACGGACCGGAACCCGCCTCATTGACGAGAGCGGAGAAGGAGATTTCAAGACTTGAGCTGCGCATTCTCAAAGCCGGAGCGGTTGAGAGAAAGAGGCTCATAACGGATCTGCTGAATTTAGAGCAACAAGCCGGTCAGATCGAAGCGCAAGCGGATCCTCCACGGCTCCGCCAGCAGGCGCAACCGATTCCGATTACGCGTCTCCAAAAGGCATTGGCCGCGGACGAGGCAATCCTCGAATACGTCCTCACAGAACCGGCATCGTACTGCTTGGTGATCAGCCGGGACAATGCACGAGTGTTCAAGCTGGCGAGCCGTGCTCAAATCGGGAAGCAAGTGGATCAGGTGCTCGCGGCCCTTAGAATGGATCGCCCCGCGGGAGAGCCTGGAGCAGCGCTTTATTCAACTGTCGTGGCGCCGATGGAAAGCGTCGTGTCTACGAAGGCCAGATTGATTGTCATCCCCGATGGTCCGCTGTACTCGCTGCCATTCGAAGTCATCGGACCACGGACAGACCGGCGTCTGCTGGCGTCTCATGTCGTCACGTATGCTCCATCTGGAACGGTATTTACGCTTCTGTCTGAGAAGGGTGGACCCAATGCGCCAATGACGCTGCTCGCGTTAGCAACAGGAAGCGACGCGTTTGCCGGTGCAGATGTTCACGCGCAAGATCACCAGCCTTTCAGCAACGTCAACCGGGAGGTCTTCAACCTTGACCAACCCCCACGGCCCTTACCGGCCGCCAACGGTGAAGCGCGTACTGTCGCTGACATCCTGGGCGGAAAATCGGTGATGCTTTTGGGGGATTCTGCCACGAAAGGCGCCCTAAAGAAACAACCCCTTGGACAGTTTCGCGTTCTGCATTTCGCAGCACATGGCCTGGTGAGCACGAAATTCCCCGAGCGATCAGCGCTGCTCTTGTACCCAGATCCGGCCGGTACCGAGGACGGCTTCTGGCAAGCGCGGGAGATTGCGCAGACGCAATTGAACGCTGAACTCGTAACGCTGTCCGCCTGCGATGTTGGATCGGGCCTGGTAGTCGGAGAGGAGGGAGTCTCTAACCTTGTGCGTCCGTTTCTAATCGCGGGCGCGCGTACGGTAGTGGCGAATCTTTGGGAAGCGAACGACGACTTCAGCCGCGGCCTAATGCGGGAATTCTATAGCCGGCTGGCGGCAGGTGTGGATAAGGGCCGGGCTCTGCAGCAGGCGAAGCTGGAGATGATAAGAAAGTATGGAGAGGATGCATCTCCGCGCCTATGGGCGGGGTTCATCATGGTTGGGGAGAGCCGGCGAAAGCTCATGCCCGATTGAGGCATCGATCGACTATGAAAACACTCACGAGCGAACAACTCAGACTGGTCTTCGAGAAGGTTGTCGACACGTGCGAGAAGAAGCTTTACGATCCCAAATTGAACGGTATCAATTGGCGCCAGATTAGTGAGGCGCGCAAGGAGCGGATTCTCGCCGCCGCAAATGACGATGAACTCGAGCTGGAATTCAATGAACTGATCAAGGAGTTGAAGGTCAGTCATGCCGGTTTCTATCACGAACGGCGGCCTCGTGCCGCGGGGAAAATGGCTATCAGCGCGACCCTCTTCAGGTCCGAAGATGAGGGTCGGGCGTGCTGGGTTTTTCAGGACGTGCACCCGGGCGGCGCTGCGTTTAAGGCGGGCATTCAGCCAGGTGACGTCATGCTTCGGGTTCGAGACGAAGAGGTCCATCCCCCGGAGCTTCCGTTGTTTCCGCTTGGGGAAGCGACGCCCGTGGACATTTGCCGCCGCGATGGTTCTCATGTTCGCATGACGGTTGATGTTCCAAAATCAAAAACAAAGGAACGCCCGCTGATCGAGTTGCAGCCAGTCTCTCATGCGAAAAACGATGGTGTCGGTTGGTTGAAGGTGTGTATGTTCCCCGGCGCCATCGGCATTGATGTGGCGCACGACATCGACAAAGCTATCGAGAGCCTGAATTGCGACCGGCTTGTCATCGATCTCCGAGGGAACACAGGCGGGGGGATCGGATGCTTGCGGCTGATGAGCTATCTCACCGAAGGTCGGACCCCAATTGGTTACAGCGTCACGCGCCGGAGGGCCGAACAGGGGTTTTCCAAAGAGAAGTTGCCCGTCTTCGATCACATCCCCTCAAAAAAACTCGGGCTTCTCGGGCTGGCGCTGAAGTTTGTGGGGCGGGATCAGTCAGTGGTCCTCTCGACCGAGGGCCTTGGAAAACAGCGCTTCCATGGCAAGATTGTCCTGCTCGTCAACGAGCACTCGGCGAGTTCCTGCGAAATGGTCGCCGCCTTCGCAAAAGAAAATAAGCTTGCGACGATTGTCGGCTCTGCAACTCCAGGCCGCCTGCTAGGGGGACATTCATTTCGCGTGGGGCAGGGATACCGGATCGCAATCCCGGTCGCCGCGTACTACACATGGAATGGCACCTTTCTGGAAGGCAAGGGAGTCGCGCCGGATGTGGGGGCGCCGTTTTCTGTCTCAGCGATTCGCGATGGTTGCGATGCACCGTTACAGCGGGCAATGGACATCGCGAAAGAGCTGTGAGCCTTGCCTGGCGGCAAGAGCAGAAAGCGCTGGATACGGCAGGGCGGCCCTATCGGGCAGTCAAGACCGGGCAAGCAATCTCGTCCATCCGCTAAGCCAAAGCGCCGCTCCATCTTCGCCAGCAGCCGCCTTGCTCCAGTACGGTCTCGTGCTCGAGCAGCGAACGGTCCGGTACGAGGCCCTCGGCCTCGCCCATCGGTTAGGGCACCGCTTCCAATGTGGCCCGGCCCAGTTGCTACAGCACGGCAATTTGCCTGTAGCCATCAATGATTAGAACATTGTCGGGCTGGTTCGGCGTTCGGGACAGATACGTGGTGCGCCGGCGATCCCAATTCGGATATTCCTCCGGCGTCGACAAGTTGTTACAGCGTTGAGCAGCCGTTCGGACCAAGGCTGGAGCCGATTAAAGGACCGCAGGAACGCCTCGTAATAGATAACGTGGAGCGACCTTCCGAGAACTAACCGCCAGCAGAGTCGAATTTTTCTCTTGACTGGCTCGTTCGCTATTGCTAACCTACTAGCAACTGCTAGTGGAATAGCACATGAGCGAGGCATATAATGGACGAGGAAATCGGAATTCAACTCGGCCGAAGAGAGCGCCAGATCGTAGAGGTACTCTATCGGCTTGGAAAGGCAAGCGTGGCGGAGGTGCTTGCGGATCTGCCGGACCCGCCCAGCTACTCCGCGGTTCGGGGAATGCTGGCCCTGCTGGAGGAGAAGGGCTACGTCCGGCACAAGCGTGACGGCATGCGCTATGTCTACGCGCCCGTGATCGCCGCGTCTAAGGCGCGGCAATCGGCGTTGCGGCAGCTCGTATCCACCTTCTTCGAGGGGTCGCCACTGGCCGCCGCGGCGGCGCTGCTGGAGATGTCCGGCCAGAAGTTATCGTCTGAGGAACGAGATCACCTGTCCGCGCTGATTGCCCGCCGCGAAGAGGAGGGACAATGATCACCCAATTCTACGGTCTTTCCGTCTTCTTTACCGTGTTCTGGAAATCCGGCATTGCGCTCGGCGCCGCGCTGGGTGTGAGCCTGCTGCTGCGGAGGAAGTCGGCTGATGTGCGGCGGCTAGTGCTTTCCACTGCTGTTGTCGCCATGTTCGTAGCGGCTGCGGCCTTACCGATGCTGCCACGCTGGACGGCGGTGACGCCTCTGTGGTTCCAGGTTCAGCGCCCCGCGGCGCGGGCTGTGTCGGAACAGGCCTCCGCTCCGGTAATCATCGGGGACGACGAACTTACCGCGCCGGATGCCCAGTTGCCGGCCGCGCAACCAGTAGTTCGTCGTATCGATCTCAGCCCCTGGCTAATTCCGCTGATCTGGTTCGTGGGGGCATCCACGCTGTTGACGCGGTTCGCGATTAATCTGCTTGGCCTTCACCGGTTGCGAAAGGCGTCGGAGGCGGTGCCTGACGCCGGTCTGGTGGCGGACGCGGCTCGCTTTGGACGGCGCGTGGAGTTTTGGCGAAATGAAGCGATTGGCGCGCCGGTGACTTGGGGGTTCGTTCGACCTATTATCTTGGTCCCCGCAGGTTTCGAAGAGTTGCCGGCGGAATGCCGGGAGGCAGTGCTCTGTCACGAATTGGCGCACATTCAGGCGTATGACTTTTTGATTCGCGGGCTGGCGGAGATTGCTCGCGCGCTGATTTGGTTTCAGCCTCTGGTGTGGATCGTGTGGCGGCAATTACGCGAGGAGCAGGAGTTGGCCTGTGACAACCGGGTTCTGGCGGCTGGCGGGAAGCCCTCTGCATACGCGAGACTGTTAATGGATTGGGATGTCACGCCGGGATTGGATTCGGTAATTGCGGTGGGCATTGCGAATCGGAGTTGCCTGAAACGGCGGCTGTACGCGTTGCTCGATCCGAATCTGCGGCGCGATACGGTTGCGAGGGCGGGGATAGCCGGCGCGTGGCTTCTCGGACTGGCGACTGCGCTTCCTCTCGCGGCGATCAGTTTCACTCAGGCTACGCCGACTCAGCCGCCGATTGCACGCGATGTGCAATCTGTTTCCCCTGCTCGCGTTGCGGTGACCCCTGAACCCCCGGTTCAAATCGCGCAAGCTCAGACGCCACCGGCTCCGGAGAAGGCGCCGGCGACACAATCTGCGGTCCAGTCCGCTCCCGCGCCGAAACCGAAATTCGATGCGGCATCTATCAAGCCTTGCCAGCCGGGCGATGGACCCGGACGCGGCGGCAGCGGCGACATGGGCGCCAATGGCGGCGTCAACCCGAATATGCCGGAGGGCATCGGCGGATATTTTCGCGCCTCTCCGGGGAGGCTCGATGTTACGTGCGGCAGCTTGCTGACGATGGTTGGCTTCGCCTACATCGAACACGGCAAGGCCCTTCTAAACAACCCAGGAGAGCCTATGGGCGCGGCCGAGAGGATTCAGGGAGTTCCAAAGTGGGCGATGGCAGCCCGGTACACGATCCATGCGGAGACCGACGATCCGGCCGCCAATGGTCCCACCCAATCCGCACGGGGAAATGTCGGCGGCACGCCTGCGGCGGCTATGCTTCTTTACGGCCCAATGCTTCAGGGACTTCTTGAGGACCGCTTTCAGTTGAAGCTGCACCGCGTGGTCGATCAGGCGCCCATGTACGCTCTGACCGTTGCCAAGGGCGGCCCGAAACTGAAACCGCTGGGAGACGGAGATTGTAGTCCCGATGGGCCGCCTGGCTGGCCGCAAGGTGGTAAGCCTCGATGCAACTGGGTTGGATGGCCGATCAACGGACCCAACCGGATGTTGCTGGGAGGCGGCATCGCACTCGATCGCCTGGCGCGGTCGCTGAGCATGTTTGTGCTGAACCGGAACGTAATCGACCGCACGGGGATCGCAGGATCGTTCCTCATCCGCCTGGAATACACGCCGGACGAGAACACACGGCCATGCCTCGGGCCGGCAGCGAGGTGCGCGGTGGAAGCCAATTCGGATATTCCGCCCGGTGCGACAATCTTCGCCGCACTGGAACAACAACTCGGTCTCAAGCTGGAGCCTATCAAGGGGCCGCGGGAGCACATCGTCATCGATAGCGTGGAGCGGCCTTCGGAGAACTGAAGCCCAGGGCCGCTCTATCCGCTTTAAAAATATTTTCGTGGGCATGTAACATACAGAGTAGTAGCATCAGTCATAGAGTAGTAGAAGACATGCCCCAACCCAAACTGAGCAAGCTCGACCTTCGAATTCTGGAAGCCTTGTGGGCCCATGGAAAGGCCTCGATTCGCGAAATTCAGGAGGCGTTTCCGGAACCTCGCCCGGCCTACTCCACCATTCAGACCATCGTCTACCGCCTGGAAACGAAAGGAGCGCTGCGCCGAGTCCGCAAAATTGGCAATGCCGATATATTTGAGCCCCTCGTCTCCAGGGACGTGACGCGGCTTAAACTGCTCGACGAGATTTTGAGCTTCTTCGGCGGCAAAGCCCAGCCGATGATGGCGCAATTGGCCGAGGCGGGGAAACTCACTCTCGACGATGTCCGCGAACTGGAGAAGACAGTCAGGAAACTTGAGGCGCAACAGAAAACCGAAAGGAAGCGTGAATCCAAATGATCAGTGCACTGACGAACCATCTATTTCAGTCCACGCTGTTCGCGATTGCAGCGGGCCTCCTGACTCTTGCCTTTCGCAAAAATCAAGCCAAAGTCCGTTATTGGTTGTGGCTGAGCGCTTCGCTTAAATTCTTCGTCCCTTTCTCTCTCCTCATTGGCATCGGAAGCCAGTTAGAGTGGACGCCAGCCGCCCAGAAGCTGGCGACGCAGGTTGTGGGGCCGGCCATCTCATTCACCGTCGAGCAGATTAGCGAGCCGTTCGCCCAAGCCGTAACGCCAACGTCTTCAATGGCGGGCCATATGGATTGGTTCCCGGTCACTCTCGCTATTTGGGTGTGCGGATTTCTAGCGATCGTCTTGATCCGATCGCGGGCCTGGCTGCGCATTCGCGACGCCATACGCGCGAGCCAACCGGCCACTATTCCGGCAGCAGTCGAAATTCGCGTGTCCCAGGGTTTGGTTGAGCCGGGCGTCGTGGGGTTGTTTCATCCAATCCTCCTCTTGCCCGAAGGCATAGTGGAACGTCTCACGAGGTCTCAATTGGAGGCGGTTCTTGCACATGAGCTGTGCCATATCCGTCGTCGCGATAATCTCTGCGCGTCGCTCCACATGATCGTAGAGGCGGTGTTCTGGTTCCATCCCCTGGTGTGGTGGATCGGGGCGCGGCTAGTTGAAGAACGCGAACGCGCCTGCGACGAAGAAGTGCTCCGCCTCGGCAACCAGGCGAGTGTCTACGCCGACGCCATACTCCACGTGTGCAAGCTCTATCTGGAATCGCCGCTGGCATGCGTTTCCGGCGTGGCGGGCTCCGATATCAGGCGAAGAATTGAGATCATCATGAGCAACCGCGGCGTGCAAGGATTGAATCGAGCGAAGAAGTTCCTCCTGGTTGCCGCGGGGATGGCTGCTGTTCTTAGCCCTGTCATGATCGGCATCGTAATGGGACTCGGCCATGCGCCGGCGGCCCAGGCTCAGTCAACCGCGCAGCAATCGCCAACTGCTCCTGCGCCGAAATTCGATGTGGCCTCCATAAAACCGTGTCAGCCAGGCGACGGACCGGGACGCGGAGGCAGCGGCGACATGGGAGCGAAAAACGGCGTCAATCCGAACATGCCGGAGGGCGTCGGCGGATACTTTCGCGCCTCACCCGGCAGGCTCGACGTTACCTGCGGCAGCATCCTGACAATGGTGGACTTCGCTTACGTTCATAACGGCGCTCCCCTTTTAAACAATCCAGGCGGGCCGATGCGGGAGGGTGAGTCGATTATGGGCGTCCCCAAGTGGGCAATGTCGGCCAGGTACACGATCCACGCGGAAACTGACGATCCGGTTGCGAACGGTCCGACTCAGCGCCCCCCGCGAGATCTCGGCGCTCCGCTTCCGGCTGCGACGCTTCTGTATGGACCCATGCTGCAGCGTCTGCTCGAAGAGCGGTTTCACTTGAAGATCCGCCGGGTAGCGGAGGAGGCGCCGATGTATGCGCTGACGGTGGCGAAGAGCGGATTTAAGCTGAAGCCGATGCAAGAGGGAGACTGCATTCCCGACGGGCCGCCCGAATGGCCTGCAGGAGGCAGACCAGCGTGCAATTGGACCGGCTGGGACGTCAATGGACCGAACCGCAGGCTGTTATTAGGAGGCGTCACGCTGAATGTGCTGGCGCGAGACTTTGGCCAACTGATTCTGGACCGCAACGTAATTGACCGGACCGGCATTACGGGAAAATTCGTCTTCCGCTTGGAATATTCGCCCGACGAGAATACCCGCTGCATCTTCCCGGGAAGGCCGTGCCCCGTCGATACCAATTCGGATATTCCTCCGGCGGCGACGATTTTCACAGCGTTGGAACAGCAGCTCGGGTTGAAACTGGAACCAATCAAGGGGCCGCGGGAACACATCGTAATCGATCACGTGGAGCCGCCGTCTGAGAACTGACCGAAAGGAAGGGTGAGTTGAAATGATCAGTGCATTGACAAATCATCTATGGCAGTCCACGTTGTTCGCGATTGCAACGGCGCTCTTGACTCTTGTCTTTCGCAATAACCACGCCAAAGTCCGTTATTGGTTATGGCTAAGCGCTTCGCTTAAGTTCTTCGTCCCTTTCTCTCTGCTGATTAGCTTCGCCAGCCAGTTAGAGTGGGCACCAGCCGCCCGGAAAGTAGCGACGCAGGTTGCAGGGCCGGCCATCTCATTCACAGTCGAGCAGTTCAGCGAGCCGTTCGCTCAAGCCGTAACGCCAACGCGTTCTATGGCGGGCCATATCGATTGGTTCCCGGTTGGCATTATCGCTGTCTGGGTGTGCGGGTTTCTGGCGATCGCTTTGATCCGATCGCGGGCATCGCTGCGCATTCGCTACGCCATACGCGCGAGCCGGCCGGCTACTATTCTGGCGCCAGTAGAAGTCCGCTTGTCCCGGGGTTTGATAGAGCCGGGCGTGGTGGGGCTGTTTCATTCAATCCTCCTTTTGCCCGAAGGCATCATGGAACGTCTCACGCCATCTCAACTGGAAGCGGTCCTTGCACACGAGCTGTGCCATATCCGCCGTCGCGATAACCTCTGGGCGTCGATTCACATGATGGTAGAGGCGCTCTTCTGGTTCCATCCCCTGGTGTGGTGGATCGGGGCGCGGCTGGTTGAGGAACGCGAGCGCGCCTGCGACGAAGAGGTGCTCCGCCTGGGCAACCAGGCGAGCGTCTACGCCGACGCCATACTCCACGTCTGCAAGCTCTATCTGGAATCGCCGCTGGCATGCGTTTCCGGCGTGGCGGGCTCCGATATCAGGCGAAGAATCGAGGTCATCATGAGCAACCGCGGCTTGCAAGGGCTGAATCGAGCCCAAAAATTCCTCTTAGCCGGTGCGGGCCTTGCTTCTGTCGTTATCCCGGTGGTGATTGGTATTCTCGTCAGTCTCAGTCACGTACCTGTAGTGCGCGCGCAAACACCCAAATTCGACATTGTTTCCATTAAGCCATGCAGCGCCGACTCGCTACCGCCCGGAGCCCGCAGCGGCCCAGTCAACGTGTCAGCCGGAAGGATGGTCTTAAATTGCATGACCACTCTCTCATTTGTCGCGCGAGCCTTTGTCGACTACACGAATGGGCAGTCCCAGGGGGCTGCCGCAAACAGGCGTTTGCCGATCGAGGGATTGCCGGCCTGGACCAACTCCGAGCACTACACCATCGAAGCGGCGACGCAAGACACCTTTGACCGGTCGACCATGTTCGGGCCAATGCTTCAAGCGGTTCTCGAAGACCGATTCCGGCTGAAGGCCCATCGTGAGACCAGAGAGGTCCCGGTATATGAGATGACGGTAGTCAAGGGCGGCCTAAAAGTGAAGCGGTCCCAGGAAGGAAGCTGCACCCCGAGAGATCCGAACCAGGATGCTAAGAAGCATCCGGACGCCGGACAAAAGCCTTTCTGCGGTCAATCCGGCATCAAAATGCACGGACAAAACCAAGTGGCTGAACTGCGCTCGATGACCATGGAAGATTTCGCACATTGGATTACGATCGAACTCGACCGGGTTGCTGTCGACAACACTGGCGTCACCGGAAAATTCGATTTCGACGTCGAATATGCCCCACGCAGAAACACAGACTCCCCCGATGCCGGCCCCTCCGTCTTTACCGCACTGCCCCAGCAGCTTGGGCTGAAGCTCTCTCCAGCTAAAGGGCCAGGCCAATTTCTCGTGATAGATCGCATCGAGCGGCCATCCGAAAACTGAAATCGCCATGCGCCTGGGAACGCTCACAAGATACATTTCGCTAATGGCGGCTGCCCTCGCGACGGTGATCGCCGCGGAGTACCGCGGCGAAGTGAACTTCGCCGGGTTGCCGTTGCCGGGTGTAACTGTCACCGCTACCCAGGGCGATAAGACGTTAACCGCGACAACCGATCCGCGCGGCGTATACTCCTTCGCCGATCTGCCCGGCGGCCAGTGGTCGTTACGAGCTGAGAAGTTGGGGTTCGAGGGAGCCAGTGAGGAAGTGACAGTAGCTGGCGACTCCCCAGGCGCATCCTTCGAACTGAAAATGCTGCCTCGCGATCGGCTTCAGGTGTTGTCACAGCCTGCTGCACCGACCAAGGCGTTTCAACCAACAAGCCTCAGCGCATCCAGTGCTTCCGCGCCCGCCGAGCCAGCACCCGAGATTACCAGTGAGCTCGAGCAGCGCGCTGCCGATGGTTTCCTGATCAATGGCAGCGCCCTCAATGGAGCGGCCAGCCGTTTCTCCCAGGCGCCCACGTTCGGCAATGCCCGCAGAGGTGGCCCGCGCCTCTACACCTACGCCATCGCATTCAGCGACAGTAATTCCGTGCTCAACGCCGCCAATTATTCGCTGACCGGCCAACACACGCCCAAGCCGCCATTCGACAACATGACGGGCACCCTATCGTTTGGCGGCCCCTTGAAGATTCCGCTTCTGCTGCCGCACAACGGTCCGTATCTGACGGTAAACTATTCTCGGGTTGAAAACCGCGCGTCGTCCGTCTACACCGGTCTGATGCCCAGCGAGGCCGAGCGCGGCGGGGATTTTTCGCAGGCCAGCAGCGCGGGTAAGGCGGTGACGATTTACGATCCCTCGACGGGCACGCCGTTTCCGGACAACGTCATTCCGTTGAATCGAATCAGCCCGCAAGCGCAGTCGTTGCTGCCCTATTATCCGGTGCCGAATTTCTCGGGAACCAACGCCTATAACTATCAGGTCCCACTGATCGCCAATACGCATACGGATAATCTCCGCGTAGGCCTTCAGAAAGTGTTCAAGCGCCGGAATAACCTCTCGGGCGTGTTCGGTATGCAGGATACCCGCGGGGATAATAACAGCCAGTTCAACTTTCTCGACCTGAAACGCTCGCTTGGCTTGAACAGCACTGCCACCTGGCGCCGCACCTTCACGCCGCGATTCTACATGACGCTCACCTATCAGTTCAGCCGTCAATCGACGCGCCTGCTTCCGTTCTTCGCCAACCGCGTGAATGTCTCGGGCGAGGCCGGAATCATGGGCAACAATCAGGATCCGCTCAACTGGGGTCCGCCCTCCCTTCAGTTCAACCAAAGCTCGATTGCCGGGCTAAGCGATGGCACGTCTTCGGTGGTTCACAACCAGACCAGCGCGCTTTCTTATCTCGGAACCTGGGTCCACCGGACGCATAACATCCAGTTCGGCTCCGATTACCGTTGGCAGCAGTTCAATATTATCTCGCAGAGCAACCCGCGCGGCGTGTTTACGTTCAGCGGCGCGGCCAGCGGATTCGACTTCGCCGATTTTCTGCTTGGTATACCCGACGCCAGCGCCATCGCTTTCGGCAACGCGGATAAGTACCTGCGCGCCGTGCAGCCGGATCTGTATTTCCAGGACGATTGGCGCGTGGCTTCCGGCATCACTCTGCTTCTTGGCCTGCGCTGGGAATACGCTTCGCCGCTCACCGAGAAATACGGCCGGCTGGTTAATCTCGATATCGCACCCGGCTTCACGGCGATAACTCCAGTCGTCGCGGGCAATTCGAACACGGCGCTCATCCGGCCCTATTACCGCGAACTCGAACCGCGCCTTGGAATCGCGTGGCGCCCGCTCGCCGCGTCTTCCATGGTGATCCGCGCGGGCTATGGAATCTCCTACAACACCCAAGTCTATCTGCCCTTCGCCAATCAAATGGTGCAGCAATCGCCGCTCTCCACCAGCCTGAACGTGGCCAACACGGCGGCGAATCCGCTTACGCTGGCGAACGGATTCTACGCGCCCCCCAACGTCGCCACGAATACCGTAGCGGTCGACCCCAATTTCAAAGTGGGGTACGCCCAAGTCTGGAACCTTATCCTACAACGCGATCTGCCCGACGGCTTGCAGATGGTCGCGACTTACATCGGAACCAAGGGCACGCATCAGTTGCAGGCGTTCGCGCCCAATACGTATCCCACCGGGCCCGTGTCTCCGTCCGGGTATATCTACTACACGTCGTACGCGAATTCCGCGCGCGAAGCGGGCATCGTGCAGTTGCGGCGCAGGCTGCATGCCGGTCTTGCCTTGCAGGCGCAGTACACGTATTCGAAATCGACCGACGACGCGGCCGCACTGGGTGGCGGCACGTTAGGCACGGTGGCGCAGAACTGGCTCGATCTGGTGGCAGAGCGCGGACTGTCCTCCTTCGACCAGCGGCATCTGGCCAATTTCACGGTGCAATACACTTCGGGGATGGGTTTGGGCGGGGGCACGCTGCTGGGGGGATGGCGCGGACGGCTTGCTAAAGACTGGACGTTTCTCGATTCCATAAACTTGGGCAGCGGTTTGCCCCTGACGCCGGTCTACGCGCAGCTTTGTCCCGGTACCGGAATTCCGTGCAGCGTGCGCGCCGATTACACCGGCACCTCGCTCTACAATGCGCCGGTGGGTGACTTCCTGAATCCCACCGCGGTATCCGCGCCCCTGCCCGGCGCATGGGGAAACGCGGGAAGGGATTCCATGACTGGGCCCCGGCAGTTTTCCATGAGCGCGTCCATGGCGCGAGCGTTCCGCGTCTCTGATCGGCTGACGCTAAACCTGCGGATCGATGCCACCAATCCGCTGAATCACGTCGTGGTCACGCAGTTGAATACCACGGTGACCAATGCTCTCTTCGGCTTGCCGGCCGCCGTGAACGGCATGCGCGGCATAACCACCAGCTTGAGGGCCACATTCTAATGCGCTGCCTCTGCTGGCTCTTGCTTCCGCTCGTGGCGCCAGGGCAAGTTCAACCGCAAGTTCAATCGCAAGTCCAACCGGCCACTACCGGTGCCACCTTCACCACCAGCACGCAACTCATCGTCGAAGAGGTTTCGGTCAAGGACAAGAAGGGGAAAACCATCGAAGGGCTGAAGAAGGAAGACTTCCTCGTCACCGAAGACGGCAAGCCGCAGACCATCAAGTTCTTCGATTTTGAAAATATCGACAAATTGGCGGAATCGGCCCCGCCTGTGGCCCTCCCGGCACCCGATATTCAGTTCCAACTGACGCAGACCGGAATCGCGCCCGAACGTCCCGGCGATGTCCGCTACAAAGATCGGCGCCTGCTGGCGCTCTACTTCGACATGAAAACGATGAGCCTTCTCGATCAGTTGCGCGCCTTCGACGCGGCCCAGAAATTCATCCGCACCCGCATGTCGCCGGCCGACGTGATGGCCATCATGGAATACAACGGCGCGGCGGTCGAAGTGCTGCAAGATTTCACCGGCGACCGCGAGCGCCTGCAATCCATCATCGCCACCCTCATTGCCGGCGAAGCCGATAACTCCGGCGATTCGCCGCCCGATGCCAGCGCGTCCGACAACGGCGCCGCGTTCGGGCAGGACGACACCGAGTTCACCATCTTCAACACCGACCGCAAACTGGCCGCGCTGCAGACGGCGGCCAAAATGTTGGGCACGCTGAACGAGAAGAAGTCGCTCATCTATTTCACCGGCGGGCTGATGCTCAATGGCATCGACAATCAGGCGCAACTGCGCGCCACCATCAATGACGCGGTCCGCTCCGGCGTTTCTTTCTGGCCCATTGACGCACGGGGCCTGGTCGCGTTGCCTCCGCTAGGAGATGCTACCAAGGGGTCGCAAGGCAACGCGGGAATGTATACCGGCGCCGCGGCTCTGGCCGTGATGACGAACTTTGAGCGCTCGCAGGACACGCTTTACACGCTGGCGACGGACACCGGCGGCAAAGCAATGCTCGATTCCAACGATCTCACGGCGGGCATGGTCGCGGCGGAAAAATCCATCACGGGTTATTACATCATCGGCTTCTACACAACCAACGACAAGCTCGATGGCAAGTTCCGCCGCATCAAGATCACCCTCAACGATAATGCCGAAGCCAAGCTGGATTACCGCCAAGGCTACTTCGCCGGCAAGGTCTTCAGCAAGTTCTCCGCCGCGGATAAGGAGCGGCAGCTTGAGGACGCACTAATGATGGGCGACCCGGTGACCGAGTTGACCATAGCTCTGGAAGTGAATTTTTTCCGCCAGAATCACGCCGAATACTTCACGCCGATCATGGTGAAGATTCCGGGCAGCGAACTGGCCCTGGCACGCAAGCGCGGCGCCGAGCACACCCTGATCGATTTCATCGGCGAGATCAAAGACGCGCACGGCACCACCATCCAGAACATGCGCGACTTCAAGGACATCAAACTGAGCGATGCCACGGCCGCAGAGTGGGCCAAGCGGCCCATCGAATACGACACGGGATACAACCTGCTGCCGGGCGCGTATCAGATTAAAGTGCTGGCGCGCGATAGCGAGACGGGCAGGATCGGAACGTACCTGGGAAAATTCACCATCCCCAATCTAGACCGTGAAACGCAGCGCGTTCCCATCACTTCGGTGGTGCTGAGCAGCCAGAGGGCGTCGATGGCGGAGGCCATTGCCACCGTGGGAAACGCCAAACAGGCGGCAATTACGCAAGCAGCAAACCCGCTGGTGCAGGACGGACAAAAGCTCATCCCGAGCGTCACGCGCGTCTTCAGCTCCAAGAGCGACATGTATGTCTATCTCCAAGCTTACGAACCCGACGCGGCGGCAACAGCCCAGCCGCTCACGATGTATGTAAGCTTCTTTCAGGGACCCATTAAGGTGATGGAGACCTCGCCGGTGGAAGTGACGAGCGGCTTGAACCCGAAATCCCATATGCTGCCTTTACAGCTCGGCTTCCCTCTCGCCACGCTCCGGCCCGGCGAATACGATTGCGAAGTGACGGTTCTCGATCCGGCGGGCCAGAAGGCTGCGTTCTGGCAGGCACCGGTCATGGTGATCCCGTAGGTTCAGATGCTCTGAATCCTAAAGCTCCAATCGGACGGACGCATCAAGAAGGGCGGATCATTTCGGAATCAGCGTTCGGCTTCGTCGGAATCCCAGTGGCGCGCAAGGACGAGCCGTTCACGCCTCATTGGATGGGCTGGCATCGTTCGCCTCCGCGGATCAGCTAGCCATAGCTACGCTAGAGACTGTATGGGTCAATTCCTGGAGGAGCAGAAGTCAATTCTCGCGAGCAACGGAGGCCTTATTGCAACTCAACCGAATACAAGCGCCACTCGTCGCCAATTCTCTGAATGGCAAGCGTATGGGCGCCAGGGGTCAAGGAACGCAGATCCAAATCAGCGCTTGCTGTCACGACGTGATTCTGAAGGGTCGCTGTCAATTGCTGTTTCAGCAGCGTGTGGAGCTGTCCGTCGAGCAATTGCAGGGTGTACTGGCCCTCATCGGCTCCCACCGGGAAATAGAGGGTCAAACGCAGATTCTTCCTCGGCAGAATCAGCGCCGGCTTCGCTTCAGTGGCACGGCCCGAGTCTGTCCCGCGATATTCGCTCAACGGACGGAGATCGAGCGTGGCGGGCGTGGCCAGGACGGCTACCTGGGCTGGAGACTTCAAACGGTCCGCCACCGTATAGATAATCGCTCCCACAACAATTACGGCTGCGCACGCCGCGGCGGCGATCCGCAATCGGACGGCTCGCTTCTTCTGAATTTCCTCGCGGATCGATAGAAAGGTCTGGAAGCAGGGCGAACAATGGGTGATGTGATGTAGTTGTGACTGCGTTATCTCTATTGTTCGACGGGACATAGCGTCCAGAACGGCGGGATCGGGACAGCCGACACGCTCAGGGTTGGGGAACTCCCTTAGGGCCGACGCCTGTAGTTCCTTGCGGACGCGCTCAATGTCCATTCGATAGCATATTATGCCTCATTCCTCAATCGGTATGGTTCCGTAATCCGTCTAAGGCGGCGTAAAGGTCTGTAATCTTCGCCTTGAACCTACGCATTCGGGCTGAGGCGGCTTTGGCCGAGATTCCCAAGCGCCGGGCGACGTCCTGAGGCTTCTCGCCAGCGAGAAATGCGTCCAGGTATGGCACTTGCTCAGGTGGAAGCCCGGCCTCCAAACGCGAGAGAAGTTCCCAACCATACACCGTGTCGAACGGATCTTCCCGGCTGTCGGAACGTCGTTCCAGCGACGAGGGTTCGAGATAAACAAGCTTTCCATTATTCCGCTGCTCGGGCAGGGCGGCGTTCCATTCGCTGGTGGTTAATATTCGGGAATCGGCTACCAGCGACTCAACGTCAACCGCGCGGCGGCCTCTGAGGTAGGTCCGCAGACGCCGGACAGTCTCCTTGGCATGGCGGGAGACGCTCGAAAACCCTTCGAACGACACTGGACCCGTGGGTGGGGGAGGAGGCTTGACCGGCATTCACCAACTCCGATCAGAATGCGTACATTATACTCCAAAAACAGGGCTCAGTACGGCGCGTACGTTTGGTACCGAATCGCACCATTACGACTGCATTACCATTCATCGTCGCCGGGCACTTTGTCACCAGATTGGTTTGCCCGGCCCCCCCGGGCGGCGTGTGCAGAAAAGTTTGGTCTTAGCGGCGAAATCTATATTCCCGGATGCCTTTTTGTATAGGGGGCGTTTTCCATCGTCACGAGTGGCTGCCAGCGCTGGAAGCCCTCGGTGCCGAAATTCGGGAGTCCTTCGAATGGGCGCAAGACACGGCGCACAGAGCGGTGCTGTCTGGACAAGCGATTCTGCGGTCGTGTTGCTGGATGGCATCGAAGCTAACGAGCACGGGAAAGGACTGGCTGAGGCGCGCCTGAGGGCTCTGCATCCTCTTCCAGAAGGAAGGGATCACCACTCGACTGACTTCGAAAAGCGCCTCCGTAAAATATTCGAAAAACATTCAGGGGATCGCGTGCAGCCGTGGCTGGCGCTGGAATTCTGGCAGCAGGAAATTGACAATGTGCTGATCCAGGGGATCTTGGGCAGGAGTGGGTCGAAGTCCAGCGCGATTGACCGTATCCATGCCGTCTGGCCCGAAATCTCCTCGGCATGGCTACGGGACCGAATGGAGGAAGTCGCCCGAGCCGGCCTGCCCCGATGGGTCCAAACCGAGTTCTGGGCAACGGAGGTTGACCCGATTCTTCTGATTGGCGTTGACCGCGCGACCCGCTATCGGAGGGAGGCGGTTGACAAGGCACTAAGGACGTGCCCAGGGCTACACATTGGCGCCGTCTGGCGGCGTCTTAGAGCATTGCGAAACCGGCGGAACGGAGAACCGGAAGCTGTATCGTTCGCCGACAGCCTCGTAAAATTGACGGGTGTAGCGCGGGGAACCGGCTCGGCTGTGGAAGAGACGTCCACCTCCGCCGTCAGCTCAAACGACCGGAGGGTTTGGCAATCCGTCGATCCCATCCTGCTTGAAGGCATCCGCAAAGCGAATCAATGCGAGCGCGAAGCGGTTGACAAGGCATTGCGCGCATTCTCCGAGCTTCGAACCGCCGCTATATGGGCGCGTCTTCGCCGTTTGCGATACAAGCAGGGAACGGGCGGGCCACTACTGTGGACAGACGAACTGGACGAGCGCCTGGTGCGCGTCCATCGGGATGCGGGATTGAGCGCATCTGTATCGGACATTCAGAACTTCACCGGTTGGCCGCGTCGAGCAATTCTGAGGCGGGCTCACAAGCTGGGGTTGCCCACCGAGTCGGCGGGTGATCGTCAACGGTGGACGATGGCGGAGTTGCGCTTCGCGATTGAGTCCGTGAACCACCTTACCGTCAGGGAAATCGCCGACGAGCTCGAACGTTCTGAGAAGGCCGTCTGGAACATGGTTGGGCATCGTGGAATCCCTGCAGGATTCCAGGATGGATACACCGTGCGCGAGCTTTCCGCCAAGCTACACGTCCGGCGGCCGAGCATCCGGACGTGGATCAAGGCCGGCCTGCTTCACAAGAAGAGGAACGGTCGGATCGCCGAGGATTCGTTGCAATCTTTCCTTTACAGCCATCCCGAGCGAATCAACTGGCCGCTGCTCGACGAGGATACGACCTTCTGGGTATCCGACCTCTTGGAGGCGGAGAGGATCAGAGTCAACGAGGCTGGAACGCGGACTCGCGCCAACTCTCGAAGCTCGGAAGGGACGCAGGCGGCTGAACCTTCCACGTTTGACGGCAGCTCTTCCAGTACGCCCGAAGCTGATCCATGCGAGGATCCCGTGTCGCATAATAACCGAGCGCGTGGCGCCAGCCCTCAGTAATAGGAGTTTGAAACAGTCTTTCGTCGGCCCACTCCAGGAAGCGAAGCCAGAGGAACTCCTTTTCACTTGGATGCTGCCTGGCGTATGCTGCTGCGAATTCCAAAAAGCCTGGACAGCGGTCTTGAAGTGTAGCGGCGAGAGAGACCGACACCGTGCCGTCGGTCTCAACGCAGAGCCGGAGCCAATATGAAAACGCTCGCCACTCAAGGAATTTGGCGACCGCTTCATCGAGGAGGTCACGCGCCACCAATCTGGATTCGTTCTCCGCAACTTTCTGCGATCGCCGCCCCAGGGCGACTTCCGTAGTCCGGTTTTTCGAAGCAGCCTTCATCAGATCTCTAGGGGATTTAGGACAATACAGTGCATCGCCGATTCTGGCGCGCCGCCTGAGTAGCACCGCAAGGAAGGTTACATCATACGATACACCAAGAGGTCTCAGGGCATCCAGCGAAAACGTGACCTCGGCTGGTGCCGCGCCCCCGACCAACACAGGATGAACTCGCCCTCCAAATGAGGCGTATATGCCGTTGGCTAATACGCTTCAACAATACCACCATCGGATTTGCCCATGCAACGGCGCCAGAGGCAAGTCCAGCCGACCGATCTTAAGGCAAAAGCCGTCGGGGTCGTCGTGCGCGAACTCCGCGAACAGTCGGGCCAATCGCAGGAGCGCCTCAGCAACGAGTGCGGGTTCGATCGGACGTATATCAGCCGCGTTGAACGAGGCATCATCAATCCTACGGTCAGTCGGTTGTGGAAGATCGCCGACGTCCTGAAGACCCCGCTGAGCCAGCTTTCCAAGCGAATGGAACGGTGGATTGTCAGCCAGGAGGGAGGGGCAAGAAAACCAAACCAAGGATAGGCTCTCGCTCGAAAATCCTCCTCTCCACGTCGGATCACTTCGACCAATTGGCCGTTCCCGATCAGAGAATTCGGGAAGCCCGCTAAGGCGGACCCGCTCATTTCGATCTCCTTTTGCTTTGCAACCGTGCCGTCGCAGCACGCAATAAGCGTTTCAGTCCCTTCCCAACGGGAACCGTTGCGAATCTGTGTCAAGGGTCGGGCGGCGATCGGGCGCTCGTCTCGTCGGTGCCCTTTCCACATAACCACCGAACCCGGAGCAGCCTTCATACTTCTAAACGCCAATAAATTAAAGTCTAGCCTCGCGTAGTGTGCCGTAGATGAACGCCTCTCCGATATCAGCGCCTGAAGGGCACTCGTTGGTTGAAAGGACCATGGCATCCACACGGCTCAACAAAGCTGGATACGAGCAGTGCGTGCCGATCACGACATCATCCGCAAAGGAGTGGAGTCGGGCAACGGCCGGGTCATAACATATAATCTCCTTAATGGTAGACACTTCCTGCGAGCCACACGTGGCGAATCGACGCAGCAGTCAGATCGACTTTACCCGCTGTCTTCCAATCTACTTCGTAGCCTCTAGCTTCCACATAGTACACGGGAAGGTCACGATCAAGTGCCGCCATGAGTGCCCCTATCGCAAGCATCTTGCTGCCGAGCGGAGACAGGATCAACAGCGAACCGCCCAATGCCTCGAAAGCCGGCGTTCGCTCGTCGTCGATTCTGAGGATCGTTCTATACAGGCCCAAAGGATCATTCTCATCCGCAAAGATGATACTGCCCGTATCGACACTCCAAGTGCTTTCCAATTCAGCAAGATACTCCGCCAGGAGTCGATCGGAGAGCTTAGGCTGAGCTGAGGGGAAGGGCAGAATGGGGCATGTGTCGCTCGGTAATACCTCGTCAAAAATCCTCTGCAATGTCTGGCGCCCGGAAGGCGCAAGCTGCGGAAGCCAGAGTTTAGCGACGGACGCAGCGCTGTAGAGTTCAGTTACCTTCCTGAAGCCGTGAACATTTGAGGCCCGATCCGCAAGCTGAGGTTGGATTACGTGGTCCAGAGCGGGCCAATCTGAAGCAAACAGATGCACATTCTGGCCGGTTAGCTGAACACGCTCCAGAACGTACTTGACAAGGGGAAAGCTTATCCCAATCGATAAGGCGCTAGAATCGATAACGACGTCAGAATATGGCAAAAGGTCGATAGCGTCAAGCTGTCGAAGGACAGATCTCCCACCGACGACGGCTCCGTCGGACGCGAACACATTTACCTCAAGCACCACTGCGTTCCTTACGCATGGCGTGAGTAACTCCAGGTTCGCTCTAGCCCGCTCCACAAGCACACTGTCAGGATTTGGCCGTTCCTCCTTTATTAAGACCGCGTCAGGCAATAATTTGCAGTGCGTACGAAGTAGCTGGGCGACGGATGTCGCCCGAGGGTCAAAGCCCGCGCCCGCGATCAAAAGGATCTTAAAATCACGACTGCCGAAGTAGCTGGCAACGAATTCCTCAACCTCATCCGGCCGGTGGCTTATACACGGCTGCCAACGAATCGAGGCGCTCATGGGAACTCGCCTTCGATTAAGAGAGCAAGATCTTCGGGCGTACGTTCCAGAAAATTTCCCCGACGAAAGCTAAGGCCGTGTTTGAGAATTGCGACTCCACCGAGTTCGACAAGACACCAGCTCACGTGTTTGGTTCCGTGGTCCTGCTTAATGTGGATGACATTATAGCCGACACCATACTTCAGGACTTCGGCAAGGCGCGGGTGCATTTTGGGTATCTGCTCAAACGCCCCTTGAGGTATGCCGAACGCATTCGGGCCGCCACCCAGCGAGGCCGTGGGCTCAAGCGTCTTTGTAATGCACTCCGCCGCAATGCCATCGACGAGGGCCTTTACCAGTCTTCGTTCAGGAAACCTCCACTCGTCGATCATCTCCACTGCTTTCTGTCTTAACTCCTTGTGTTGAAGTGACGCCGGAAGGCTCGGCCCGGACCGATTTGACCGAATAATTCGCGTTTCTGAGAGAGAGACCAACCGGCCGGCGAGTTGCAGGAAGATCTCAGCGTTTTCCGATGAGCCGTCACATAACGCGTCCATGCCGAAGTAATAGGGACGGCTGTATTCATGCATCAATTGAATTCGAGCTCCATCCGCGATACTTGCGTTTGCAATGACTGGTCGGGACGGTTCCTGGGTTTCCGCCTCAAAAAGCCCCACCTGGGGCGTCCGCCTCGCAAAGCGATGCATCAGAACTCGGAGCATCGCTAGCCGGACGTCGGCGGCATCACCTTCGCTGCCGGCGCCCTCGAAATAGGCGGCAATCTCCTTCTCTAGATCCTTTCGGATCATCGCGGAAATTTGTAGCTCTTCTTGAATCCTCTGGACGCGCTTCGCGAGTTCTTTCTCGCGGCCGCTCGATAGCGATTCGGCTGGAACGTCAAGGATACTCGCCAAACCCGTGATTCCACCGCGATTGAAGATCTCCATGAGGCGTAAGTATCGATCGGCCATTTGCCTGGCCATCGATCGAAACTGAGTGCGTTGGGTCCGGCGATCATCTTTGCGCTGCAGCCAAATTGTAGTCACTTCTCTGGTGATCTTCGGGCCGCGCCCCGTCTCTTCGGATTGCTCGTCCTCGAACGAATCGAGCAGAGCTGCCTGCGGAGTCTGCGAATCAAGTCGCATGAGGACCCATCTCGATGCCTGCTGTTCACGTCGCGCAAGCCACCTCAACAACTCTGCTAGCTGCTGGGGATGGAGGCTGTGTGCGTCATCCAAAATGACGAGTGGCTTATACTCGCGAGCGGAATCGGAACCGGTCCGACGCACGGAGAGCTTCTCTATGACTTCGAAAGGCGAATATCCTTCTAGTGCTAGTGTGGAGAGTGCCTCTAGTTTTGGCGCAACCAAGGCGGATCCAATCCGATAGATCTCTTTCTCCATCTCACAAGCTCGAGCGTAGACTTCGGGTCCGGAGATGCCACCAATTTGTTCGATCCTGCCCGGTGAAGGATCTTTCGGAACGATCTCTATTTCCTCCAATGAATGAGCATCGCCTTCACGGAAACTCTGTATCCACGAAATCACTGCACGCGCTTGCAACAGAGAGTGCATCAACCCCGTTTTTACGCTTTCCGGATAAGGTAGCTCCCAGAAATCGCGATATTCAGATTCGAGTGCTAGTCTGCATCCACAAACAACGATCTCACCATCCTTCATTGCTCCACAACGGTTCAATGCCTGGATCAGTTCTTTGTGATTCTCCATGCCGGTTGTCCGCTGGAGGGTATACATCGTCTTATACTGCAGAAGAGTCGCAATCGTCGTCTTCCCGCTCCCTGGAGTTCCGACAACAACGACGAGTCGATCAAAAAGGACGCCGTCCTTTGCCTTGGGTTCAAAGAAGGTAAAGAGAGGCGCAGGAGTCACGACAGACAGAAATGCTTCATCATCGCGGAGGTACTCGGTTGCCCTCTTCTCAAATGGGTTGCTCATTCGGAGTGCCTCTGACGTCGCCGGAATAGGGGTCTCATTGAATGCACCCCCTTCACCGAATCGCCTGTGGTCTCAGCCCACAACAGCGGGAGGGAGTTGTTCGGCGTATTGTGCTCAAAGACTAGGGGCAGACCACACTCCTTGTAGCCAAACATCATAGACTCGACGCCGCTCACTGCCGAATGGCGATTTTGAAGGCCTGGATCATAGTAGTCCTCGACAAGGTGTCGGAACGGCTCGGTGGACTGTTTTGTGAGCGGCAGATCGGCCGGGAGGACATATCCAAAGGAGAACGTCACTCGATCCAACCAATCCGCACTAGGTGTCGAGCGCCTCATGTCAAGCAGGCGATCCCTGATGATCGATTCGGCCCCTCCGTGCCAATATGAGTGAGACACTTCTCGTCGCTTAATTAAAGAGCAGGGCGAGAAAGAATCTCCTAAAGTGAAAAACAACGAGTTACCAGCTTCTTCTTCCCCCGTGGTGTTGCCGCCGGTGGGACGGAGGGAGCCCGAGCGTAGCGAGGGTGACCGGAGCACCACCGGCGGCAACACCACCGCCCGTCCCGATCCCGAGGTCGTCGCGCAAGCCAAGCGCCGCCGCTTCACTGCCGAATACAAGCAGCAGATTCTGTCCGCCGCCGACCAGGCCAAGGGCACCGGCGGTATCGGCGCACTCCTCCGTCGCGAAGGTCTGTATTCGTCCCTGCTAGCCACCTGGCGCCGCGAGCGGGACGCCGGCGTTCTGCAGGCATTGGCGCCGCAGAAGCGCGGCCCCAAATCCAAACGCGATCCCTTGGCCGAAGAGAATCTCCAACTGCGTCGCCAGACCGAGCGTCTCATCGAGGAACTACGTAAAGCCGAAATCGTAATCGACATTCAAAAAAAAGTGGCCACTCTGTTGGGCCGTCCGATCCTGGCCAGCGAGCCGGAGGGGAAGCCATAATGGACGCCGTCTTGCTCCTCTCCGTCACCGTCGGAATCGAATCCGCCTGCGACGTCCTCGGCGTCGCTCGTGCTTCCTTCTATCGGCAGAGGCCATTGCTCGGACCGACCCTGTCGGCCCACTCTCCGTTGCCGCCAGTCGCTCGGCCAACTCCTGCCCGGGCATTGGGCGCCGAGGAGATCCAAGCGGTTCGAGCCGTCTTGAATTCTCAGCGATTCCAGGATTGCTCGCCGACTGCGATCCATGCCACATTGCTCGATGAAGGCCAGTATCTCTGTTCTACACGGACCATGTATCGGGTCTTGGAAGAGGACGGCGCCACGCGCGAACGACGGGATCAACTCACTCATCCGCAATACCAAAAGCCAGAGTTATTGGCCTCCGCGCCCAACCAGCTTTGGAGTTGGGACATCACCAAGCTGCGCGGCCCCGCCAAGTGGACGTACTTTTATCTCTACGTCATCCTCGACGTCTTCAGCCGCTATGTCGTTGGCTGGATGGTGGCTCCGCGCGAGAGCGCCGAACTGGCCAAGAAGCTCATCGAGGAATCCTGCGAAAAGCAGAACATCCAGCCAAGCCAGCTCACCCTCCATGCCGACCGCGGCTCGGCCATGCGGTCCAAACCCGTGGCCCTCCTGCTCGCCGACCTCAGCGTCACCAAGACCCACAGCCGGCCCTACACGTCCAACGACAACCCTTACTCAGAAAGCCAGTTCCGCACCATGAAATACCGCCCCGAGTTCCCAGATCGGTTTGGCTGTATCCAAGACAGCCGGGCATTCTGCCAGACGTTTTTCCCCTGGTACAACGACGAACATCGCCACTCTGGAATCGGCATGATGTCGCCGTCGATGGTGCACCACGGTGCAGCGGTCAGCATCCGCGAAAACCGCCAGCTCGTTCTCGATGCCGCATACCGCGACCATCCCGAACGGTTCGTCCGCCGCCCCCCTTCACCGCCTCAGCTTCCAAAGGAGGTTTGGATCAACAAACCATTAAACTCAGAAGAAGAAACTCACTAAATAATCAAAAGAAGTGTCTCAAAGTCGTTGACACGCACCGGGCGTAGGCAGATGCTACGTAATGGTGAATGTGGATCCGTGCCGCATCTGCCGTGGCCTTCGCGCCGCTAAGTGCGTCTTGTGCCTCTCGAAGCGTGTCCCTGAATTTAACTAGCTTTCCCTTCCAGGCTTGGCCTTCCTCATCGAAACGCAGCAAAGTTGTTCCCGAAGCAACAAAGTCATCGATGAGGTAAATCTCCTCAAATGTCGCACTCGCGCCTTGATCCTTACGAAGCTCCTTTAGTAGGTCCCTCCACTTTGATCCATCAAGCTGTGTCGCGACCACAATCTGCTCATTCGAGAGGATCCCGACATTCGCACGGCGAAATTCGTCAATCCTGGCGCCATCGCTCAGTGCCATGAACAGTGACTTGCGTCTGAGCGCAATTAGGTCAGCTACCGCCACTGGGCTTCTCCACACAAGATACGGCGGAATCTCCTGGGCTGTAGATACCGCTCGCACGAGACGGCGTTCAATGACTTCGGGATACAGGCGTTCAACAAGCAGTTGCATCTCGGCGGGGCCTATATAAACCAGCCGATTCTTGACAAACTGATAAGCGGTTTCGCGATGTTGCGGCTTGAACTGCTGAAGCCAAACGCTCAGTCGTTCGAGAAACCTCACGCCAGCCCGAAAATCTTCATAACCGTCATATCGAATGCGCGACATTAGCTTCAACCAGCGGAACTCGTCCCGTGCTTGCTCGTCAGACCACTGCATGATCTCTCCGAGGAGTTGAAGGCCGAGTTTCTGATTCATTTCGTAAGGCTGCCCTTCTTGAAAAAGACAGCTCCAGGACACTTCTTCCGTGTCGAAAGGCGGCCAAGGTACCAAAGAGTCGCTGCTGGCCCTTTGAGCATCGCCGGGGTAAGTCGCCAACAGGTCGAGGCTTCATCGGACACTTCGTCCACGCTGAGCGACGGACGGTGGGACAGCATCTCAGCGTCATTGCCCGGGGCTCGGCCCCGGTCTCCGATCACCAGGATCTCGGAGAGTGATATGGCCTCGGATTCCGCCAAGCGAAGGATGACCCCTTTCTTAGAAACACCAGGTGCGAGCAAGTCGATGCTATGTCCGGAACTCACTAACTGTAAACCCAGACCGTGCAGGGCTGGCATCAATGGTTGGAGCAGAGAACTTAGATGCCATCCAAGAATCTTCGACTTCCATTGAAGGCCGATCTGCGAATGGGATGGGTCAACTGTCAGGCGCCTCCAGATAGCAGGCTGGTTTTCGAGCAGTTGCAGGGCCTTAGCGATCGCCGGGGCAAGTGAGCCGTTTGTCGAGTCTGGCGTGGCTTCGTCCCCGAGCGGACCGAGTTCGGCGCCATTGTGATAACCCATAAGAATGTGCGGCCAATAATCCCTTGAAATGACTTCCCTCAGATCTCGGCGGGCCGATCGTCCACGACCCGTTGCGATTCCGATCCGAACCCCAGATGTGAGTAACTTGGTTAGCGCTTCGGATACTGGCAGTTTCGGCGGATCGAAGCGATCCTGAACGTCGACCAGAGTTCCATCGTAATCGAAGACGATCCCTTTGATCGGCGTACGGTACAATTCATCTCGGAAACTCTCCAACGCCGCTTGCCACACCTTGTCAAGCTCCGAGGCTCGCAGAGAATCGGGTGTGACCCGGGCCTTTCTGGCGATGATCTGCATCACGGATTGGAGCTTCGAGCCAGGCAAGGGATTTGACGAAAGATTATACAGCCGCCGGCCAAACTCCGGAACTCCTGGCCTTCCTGGATCGATGCCTCGCGCCTCACCTACCCAGCCGGCGATTTCCATCGAGAGGAAGATTCCGCCAACTGGTGCTATTACGGGATTGTCGGAAAACTGCAAATGGATCCGAGGAAGCGACCGAGGGAGCAAATCGAGCGACCTCGTGGCCACTTTCGCCGTACCCGGTTGGCTCAAGATGACTACTGCGGAGGTCGATTCGCGCTTCGCGATCCAATGATGCCTGCCGTGGGCAAAATTCCTAATGTCACTAACTTTGATCGATCCCAGAGCCGCTTCGCTGAATCGCGATTCCATATCCGTCGCCATCGGGCGGCAACCCGGATCATAGAGGACCAGCCAGTGTTCGCGGTCCAACAACGGTGTGAACTTTTTCCGAAGAGCGCATAAATCACTCGACTCTGGCACAGCAGCGTCTAGCAACTCGGGGAGAGAGCTAACAAATGATGTGCCGATAGCGTCTGAGTACGTTCGGGCAAGGAGGAGCAGAAAGGAAGCCAGAGAGTTAGTCGCAAGAAACCCGTCTTTTCCGGCAGGCGGCTCATACTCTAGAAGGTCAATGGCCAGTGGTGATGCCATTTTTGCAAGAGGGCTGCCGTTTGAAGCACAAAAAATGGCCAGGTGGGCCGGCTCTACTTGGATGGCTTTTCTGGCGCTTCGGAGAATATCCACATTCCGACCGCCAGCTGAGAGTAACCACACGGAGAACTCGTCCATCCGAGCCTCTGAGCGGAGAAACTCAAGAGGCGTGTGAGTCGTACTATGATGACCGGCGAGACGAGTGTGAAGAACCGCCAGGTAATCCGCGGCAGCCATAGAACCGCCAGACCCGATTGCCAAGATCGGAAGAAATGAAGATGCGCTCACTGCCCGCGTAACGTATTGGAGGTCCTGGCTGCGAGCCCAATCAAAGGTGTCTGACAGTAGGCTAAGTTCGCTGAGGTAGGGCTTTCCCAACGCCACCCCCTGGCCAAAGCGTCGCGCAGCCCTGAGATCCAGTCTGATGCGGCACGCGAGCACCGTGATCCACGTGATCGAAGGCCCCGGGGCGGCACACGTCGAGAAGAACTGCGGGACAAACTCGCACCACTTGCAGCGTAGTTTGGTCGACGGTAGATCCGCTCTTGATGATCTTCAGGACCGCCTTCTTCCAATCGGCCCAGGCAATCCCATACATCCCGCCTCGCGCCCCCTCGAATTGGCAGGTCCAAGCGGCCATTGCCTGACCAAGTCGCACTGCCGCGAGGGTTTCTTGATCCGTTGCACGCTGTAAACCGGGCATTCCGTCCTGACAAAGCAGGTGTAGGATTCCTGCTGTACACCAGTCGCCGGCGCCGGAAGTATCAACGGTTCGACGGATTGAAAACGCGTCAACTTCCTTCCAATGCTTTCCGCGCCGCCGATACCGCAATCCCGCCGAACCAAGAGTCTCAATTTCAATCAACGGTTCTGCCGAGCCGCGAACTTCGTGAACGTCCGAAAGTCGATCCTGAGAGTACTTGAAAATGTGGCTTAGTCTGATCGCTTCGGAGAATAGTCGCGGATCGCCGATCATTGAGGGTTCAAAGACCACGACGCCACCCGAATCAGCGCACTTTTTCGCAAGATCGAGCGCTGACCGGGAAACCCGGTCAAAGAAGAAGGCCTGCATCTTTGGCAGGCGGTCGGTCACCTGGGCGACGCTCTTGGCGAGGACTGGCTTGAAGCTCGGAAGTGGAGCTCCGCACCCGGGGCAGGCCCATGCAAAACTGTGAGTTTTCGCGCCACGTGGTTTTGCGAAGACCCTCTGGACGACAACGGGCGGCAGCGCAGTTGGCTCCAAGCCGATGAATTCCAAATGGGCACCCCACAATTTCAAGTCGTCCTTTATGATCTGCGCAAGAGGAGAATCACTATGTCTGGCAATGGGGTACGCATCCCAACCTAGAAATGCGAGAATTGCCAGGACATTGCCGCAGGTTCCCCCGGCATAAGCTTGCAGTTTGGACGGATCGTCGTCACGATAGACAAGGTCCAGTGGGAGGAACCCTGTCCCAACAACTTTCGCTCCTTGTTTTGCCTTCGCAAGCTTCATTGTTAGCACTCGATGAATACTCCCTTTTTTCTAGCGCCTCGGGTCCGTCCCAGCCGGCGTCAAGATTTGCTCAAGTTCTCATACTATCAAAAGGCGAAGAAAAAGCGAATACAAAGGGGGCCGACTTACCGAGGCCGGCTCGTCGTTGCGCCATCATACCCATTGTCGTACCTTTCGGTCTCTCATGCCGGTCGATGGTCTGTGGTCCAGTGGCCGCGCCGGCTAGCTCGGCGATACAAGCCTGCACCTCTAAAGTCTGGGTATACGGAATGCAACATGTTGAGAAGCTCCAATAGTTTAGCAGCATTGATACACCGATTCGAAGCTCAGAAAGTCCTGAGCCGACCGAGCTTGCACAGCGTTGATCCTGGCGACTTGGCCTGTGGTACTTCCATCACAGTGCCCGCTTTGCCGCACCTGTGGAAACCAATGCCGAAAAGAACGTCACGAGCCGTTCAGCGACAATCGGTGACCGCACCAGCATCCCAACTTCGATGTTTCGTTCCTGGGCCGCCTCTGTGAAGTTGGCAGACGATACGAAAGCCATTCGTCCGTCGATAACGACGCATTTGGCATGGAGGACGGCCCTCTGTCTTGCGTCGACCGCGAGGGATCGAGGATCGAAGTAGATTTCCGGCAAATCTCGCTCGCTCGGCCAGTGCTGGGTCCGAAAACGAAACGCGAAGGCGGCGATGAGCTCGCTGTCGGTGCTGGTGTCTCCGAGTGGCCGCTTAACGTTCAAGAACATGCGTACGCTCGGGCGGGGTTCCTCCGCCATCCGGTCAGCCAAAATCCGAAACACCGCCGCTGCCTGATACAGCTCATAACCGACGACGAGAACGCTGCGTTCGGCATTTCGGAATAGCTCTTGAACCACCACCTGGGTGTCACGGTTTGTCACCGTGCCGGTGTCTGGACCCGTTGTGACGAGTTCTATCACTTCGTCGATGGAGGGTTGCTGGGCACGCGCGGCCGCCAGCAATTCGAGCGCAGCGACGAGACCCTCCCGGTTGGCGCCGGCGGCGGCCATCCCCTGAAGCGCCGCTGAAACGTCGCCCGCCACGGCACGTGGGACGATCCGTTCGATCAGGGTGGGCAGAAACGGCGCAGGCAGGCGCCCAGTTCGGAGAGCCTCCTTCAAGGCGGTGAGGTCCGACGCCGAGAGCGTAAGCAGTCCGTTCATCACCATCCAGCGTCGCTGAACAACTCAGCGCCTAATTCTTCGACCGTTTTCACGACCAAGGCGCGATCCAGGAAATCGTTCTGCTGTTCGCAACTGGTCTCGGCGGTCAGAACACAGCCGTGGCAAGCCGCTCCGTGCAGGTGGCGATGCTCTTGCCTGTTCTCCGGATCGTGCTGCGCGCAGACCGGGTCGTTCGAGCACAGCAGCCCGAGCTCCAGCGCGCTTCGCACCGAATTGTGGATGCGCCTGCCAACCTGGATCAGGCCGCCCAGCGTTCCTTCGGCGTCCGAGCTTCCGGTGTATAGAAGGACGCCGTAACCGACGCTCGGAATCGCGTAAATTCGCTCCCGAATCGAACTGGCCGGATAGCCGCATTCCAGGGCGACCGCCGTGAGTAGCAGGTGCGAGAAACTATGCAGAGCAACGTAGGGCAGTCCAGGAAACAGCCGCGAACTGCCTTGGCGCTCCGCTTTCCAGGCATCAAACCCCTGTTTCAGGCGAATACCCTGTTTGACGACCGCAGGTCTCTTCACCCAGGCATTCAAGTACGCCGAACTGAACTGCAGGAAGATGCCTTCGCCCTTGTTCTCGTACGCCGGCAGCCAAGTCGTCTCCCGAGCCAGTACGGCTCGCTTGACGCCGAGGTCCAACTCACCCTCAATATCAGGCGCCGCTGACTCGAAGCGCGTGAAGCCTACCTGCGCCCCCACTTCTCTCAACCGATGCACCAAAACGATTCGATCAATCGGCTTCATCCACGGCCGATCCCAGATCGGCTTCGGCAACGAGCGAGCGTAAAACACGCCTTCTGCCTGATCCGATCCAATCTCTTCCTTCGAGGCTGCGAGCGTTTCCAGTTCCGCCTGCTTGACAGACTTGTCCGGAGCGGGCGCAGCGGTACGCCGAGCCACAATCTGCGCGAAGGCTTCCTCCGGCGAAACGCCATCCAGCGCCTCGCGTACCTTCGGCCGGCGCATCTCGCGCTCCAGATCCTCCATCGTCTCGACGATATCGAGATAGTCCCAGGCCGCGTCCACAGCCTTCCGTACGGCCTCATTACGATCGGGCAGCGAGATCACACTCATCGTTTGTGGAAAGTACGCATTCGAAGCGCTTCGGATCAACAAGCGGCTCGGTTCGCCGCATGCCTCCTTCGTGAACGGCCCCAGCCACGGCCTGCTTCCGTCACAGTTGCCGAGAGCACGGTCCTGAAATCGCGCGGCCTGGGCGACACTGCGCTCCGCCTTACCGCATTCACAGCGTATGAAGATCTCGGTCAGGTCGCCACTCGTTCCCCGCTCGTCGATGAATAGTTGCCGCTGCTGCTGGGTGCATTCAGATTTTCCCTGGTGAACGAAAGCGTACCAGTCGATATCGCCGATGTGCCCACAACGGCACGCCCTCACGAAGCGAATGGGCACCACAGACCGGCGTTTCTTGTTGCGGTCAATGTAGGCCCCGCGCGTGAGCGCCTTCCGATGTACCAGCAGCCGGGTTCGCCCGAACATGGGCGATGAATCCCGCTCGTTGTCTTGAGTGATGAACCACTCCGGAAACTGAAATGCCTCGATGTGCGGGTTCGATCCCAACGGATCGTCATCGGATGGCGGCGGCGTCACCAGGCGAACGGAAGGCAAGTCCAGGAGCTTTGCGGCCTTCGCTGCCAAGCGGGCTTCGAAGATCTCCGTCCCGCCACCACTCCAATAGTCCAGTCCTGCGATCAGGACCGAGTGCTTCGGCAGATCGACCATCGAGCCCGGACCGAACGTCATCACCACCTGGCTCTGCCGCAGCTCTCCCTGAGGCTTGATGTAGCGCGCGCCGGTCATACTTCGTCTTCCTCCACGGGCTGCAGGTCGATGGTCTTCACCTGGACGGCGACACTCGGCTCGACGTCCCGCAACGAACGGTTCGCCCGGAACTTCATGCGCCGGTGATTGGGCGGCAAGTTCTTCAAATCGGGACTGAGGAAATCGCGTAACAGTGGCTGCGCGCCGCCCGCCTCGGTAGGGTTGTACTGCAAGCCCACGCCGACGTTCGCGAGCTCCATCGCCTCCTTGCTCCACTCATCGAGCAGATCGAGCGTCCGTTCCCGTACCCGGCGCCGCAAGATATCGGCCTCCGCGGGTGGAAGGGTCGAGTGGCCCAGCGCCCGTTCCGCCAGCGTATCGACCACAGAGTCGAGTCGTACCCTTTCGGCCAGAATCTGCGCGGCGCCGCGAGCGGGAGTCATCGGAGGCAGAATGTGCCGCGCCAAACCCACCATCGTCCCCGCCAGACCTTTGTCGAGCGCGCGCGGGGAGAAGGGCGTCACACTGGTCACTTCCACGCTCCGGTAAAACGTCTCATGGTAGATCTCAAAGCGCTCATAGTGGGAGCGGTCGCGCGGCTTGTGGACGTTGTAGATCGTCACCACTAAACCTGGCCGGCTCTCGGCGCGGCCTACACGGCTCGTGGCCTGGATGTATTCCGCGCTCGTTTTTGGCTGCCCGAATACCACCATCAAGCCCAGCCGGGTGATGTCGAGGCCAACCGAGATCATATTGGTGGCGATCGCGACATGCACGGCTTTGTCCTGGCCAAACGGCAGTGCGAGGCGACGTTTGGCCTCCGAGACCCGGGCCGTGCTCTCGCGGCTGGTCAATTCGACGGGTTCGTAATCGATCTGGCGGTTGGCGAACAACCCCTCGGCCTCGCCTTGCCGCTTCCTTGACGAGTAGCCCACCAACCGGTTGCGGACTTCGTCTTCGATCAACCGCCGCGCTCCGCCGAGTTCTCGCAGCGCGTTGTAATAGCCGACCAGCGTCATGTAGGGGTCCGCTGGATTCTCCTGCCCCTTCACCTTCAAACGGTCGAAATACTTTTGCGATGCCCCCAAAAGCGCCATATACACTCTCAGCATCACCACCTTCGGGCTTCGGCCCTGAGCGGCGATCCCGGCGTACTCCCTGGCGGGACTTTCGGATACCGGCAGCGTGTGGGCAAAAAACGAATCGCGGCGATCCGGTCCCGGTGGCGGAAAGATGTCCACCGTCGCGCGATTGAATAGCGCGCGAATCTGACTATCGGCACGGCGAACCGTCGCGGTCGAGGCGATGATCTTGGGCTTGACGGCCACGCCATCCAGTTGCCGTATGCTGAGCGCTTCCAGCGCAGTCTCGTAAAGCCCGACCATCGTGCCCAGCGGACCCGAGATCAAGTGCAACTCATCCTGTATGACCAGGTCCGGAGGCAGCAGCCGCCCTCCCGGTATGGCGGTGCCCTGTGCCGTGTCGCACGGCCCAAAGAAACCAGCCCTGGCGTCATAGCGGTTGACCCGCCCAAAGAACGCGCCAACCTGCCCCACCCACGGCAGGCCCGCGAACTTATCGACCGTCGCGATGATGAAGCAGGGCAGGCGGCGATAAATCGGATCGTCTACCGCCAAAATTGGCAGTGAGAACTCGCGGCCGAACTCGCAACTCCGATTCACGCAACGAATTCGCAAGTCGGTCGGCTCATCCGGATTCGGCAGCAGCTTGAAAGAAATCGGTTTGAACTTCGTCCCGCACCACGGGCACTCTTCCAGCGGAATTGGCGACGGCTTGCGATCATCGTTCAGATACGCGACGGTCCGCGCCCGCGCCGATTCGCGGTCGTTGTCGCCTTTCCGACCCATGCGGTTCGGCGTCGCTGCCCGTCCCACCCAGAGGCCGATTTCAAATGGCCAGTCGCCCAGGAGCTTGGCGTCGTTCTGCCGCTCTAACTCCAAGGCGCAAATCAACGTCGCCGCGCGTCCTAACTGATCCAGCGTCAGCAGTCGCAGCGTGTAACGCATCAGAACACTGACGCCCGCACTCGTGATGCCGGGGTTCTGCATCCGTCGCAAGACGAGCGTGCACGCGGCGAGCCCCAGGTAGGCTTCGGTCTTGCCGCCGCCCGTAGGGAAAAACAGCAGGTCCACCACCTTGCGATCTTCGGCCAGGGGGCGGGCGATGCCTGGCAGATTCATCAGCAGGAATGCCAACTGGAAAGGACGCCATTCCGGCGTGATTGACGCAGGTGGCTTCCCCTGCATCACGCCCAACCGCCGCCGAGCCGCCGTCGCCATCACCTTGTTGGCGAGCTGAAATGCGGCCAGACATTGCGGATCTTCAAGCAGCGCGATGCCTAGCGCGATGCGGTCCGCCGCCACTCTTGCCTTGCTCTGCAAACCGTCGGCGGTTTCTTTGCGCTTGGCTGACAACGTGGGTACCGTTTGCGCGGAGATCCAGGTCCGGTACTCGGTGACCAGCGGATTGAGCTTCGCCTGCGCGTCGGGAAAGTCCACCAGCGCCGCGAGGGCATCCATCTTCAATTCCACTCCGGCGATCGGGGCGGGAGCGACCCGCTCCACCTCGGCCGTCGGCACCCAGCAGGTGCGCACCGCCTGGCAGTGGCCATCGGCCAGAATGGCTTCTGTCGCGACATTGTGACCGACGGCGTATTCACCGGTGTCGCGATACTGCAAGTCGGCAATGCGGTCGTCCCAATCGTCGCTCGCCAGGCCCCGCAGGTCGGGCCGCGCAACCAACGGCACATCGGCGCGGATATCGAGTTGCGCCTGAAAGGCGAATGCCTTGTCCTTCTGTTCATCGGGCGCCGGCTTCCGGCGGTTGACCAGGAATACAGACACCGTCCGAGTACCCGCGGCCAGTCCGGCTTCGAGGGCCGCGGACTCAACGGGGCGCACCAGCAGCGCCACTTTCAAACCCTTGCTTTCCGGGACGACGGTTTCTCGCGTATTGCCGGTTTTCGCCGGCAGATTGAGCGTCAAAAGGTGTTCATGCGGAACGCGGAGCCAGCTTTCAGGACCGCTGCGCGGCTCGTAGTCTCCCCACGTTACCGTCACTGCAAGCGCCTTGGCTTCGGCCGGAACTAACACGCTCACGCCCATCGAGGAAGGGAAGATGCGATTCCGGGCGGAGCCGCGCTCTGGCGGTTCGTCATCGTCAACGCCGCCGGATTCGGCCGTATCCAGTTCTTCGGTCGCATCTTCGTCTACCTTCTGCGAGGACGCTGCGTCGATCGGGACCAGAAAGCCCGTCAGATACCAACGCGAGGGCGATTGGGACAAGATTTCCTTCGCATCGCCCAAACCGGGGCGCGGGCCCACCAGATCGAGTTCCAGCGACTCTACCAATTTCGAACGGACTTCCGCCGAGGTCATAGATCCAATTCTCCCTGATCCTCGACTGGTTCATCCTCGGGCTCGGCTGATTTCCGGCGCCGGGTGCTTCGCGATCCGTCGGCTTTGTCGTGTAGCCCTGCCAGGACTTCTTCCTCATAGCGCCGCTGATTCATGACTAGGAGCCGAGCCAGCACGTCGTCGCGGACCTCATCAGGCCAACGATAACGGAAGCGCTTCTTCTTGCGACTGATCTCCGATTCGTCCTCGTCTTCATCGTCGAACTCAGGGAAGAAATCGCAAATCGGTCGAAAGTTCGTCCAACCGTAGGCGTCAAGTACTGTGCGATCCATGGAATCGTGCAGGCGACGCAGTTCGATAATGTCACTCGACATCTCGCCGGGATCATGAAAGCGGTTATACGTCTTCGTGAGGCCTTCGTTGTTCCGGAGCATCAGAGCGGCGCGGAAGTCGTAGTAGACTTGACCCGCCGTTTCGAGCGCGGGCTGGCACTCAAAACCGGCAGGAAAAGGGAACGTCTCGAAGCAGTCCGATGGTGTGTACCGCAAGTCGTCTTTCATCGAGGACGCCATGAAGCGTGCCCAGATTTCATGCACGCGCGCCTGCAGTGCGGCGAACGCGGAATGGGTTGGAAGGGCCACCGCCACAAGGCTTTCTGCCGGCACGATACTGCTCGGCAGAAATGCGAATGCGAGCAGTTGACTAACGCGTGAGATCACAATGGTCCGAGGTATCCGGCTTAGTGCACCGCTGAGGCCCGGCCGGTTCTCGGCAAAGCGCCACCAACGTTCCCGATAGTTCTCCCGCTTATCGCTCGCGCGCAGTGGCTTTACTCGATCCTCGACGATTGCGAGCAGGTCTGGCCAGTCTTCCGCTACAGTACCTGGATAGTCCGGGGCGACGATCCCTAACCGCAATTGCGCACGCTTCGTCTCCTCCTTCAACCCGAACCACGTGTGCCCCGTCTCCTTGCGGCGCAGCGGAAAGTCCTCGAAATTGATCACGTAACGGTGGTGGGCGTGAGTCGGGGAGTCGTTAAGCTCTTCGCCGCCGATGTAAGGAAAAATCCGTTCGGCATTGCGCGAGTCTTTCGCGATCAAGCGGTGCATCTCGGCCAACGACGAAGCGACGCCTTTGCTATCGCTATCGTCAAAGGTAAAGCCCATACCGAGAACGATACTCCCTTGAAAACTCTTATCCTCATTGGCCACCAGTGTCTCGGGATCTTCGCTACCACCAGCATGGAACAGATAGGCTGTTATGCGCTCCACCGCGCGGCCGTCGAGATAGTACGGGCGCTCAAGCGGGCCTTTGTGCACATGCACGACGCTGACCACCACCGCCGCCTGTCCCGGCCACTTGTAGCGCTTGCGCGCGTGATAGATGACACCGCCATTCCCGCAGATCCAGCGCAGCCCAGTGGATCGCGTATCGCCCTGTCCGATAGTGTTCGTAGCGATCAGGCCAAAGCAGCCTCCCGGCTTGAGCAAAGTGAATGCTCGCCGGAAGAAGTGCGCAGCCAGGTCCGAGTTGCCGTGGGACTCGGCATGAATCAACTTCAGCCAGTCCATATAATAGGTGGCATTGCCTTCTATGATCGTATTCTTGCCGGCAAAGGGAGGGTTGCCGACGATCACGTCGAAACCGCCCAAACGAAAGACTTCTGGAAACTCGATTTCCCAATGGAAGGGCGTGACGCCCTGAGCACGGAGCGCTCGCGCGATGCCCTGGATCTCATCGTCGGCATCGAGATCTGTAATCTTCTCAAGCGCTCGCTTGAGAAGCGCGCCTTTAGCGAGCCGCTCCTTTTCCCTCGCCTTTGGCTTCGATGCCGAAAAGAACCCTGCCACTAGCAGGTCACCGGTGAGGCGGGCATCCATCAAGTACTCGTCCGCCTTCCGCAAACGCTGCTGCTGAGTCTCGTACGGAATGGTGTCCGGGGAGTTAATAATGACGGCTCTATTGCGAAGAACGCGTTCTAACCTTTCCTGGAAGCGTTTGCCGAAGATGTCCTGTTGAGGGCTCTGAGACCAGTCGAAGTAACTGATCTGCCGAGTGGTGAAACCGACCAACGAATCGCCATCGCGCAGCGCATGGTCGAGGAACGTGAAGGGGTGCTCCTTGGCAAGCGTCGCCAGCCAAAGGGAAAGCTTGGCGAGATCAACAGCCATTTTGTTCCTGTCCACACCGTACAGACAGCGCTGGGCGATCACACGGCGGGCATGGAGCAGTTCTTCCTCGTCCGGAGGAATCGGCGGAAGGGAATCTTCGCGGCGCCAGGCTTCGAGCAAGTGCTCGCCCAACTGCCGGCAGGCTTCCACAAGGAATGCGCCTGAGCCCATGGCTGGGTCACAGACCTTGAGATCGAGAATCTGTTCCGATGTCGGCTCGGGGCCGAGTTGCTGAAGTACGGGAGCCAAGGCGGCTTCGACAATGGGGCTGGTGAGCGACCGGGGCGTATAGTGGGATCCGCTGCGGCGGCGTTCGGGTGACGGCTGGAAGATCATGGAGCCGGCAGGGACCACGGCGGGCGTCAGGTCTTTCTCGATCTTGCGGTCGAGCGCGGCCAACAGATCGGCGAGCGAAGCAGCGGATTTCAGTGCAGCCGCCGCCTTTGGGGCGAGTTTCTGGCCGGTGGCTTTCTGCAACCACTCGCCGCGTTTGGCGGGCGCGGCTCGAAGCAGTTCGTCCAGGTTAATGGTGACGGGTGCCCCGCCTTTCGCCTTCTTCGGCGAGGTGATCGCGATGGCAGGTCCCGCAGCTACCTCAAGAGTGAAGCCCATGACAGCCTCGTAGACGCTGCCGATCTGTTCAACATCGAGATTGCGGTAGCTGAGCCGTTCGCCGTCGAGGATGAGCAGGTTCTCGAGTACGCGATGGAGTACGCCGTCCGAGATGCGGGGAATGGCGATAGAGTCTTCTGCAGCTTGGCGGCCTTCGAGGAAGGCGTAGCGGCTGGGATCGAAGAGGTAGCCGCGGCGCGCGGGCAGATCGAACTTGGGCCCGTGACTGCCGCCATCATAGATGAGGCGGAACAGCGTGAGGAGTTGCGCCCAGGCTCCGAAGCGCTGATCCATGGTGTCGGGGTAGCGGGCAGCGTCGGCGCGGAGCCGCTCGAAGAGACCGCCGATGCCGTAGTGGTTGGTGTAGATGGGATCGGTCGAGAGCAGGCCGCGATCCTCGGCAAAGAGGATGAAGACCAGCCGCAGCAGCACCGTGAGCAGGCCCTGGTAGACCTGATGGGGATCGTTCGCCAGCACGTCTTTCAGTAACTGGCCCGACGACTGGTCATGGCCCGCCTGGAAGCCTCGCAGCAATTCGTACAGCGCGGCCAACACCTGCCCAGCCAGGCGTGTCGAGACGACGTTCTGGTATTTACGGCTGGCGGCAAGAATCGCCGGGAGTTGCTCCTTCCTCTCGACAACGAAGAGGCGGTCGGCGGACAGCAGCATGTCGAGGGCGGCGAAGAGCGGCCGTCCCGCGACTTGGATCATTTCAGGAATGCGGAAGGTGAGAAAACCGCTCGATTCGCCCCGTGGAGCGTAGACCAGGCGGATGGCTTGTTGGTTGACCAGCAGTCCGGCTGGCACTTTCGTCTCTCGCAGCAGGCGCTCAAAGCGAGCTTGCGGGCTGGCCTGCCATTGCCGGATGCCGGTGGGGATGGCGGTATCGAAATCCTGAACACCGGGCAGTTCCTCAATCAGTAGCAGCCAGTCCGAGTCGTCGCGGGCCGAGTCGCGCACGGCATAGGTCGGCTGCAGGGTCTCGCCATAATCCCGCAGGTAAAACTGAAGCGTGTCGGGCAGAGCCGGCCCTTGCGGTGCTCCAGCGATGTCGGCTTGCGACCAACCGAGAATGGATTCAGCGAACGGGAGAAAGCCCGGCAGTTCACCGATGGGCTGGCCGGTGCGGTCCTTGGGCAGGAATTCGAGCAGCGCGCGGTGGCGGGGTAGGAAGTTCTGGTTGATGTGCGCACGGGCTTCCAGCAGGGCCGGAATAGAGACTACCAACCCTTCAGGCTGGATGTAGCCGAGCCACTGCTCATGCGCGAGCTGTTCCGGGGACTTCGCCATGGTGGTTAGTTGGTCACCGGCCACAGATAGACAAGGCCGATGGGTTCGACGCGGCGGGCCTTCACTTCATAAAGGGCACGAATACGCTCGGGCTCTGTCTCACGTTCGCGATGCAATTCGCCGAGGCGTGTCTCCCAGTAGCGCCGGTCATGCTCCTTCTGACGGCGTTCGTCATCGTTGAAATCGAGCAACAACTGAAGGCTCTTGTCGTGAGCGCTGATGGTGGAGAGCAGGTGGGTCTGTTGCAGATCGAGGATCTCTCGCATGGCTTTGGCCTCGGCGTCCGCGCGTTTACCGAGAGCGGTGCGAGCATCCTGTTCGTATTCCCGAGCCCGAGTTTCGAGGTGAGGCAAAAGGTCCTGGATGTCGCGGGTTACCGATTCCAACAGTTGACGGCGTATGGTTTCATTGAGACGGTGATCGCGCGGAGCCATCAGGGCATCATCGAGCAGCCGCAACGTTTCGGTTTCGGCAGTGCGCGCGTAAGGAGTGAGCGGCTCCGTTCGGGTGGACTCGCGCCAGCGGGCCGTCACGGGAATGATCTCTTCGTGAAGGCGGGCTGCCCCGGGGCCATAGAGTGCCAATCGCCCCAGCAGGATCACGCGCGGAATGGCGTCGTTGGTCTGGCTCAAGCAGGCGCGAGACAGATCGTGATGTACGAAGCCCTGGGAGACAAACCGGGACAACAGACGGCGGACGACCGGGTGCTCCAGGTGAAGATGCACCACCTCATCCGTAACGATTCCCGGGTCCTCAAAGACTACCGGCCGGATGGGTGCGTTGCGGCGCCACTCCCATAGACGCTCGCCTCGATCGCGCGGCTTTCGCAGGGCGTCCAGCGTGGCGGCCCAGGTGGGATCGGCTCCATCGCGCTGGTCGATCGCGGGGAAGGTGTACTGCGTTGGGCCATGAATGGCCGTCGGAGTTCCGCTGGCGGCTTGGGCGCCGAGTGGCTCGGAACCTGCGATGCGAAGTCCACAGGAGATGGCGGCACGGAAGTGGTCTTCCTGGAAGGCGACGGCCTGGCGCGAGCGATTGAGCATGCCGCGGAGGCGGTCAATCTGTTCGCGGAGGGCGTCCTGCCGCTCGCGGGCGGCTTCCAGTTCGTCCGCCATGGTCTCACGGCGTTCCTTCTCGATGTCAGCATCGCGGATTTGCTGTTCGAGAGTCGAGAGATCGCGGCGGCGGATGCCGTTCTTCATCAGCGTTTCCAGGCGACTTTCGATGACTTGTGAGAGCGATCCAAGTTCCTCCTGGATGCGCTTGGTCTTTTCGACTAGCACCTTCAGGATTCGATCCTCAGGCCGCTGCGTGTAGAAAAAGTAATGGCAGTAGACATCGGGGCTGGGCTGCAGCTTGCGGTCGATACGACCGTTGCGCTGCTCCATGCGCCCGGGGTTCCAGGGAACGTCGAAATGGAAAAGATTCCAGCAATGGGCTTGCAAGTTGAGACCCTCGCGCGCCGCGTCAGTGGCGATCAAAATCCGCAGTGGATGCTGCTTCGGATCTGCGTTGAAGGCTCTCTTGATGGTCTCGCGCTCAGCAGCCGGGGTCGGGCCATGGTACACGGCGATGCGCTCCTCAGCGCGGTCGGATTGATCGATGATTGCGTTCAGCTGATTGAGGAGATAGCGCTTGGTGTCGTCGTACTCCGTGAAGATGATGACGCGAATATCGGTCCAGTGCTTACCGTCTTTGAGCTGTTCGGCGCGAATCCACTCCACCAGCTTCTTTACCCGTCCATCGGGCTGGAAGCGGGCCTTGTCTGCAAGTTCCGTCATTTCGTCAAGGAGCTGTTGCTCGCGGTCGAAGAGGGACCTCGAGGATTGATCCTGGGTCGGTCCGATGGTCGCCGTGGTGGCGGCCTCCATCTGGGCGTCGGCCTCTGCGGCGAGCGCCTCCTCGGAGAGGATGGCTCGTTCGTCGTCCGCTCCTACCGATTCTGAGAGCAAGTCGAGCGATGTTGTGGCGGCTGGCGCCGTCGGCGCCTGTTCCCATTGCTTCTTGACGGTCTTGCGATGGACCGCCAGCGTTTTAGCGAACGCTTCGATGGAAGAGAACAGCCTCTGCTGAAGACCGGTGATCAGGAGGCCGGAGGCACTCTGCGTGCGCCGGCTTTCTCCGGCCAGCCGCTCCTCGCGGAGGGCGCGGTACTGGTCCAGTAGGGCGGCGATACGGAGCTCGGGAGAGTCGGCGGGCAGACCCGAAATATCAACCTGCACGACATGGCGCTTCGGAAATCCGCCAACGATCTCGCGCAGGTCGTCCTTGAGGCGGCGCACCATCACGTCATCCAGGTTGCGCTTGACCACTTTGACGCCGCGGCAGAAGCGCTGCGGATCCAACAACTCCAGCAGGGCGGTGAAACTGTTCGAATGGCCGTTGTGCGGTGTGGCGGATAGAAACAATCGGTGTTCGAACCTGGGAGAGAGCCCCTGGATCGCTCGCGTAATCTGCGAGTCGATGGCGTAGCGCTGACCGCTCGATGGTGCGGCGTGGTGCGCTTCGTCGAGGATAAGCAGGGTGCCGGGGCGGAACGTCCCGAGCCAGTTGCGGAGAGGCCCGGCGTAGGTCTCGTCGATCAACAGACGGTGGGAAATCAGAAAGCGGGAATGGGCCGTCCAGGGGTTGACCCCGAAGCCTCGTTCGCGGCGAATCTGGGCAATGAAGTCTTTGTCGAAGATCTCGAAGAGAAGGCCAAATCGCTGTTCAAGTTCCTCCTGCCACTGAAGTAGCATCGACGGCGGACACGCTACCACGATTTCGCGGACTTTCTTGCGCATCAGCAATTCGCGCGCGATCAAGCCGGCCTCGATGGTCTTGCCAAGGCCGACGTCATCGGCAATGAACAGATTCACGCGTGGTAGTCGCAACGCCTTTCTCAGTGGTTCGAGCTGATAGGCGTCCAGCCGGATACCCGCACGGAAAGGGGATTGCAGGAGGGTGGCGTCGGTGGAAGTGACACAATTCCACCGGAGGGTATTGAGATAGGCGGAGAAGTACTCAGGCGGGTCGAATCCGCGCTGGGCGAGCCGCGCCCACTCCTCACCCGTCAGGATCGCCGCGTCCAACTCTCGCTCCCAGAGCACCTTGAGCTCCTGCCCTTGAGCGTCGTCCTCGATGCAGGAGAGTTCGACGAGCGTGGAATCTTGCGGCCGGGGGCGCGCAACCAGGCCCTCCACCAAGTACAGTCGTTGGCGCACGCGGACAATCTGGCCGACTTCTGGGATAGCGGCAGCTACGCTCATGATTATTGAAAATGCTTAGAATACTAAAGGTTATCGCGTTGTCACAGAGGATGCTGGGAAATGGCCCTCGGCGCCCGGCGAGAATGACCTGTCGTGTTGACCCAGACTCAGGACGCCGGCCAGTTGAACTGCGGTGACGATCGAGAGTCGCCCACCTCCGCTCACCGACTTGGCAAGAGGCGCTTCATTTCAGTCGTCTACCCGAGTGGCCACATCGCCACGTCAGCCCCAGGTCCGACGAAGGACGAAGGGTTGCTCACGAGATTCCGCCTTCGACAGAGGAGGTGGCGGTCTATCCACTATTTCCAGCCCAATATCTCCAGGGGCAACAATTCTCGGAATTTCGTTGGCTGGACGAATGAAATTCCGAGAATGTTTGCCCGGCGTTCTCTTGCGCCATGCGCACCGAGAGTGATCGTCAAATTCGTTCAATAGTTCAGGGCGTGCTATATAAGGGCGTTCATCGATCATGCTGGCTTCGCAAAGTTGACGGAATTTCGGGTTCGCACGCGAGAACTGTGAGCGAGAAAACTTCCCCCGTAATTTCTCGGAAAGGCAGTCTGGAGAGGTGCTGAAATGATCCCAGTGGTTCCACCGAATGATAGCTCACGCCTGGCCGCATTGCCTCCGGAGCAAGAGGTCGGCAGTTCGAATCTGCCCGGGCGCACCATAAAATCAACAACTTACATCCAGTTTTCGTGTAGATGTGGGTGCCTAATGAGCGAATGTGGGTGGGTGAATGGATGGGCTGTTTCTGGAGTGAGTGCCGATAAGCTATTGAATTCTTGGCGCGCCCATGAGTGATTAGAACCCCTGATCTTTTGCTGGCCGGGCAAACGGTCGATGTTCGAATCAGCCGCATTCCACGCGATCTCGACCGACCTTCGCCCACACCGTTGCCGCGTCGCCACGCCGTTTCCACCAGCCAGCCGTGAGAACTCCTCCTTGGCGTATCGCGCGCCAGCTCCAGCGTTTTCTCCTGTTTGAGGCCGGCGGCGACAAGCAGGTCCGAACCGTGCTGTACGGCCTCGGCGGCACCGGCCACGATTGTCGCAACGAGAATCAAGACAGAAAACAACGGCTCGTTGCGGAACCATTTTTCCCTCCGCTCCAGACGCGTTTCGCCCTTCGTTTTTGCATTTGGCATGATTGATCCCTCTTGAACGCGCAACATTGTACAAAGAACGAGGAGTCCGGCGATTCCGGCAATGGCCATAACCTGCCCCCCATCCTTCATTGAACTCCTGCGCCCCACAGTCTAAGCTCGGCCAAACACACAAACCTGCGCGAAAATGTTTTCAGGCAGTTGCACAATTGGAGCGCCTTGGCTGATGTACGATCTTCACAATCTGGGCTGGCACAGCTTCCAGCAGTTGTGCCTTACGGTCTGCCGGGAAGTCTTAGGCCAGACTGTGGAATCTTTCCTGCCCAGCGCCGACGCAGGCCAGGACGGCGCCTTTGTCGGCGCCTGGAAACGCCAGGCAAAGGAAAGACTCTCCGGGCACTTCGTCATTCAGTGCAAGTTTACGAGCAAGCGCGAGCGCAACCTTCGCGCCGCCGATCTCGCCGACGAAATGAAAAAGGCTGGGAAGCTGGTCAAACGGGACCTCTGCGACAGCTATGTGCTGATGACGAACGCGGGCGTCTCGGGCGCTGCAGCCGCTGAGATCAAGGCCTCACTCAAAGCCGTTGGCGTCAAGTCTGTCGCGATCTTCGGCGGCACCTGGATCTGCGACCAAATCCGGGAGCGCAGGCGCCTGCGCATGATGGTGCCGCGCATTTACGGGCTGGGCGATCTAAGCCAGATTCTCGATGATAGGGCTTACCGGCAGGCCAAGGCGTTGCTGGCATCTCTGCGCGAGGATCTCTCAAAAGTCGTGATCACCTCCGCCTATCGGCGTGCTGTCGAGGCGCTCGACCGGCACGGGTTTGTGCTGCTGATCGGCGAGCCGGCGGCGGGGAAAACGACAATCGCCTCTATACTCGCCGTCGCGGCGCTTGACCAGTGGGGCTGCTCGACGCTGAAGCTCAATGATGCAGGCCAGGTTATCAAGCACTGGAACACGGACGAGCCAGCGCAATTCTTCTGGGTTGACGATGCCTTCGGCGACACGCAATTCGAATCGCACCTTGTCCACCGTTGGAATCACGTTCTCGGAGAGGTCAAGGCGATTCTGCGGCAAGGCGGCAAAATCGTCATGACCTCGCGCGATTACATTTACCGGCATGCCCGCAACGAGCTCAAGGAGGGCGCGTTCCCGCTGCTGCGCGAGAGCCAGGTTGTCATCGACGTACACGATCTCACCTTGGACGAACGCCAGCAGATCTTGTATAACCATATTCGGCTTGGAAAGCAGACGAAGAAGTTTCGTAAGGCGGTCAAGCCGCATCTGGCCTTCGTCGCGGAACATAAGCGCTTTATCCCCGAAACCGCGCGGCGCCTGGGCGATCCCCTGTTCACCCAGGAGCTTGAACTGGACCGGGACGAGATCGACCAGTTTGTGGAGAAGCAAGAGCGGCTGTTGCACGAAGTCATCACCGGCCTCGACGAAGACAGCAAAGCGGCGCTGGCGCTCATTTACATGCGCAGCGGCACGCTCGACAGCCCAATTTCGCTGGAGCCTTCGGAGCGCGAAGCGATCGAAAAGCTGGGAAGCAATCTGGGAGGTTGTACCGTCGCTCTCGATTGCCTTCAAGGCAGCCTCGTTCAGTATGTCCAAAGCGACGACGGCGCTATCTGGCGCTTTAAACATCCGACCGTGGGCGAAGCCTTCGCTTCGTTGCTGCTCAAGAACCCCGAGTGGCTCGGCATCTATGTACAAGGCAGCCCCGCCGACAAGCTCATGTCGCAGATCACCTGCGGCGACGTAAGCCTGGAACGCGCTGTCATGATCCCGAAAAGCCTCTTCCCGCTGGTCCGCAAGCGCCTCATGACGTACTGCACCGACGAAGCGGCATCGCATGTGTCGATGAGCGACCGCCGAAGCCGCGTAGACGACTTTCTAAGCTACCGATGTTCGAAGGACTTCCTTGCGCTCTACATCGAGGACGAGAAGGTCCTCAAAAGGGTCGCCGATCCCGGCCTCGCCCTTGATGCTTGTTCCGAGGTCCGTCTCGCCGTGCGGCTCCACCAGTGTGGCGTTCTGCCGGAGCAATATCGCAAAGCCTTTGTCGAGAAGGTGATGGCCTACACATTCGACGGCGACGATTTTTATGGTCTCGAAAACAAAGGCATTCAGAGTGTATTTACATCTGAAGAAATGGCGCAGTTCCGCAAGCGCGTGCATGACGACCTGATCCCGAAACTCTCCGATGTCTCATCGCATTGGATGCACGACTTCTTCCCCTCCGCAAGTCCCGAAGACATGATGCAGCCCCTGCTGGAGTCGTACAAATCCCTCAAGCAGCAATTCTCTTCCGAGCCCGCACTTGCGCGGATGATCCAGCAGGAGATCGATTCAGTCAACGAGTGGATTGCCGAGAAAATGGCTGAACGCGACTCACCGCGAGAACGCGCGCCGCGCGTATTTGGAGAAATGGATGCATCCGAGCCGCCTTCGCCCGGCACCCGCAGCATCTTCGACGACATCGATGACTGACAGTCTATTGTCGCCTTCGGTTCGGAATGTGTCGCGAGGATGTACGGCGAAGAAGCCATTGAGCCGTGCAACATCGAGCGACGCATGCGCGAATAACGCCTACCGCCCGGACTCGTTCAGGAGGTTTCCCGCCACAAACAGGCCCGCTACCAGGAGCCCCAGTCCGACGATGCCGTCTCGCTGGAAACTGCCGGACCTGCCGCTGGTAATCCGTGACAGGTAGTCCTGACAATTCTCGCCGGGCTCCCACGGAATACCGCACAGGCGTTGCGCCAGTTTCCCGCAGAAGTGACCAAGCTTGCACTGAGCATGGTGGCGCTAGGCGACCCTGTCTATGGAGCCTCCTGTGTTGGTGTCGGTAAAGGCAGCATGAAGTGGAGCGAGGAGGAATTGAAGGCTCTCGAAATTGGGGTTGTCGGTGGTTTTGCCCGTGGTTGCCATGCCGGAGGCGTCGCCCAGTTTGCGCTGGTCTCGGCAGCGGGAAGCACAGCGAAAAGCAGGATTCGTTATGCGCGAGTTATGGGTTAAAAGAAGAAACGGTTCAAGGTATCGGCTTCAAAAGTCTGGCCATTTTCGCCCGGGAATTATCGCAGGCAATGCTAACACGCCGGGCTATGTTGCTTGGTTGGGGCGTCTCGTTCCGGGACCGTTTGGGACGATTGAGCAGGATGATATCGGGCGCGCTTTTGCCGCTGAATTCATCAGTAGCTCGGCCCCCAATGGCGTCGTGTATCTCGAAAATGCGGCGATGAGACAGAGGTCTCGTACCGGCGCAAGGCGAGGGGGAAGGGCATAACGGTGCCACACTGGCTGGCGGGTTTTCGCTGCGCGCCGGGCTTGATATCGATGTGGCCAGTGCGCAAAGCTCGAACGGCTGTGCCGCTATGTCAGCCGCCCACCGCTGGCCGTAGATCGCCTGGCACTGACCGCATCCTGGCAGGTGAGCGCCGAAAGCACTGGTCCGCAACATCTTGGAAGGAGATGATCAAATGAGCAAAGCGGTTGAGAATCTGCAAGCGGCACAGAAGCGGGCGATGGCCGGTCGGCCGAAAGTCGGCGGCTTCCCGTACCTGGCGGAAACATTACGGCGCGCAGGCGTCATCCGCAATGTCTGGTCTTTGCCGTCATGCCAGAGTTTGTACGTGACCTCGGACGGCCCTGTTGTGATCGTGGGCACGCCGCTTGTAACCGGCATCTCAGATGTGCCGGCATTCAACCGCGAGGCGCTTATCGTTGCGCTGCGAACCGATCAGGCGGGCCAGAGCACATTCCCTGAGTTCCTGGCGGCGAGTTGGCGCGCCGGTGTTGTGCGCTGCGATGTCGATTTCCCAGCGCGAACAGTCACGTACTTCGGCTCTAACGGCGAGGAATATATTGAAGACTATCCAGCTGTGGAGATCTTGTCGTCCCAGTCGGCAGAGGCCTGAAATAAGCTCATACGTGGCCGCGCCAAGGATTTTGACATTGTCGTAGCCGGGTTGTCGGACCAGGGAGCGATCACGGCCGCGTTTTCAGGCGTCGAGGGTGTTTACCTGATGACGAAGACAAATGCTGACGGGGTGGTTGACGCGCTCAATTACCTGCTTTCCCTCACGCAGTCGCTGGCGCGGGGTCTGGCGGAACAGGAATCGGGATGTCCGTCGTCATCTTCCACCCCTTCGGCGTTCTGACCCACAACAGAACCATGATGAACGGCTTCGGAGCTGGATTTTGACCGCCGTAGGCGACGGTGATCTTCACCGGCGCGTAGGTCTCGGCGACATCGGGCGTGATGAAGGCGACCTTTTCCTCTTCATAAACCGGGTCAATTCGAAATGGCTGTTGATACATATCGTGAAGGTGCTGCATCACATCGTCGATGCCCCAGTAGCCGCGCCATCCGACGGGCGCTTTCGCCACGAAGAGCGCCGAAAGCGAGTCCCACACCATTCCCTTCACCGCGGCCAGATCGTGCCGGTTCTCCGCATCGATCAAATTCTTGTAGGCGCGTTTGATTTCGAGGTCCGTGGACGTTTGGGCGTTGGCCAGGCAGGCCGCAACGATCAACAACCCCGTCGCAGCGACGCCGTTGAATGTTTTCATCATGTTCGTAACCTTCCTCTTTCTGACTGGGGTTTATCCGGGCCGTGTGTCTCGGTTTCCGCGGGCGCCCGATAACGATTCGGCAACCTCGGGCACTGCATAGATTCATGCCCATCATGGGCCGAACTGGTCGTCGTAGACCGCGCTGATGCCGGACGATGATCCCGTAATCATGGCCGTCTCCGTTCTTTGCGTCATACGCTTTATGTGTTGTTGGAGAACTCGCGCAAGCGCCCCCCTCTACGGCCTTCCCATAATGTGCATGTGCGCGTAGGGAGAGCCCGCCCACATGATGTACGCCCCGGTATCCCGGTGCGTGGTTGGCAGCCCGGTGGCTTTCGGATCGAACGGCCACATGATCATCCAGTGCGGGGGCACCGTAATGGGCGGGCTGGTTTGGTCGTATGGGTCCGAATCGCTGCGTTGCGTCGCGCCGGCCAGCATGTAAGTGATCCCCGGAACCGTGTTGGTCGGTTTCGGTTTGTGAGCCTTAAAGTCGGCCGCCCACTGCATCGATGCGGCATCCGCGCACATCGGCGGATCGCCGATCACCCTGGGATTGCCCGGCATGCAGGTGAATCCGTTGCTGCCCTCACGCAGCACGACCATCATGCCCTGCGCATCGGTATCGACAATGCGCGCCGACTTTGCAATGTCCGGAGGACCCGCCGACAAGGCGCGCGCGATCTTCGCCTTAGCCGATTCGGGAGCGTCGGCGGAGTAGGCAACCAGCAGCACTCCGAGAGGACAGGTCAGGAGTTTCATGCCTTAGCCTCTTCATTCGGGAACAGGAAACGCATCTCATGATCCAACAGCGCATGCCCGCCGAAGGCCGGAAACGCGGCGATCATGCGCGCCTTGAAGTCCGCGGCGTCTCGCGATGCCACAAGCGTCTCGCGAGCCGTTGTGAGGTAGTGCCTCATCCCGTCGTAAAGTTCGGGTCCGCCGGGAGCGCCATGGCCGGGGAGTATCTTTCCGTAGGGAAGAGATTGATGATGCGCCAGCGCTTCCAGCCAGGTATCGAAAGCCTGTTCTCCCAGGAATACGTGGATGCCGCGATAGATCAGATCCTGGGTGACCAGGATGCCGTGCTCGGGGAAACCGATCATTAATGCGTTTTCAGTTTCCGCATGCTGCAACTGCATGAAGTCGAACTTCACCCCGTCGATCGTTTCGCGGCCGGGCGTGACGATCAGGCTCGGCTTCTCGGCGTGTTTGGGGATCGTTTCAGGGAACTTCTCATGCTCCTCGCGCGCCACCCGGTCTCCAACTAGGTCGATCTTTTTCTTCACCTCCGCCAGCGCATGGATGGGCACGGGGAACGCCGCTGCACCCAGAAGGTGATCCGGATGGTAGTGCGTAACGTAGAGCCTGGAAATCGGCTTCCCCAGGGCGTTCGCGTAGTCGACCACGTCGCGTCCGTATACCAGCGTGTACTGAGCATCAATGACAATCGTCTGTGTCGCGAGCTCGATGATGTGGCTGTTTACGCCCCAGCCGTCGTCCGGCGCCGTATAAGTATGGATGCGGAGTGCTCTATCCGATGTGATGTTGATTGTGCCGTACATGATCGCTTACTTATCGCCCCATTCGCGAATCGGCATCACCAGGAACACGTCGGTCTGGTTGGGCAGGTGCGCGACGTAGGGCATGCCGGTCGAGCCATCGCGATTCATCGACTGAAGCTCATCCTGATGCGGTGTGATGATCATGATGTGCGGGCCGACATGAAACTCGCTATGTATGCCGCCAGGATGATCTGATTTTTCCGGGACCCAGGCGCCTACATACATGTAAGCGATGCCAACCCGGTCAATCTTCGCCTTCTTTCCGGCGAGGCCGTCCTGAATCCATCGCAGAAAGACGGCGTCGAAGCAGCCCGGTTCGTCGTGCGGATAGCCCGGCACCGCGGGCAGACAGGTCCATTCACTCGTTCCCTGCCGCAGGACCCGATACTTGCCGCCCGCCGTCGAAGGCCAGTCGAGCAACGTAGCATCCTTCGTCACGAAGGCAGGGCCGGCGCGCAACGCGTCGGCGATTTTCTCGGCGTCGGTCGCCGGGAGTTTGGTTTCCGCCGTCTGCCCGTAAGCGGCCAGTCCGGCGAGTGTTGCAATGACGAATATCTTTATCGTGTTCATGGTTGGCTCCTTTGCTGTGGATCGGGGTTAGTCGTAGTGGTTCGGCAGATAATGCGCGATGCGCGCGCGGTACTCATCGGTTCGGAAGTCCCTGGCTTGCTGCAGGGCGTTGCGCTCAAGCTCCGCCTGAAGTTCGCCGCGCTGGAGTCCCAGATTCTTCTTCAGCAGCCGGACTGTCTCGGGCGCTGACGCGGCGATGTCACGGGCGACTCGCAGTGCCTCGTCGAAGGCCTGTCCTGCCGGAACGCACCGTTCCACCAGTCCGAGGCGCTCGGCTTCCCGGCCCGAGACAGCCAGATTGGACATGGTGAGCAGCGCCGCGCGGCTTGCGCCCACCTTGCGCGCGAGCAGCCAGGGCAGACCCATGCCGGGATACAAAGCGAGACCGGCGAAGGTCACCTGAAGATTGAGCGTTTCGTCGGCCACCGCAATGTCCGGAGCGCAGGCGAAAACCGGCGCCACCCCAATGCAGTCGCCCTGCAGCGCGGAAACCACCGGCACTTCGAGATCGAGCATCGGCAGCCACCGGTCGTAGAAAGCCAGCATGAAATCGTGAAGCTGCCCCTCGGTCATGCTGCCGCTGCCAAGCCGGATCAGCATGTCGCGATGGCCGCCGATCGAGAAGTCCTTACCCGCGCCGCGAATGACAACGGCCCTCACATCGGATTCGTTTTGGATGTCGCGCACGGCGCGTGAGAAGGCATCGCCCATCTCCGGGCTCATGGCGTTGGCGTCCGCGGGATCGTCGAGCGTGATCACAGCGATGGTTTTGCCGTCGAGATATTCGAGATGTAGTGTTTCTGTTGACACGAGCAGTGTTCGTCTCCTTTCCGCTTGGCGGAAGTCTCGTTAAGAACGAGGTTTCAGTTCAGTGCCGAGGACAATCAAGGAACTTTCGTAGTCACGCAGCCAGTCAACGTGGCCTCCGATGCCCCAGTCCTCTTCTTTCAGTTCGACAATGGTCACCCAGATCCGGTTTGCGGATTCAGGCGCCGGAGGCTTGCCCTCGGCCAGCAATATGATTTTGGTGAAATCCAGAATCATGTGCCGCTTCGTCAGCACATCAAAGCGGCCGGCGGGCAGACGCACCTCGATGAAGTAGAAGGGGTCCTCGTGGCCGGCACTTCCGCCGCTGTAGTCGGCATCCTCCGCCACTTCGTACACCCAGCCCTTCATCTTCTTGCGGGCTTCCGGCGTGTCGGGGACTTTTTCCCAGAACATCAGGGCATCCGTCAGCTTGGCCATGACCGCGTGCTGCATCTCTTTCGTCAGTGCGCCGCGTCGAACTGTCAGATTGATCCAGGGCATGAGATTCCTTCCTCGGCTGGCCATCCGCGACCGGCCTCTTGAACATTCCGTGCTGACTTGTCGCCTGAGAACTGCCTGATTCGGTGATCAAGCCCCCGTCTCTCACTTCGCGGGCTCCTTCGTCCCGAAGTGAGTTCGGCAGTCGTCCAGAAAACTCTCAAAGCTCCTGAGGGGCCAGATGGCCTCAAATTCCAGAACCTCCCGCAAGGGAAGGCGGCCGAGTATCACGCGATCGAGATCCTCTGCGGTTTCGATCTCCACGATGGCGATAACGCGCCTCTGCCCCGCCACCTTGTACATCGCGATGAGCTTGAATCCGTCTTTGGCAGCCTTGGCCTCTTCGATTTCCAGATCCCACACCTCGTCGAGCTTAAGCCTGCCCTCGATGTTCCATCGCATTTGCATGTAGAAGATCATGCGCTTTCCTCCTTCCCAAACTTGAACTAACGGAGCTGAACGACCTTACGGCGAAAACAATCAGGCAGGTGATCATTGACGATTCCCGACGACTGCATCCACGCGTAGACGATCACGGGCCCCACGAACTTGAAGCCTCGTTGCTTGAGGGCTTTTGAGATCTTCTCCGAGAGAGGGCTTTGCGCCTGCAAGGGACCAGTGTGCTGAATTGGTTTGTTGCCGACGAAGCCCCAGGCGAAATGCGAAAAGTCTTCGCCGGCATCGACCATCGCCATATACGACCGCGCTCCCTCGATCGTCGCCGATATTTTCGCTTTCGACCGGATGATGGCTGCATCCTTCAGCAGCCGGGCTACGTCCGCCTCGGTTAAGTGGGCAACCTTTTCGGGATCGAAACCACGGAAAGCCTTGCGAAATGCTTCGCGTCTTCTCAGGATGGTGACCCACGATAGGCCTGCCTGGAAACCGCTCAGCATGAGCGACTCCCAGAGCGCGCGGCTGTCGAACTCGGGCACGCCCCACTCCCGGTCGTGGTACGTTGTGAGGAGTTCGTCTTCGCCGACCCAGGCGCAGCGCTTGGTCATAAGAGCCGCCTTAGGCGAAGTACGTGTTAACCATCGGGATGTCGGAAATATACGTGTCGAGGCGGGCGATTTTCCCGTCTCGGAGCGTGCAAACCGTGGTCAGATATTCGTCAAGCACCTTTCCCTTCCACTTTCCAGTGTTATGCAGAAGCAACGCGACTCCTTCATGGCCCAGGACCACGTGCATGATCTCCAGTGTCACGTTGCGGTCGACGATGGCCTGCGCCCGCTTGAGAATTCCGGCCACGCCGTGCGCTACACCCGATACCAGACTCGAGCCCGGCAGGGTCCAGACCACGTCGTCGGTCATGATTTTCTGAAAGCCCTTCTCATCCAGCGAACGCAACGCCCAGATAAATGAAGTCGCGAGCGCCTGTTTTTCGGAGTCGCTGATCGGAGCCGCCTGTTCCGACCCGGCCTTCTGGCGAACCACATCGGCGATGCCGCCCGGAAACATCCCGTCGGCCGCCGCGAGAACATTCAGCGCCTCCCGGAGCAGGACGATCTTGCCGTTGGCCGCCGTGCAGTGACCGAAGAAACGCTGATGGACCTCCTTGCCGGAGATCCCGGACTTCTGGTGAATGGTGTATTCCCCGAAGGCCTGGTCCGGCGTGTCGATGTAAATCTTCACGTCAACGAACGTGAAGCCCGGATACATCTTCTCGTGCAAAAACGTGAGAAATGCCCCGATCGTCTTGGGCCCTTCATAGCGCGGGTCGACGCCAAGGTCCGCGAGATAGGGGAGCTCCAGGACTCCGTTTTCTGCGAACAGTGCGGCAGAGTCCTGGGCATTGCCGTCGATATAGGCTTGTAGAAGTTGTTTGGCTGTTTTCATAGTGTTGTTTCTCCTGATGAGTCTTAGAAATCTCGAAGTCTAGCCGCGGCTCAGTGCCCTGCGCTCGATGCTCTTGGCAAAGTTGGGGGTTTCCTCCAGATTGTGAGCGTGCGAGGCGCGCTGGCGGGCGTCGCGGGCCCGCTCAAACGGAATGCCGTGCGTGTCGAAAAACGCCAGCGTTTCGTCAATGGCGCTTGAATGGATGTGATTGGTGAACTCACAGGCTTGATCTTCGGTTTTCTTCGCGCTGAGTTCCCAGATGACCTGAAGCTTCGTGCGGCCGGCGGGGCTGATCGAATCGGAAATCGAAACCATGCGGCAGAGCTGCGGTTCGCGAATCTCCGCGACGTAATGCTGAATTACAAGAGCATCGCCAATGGTCTCGACGTTAATCGACATCGCCCGGCCGTCGTCGGCGCTCGTGCTTCCGGCCGCGATGTGCGCATGCGCGCAGCGTTGATATTCGGCGTCGGGGAGATGGAGCAGCCAGTCCGCGATGTTCACCTTTTCAATCGGCGCGTTGATCGTGGCGGTTACTGTGGAGAGGGAGAGTGTGCGATCGTTCGACATAGAGTCCTTTCCTCGCGAACTAAAACTTCGCGTAGCCGCCGGTGATGAAATCGCAGGCGAGCCTGGCATATTCGGCAGCGGCGTCTTCCCATACGAAATGGCCGCAATCCAACACACTAAGGTTGTTTTTTGGCAACTCTTTATGAAGGCCCTCCGCGTTGGAGACCGGGACGAACGGATCGTGGCGTCCCACGATAATCTGACACGGTGTCACGATCTCCGGAAGCCGTTTGGCGAGGCGGGGGAGGGACTGCGGGTAGGCCCGGATGAAATCGATCGCATCCCAGAACCGGGCGCCCTCGTAGCAGGTAAGGTAGTCCTGCAACGCGTGGTCAGGTAGCTTGTACTTCGTCATGTTTTCGAGCGCGCCCCGGACGAACTGCTCTCCGGTAAGAGCCTTGTACGGCTCCAGGGAAGGGGCGTTGACCAGCTTGTCGAGAATGCCCCCGATGTCGGTATGGTCCGTCGCGCCGCTCCCGATCACCATGCTCTTGAAGACTCCGGGATGATTCGCCGCGGCGAACAGGCATGCCGGCGTGCCCACGTCGGGCGCCACGACGTGTGGCCGGTCGAGACCGAACGAATCCACAATACGCATCACAAATTCGCCTAACCCTTCGGGGGACCGAACACCGGCGCGGCTTTCCGAAAGTCCGAAGGCGGGAAGATCCATCGCGATCACCGGACCCAGCGCGGAGAACGAATCCCACGTCGGGAGAAACGCCAGGATGCTTTCGGGCAGCGGACTGAGCAGAAGAATCGGATCGCCGCTTTTCCTGTCGTTGGTGACAAAGCGGATCTGCAGGCCGTCGATGCTCTTGAACTGGAGGGCACCGAGGCTGCTCTGTTGTTTGGGGTTCATCGGAAAGCTCCTTTTCTAGGTGATTTGCTCTGCGGCTGGTTCCAGCGCACCCGGATGACGGCAGAGCGCCGTCACCTCGACTTCCATGAACGGGTAGAGCGGAAGCGAGTTCAGGATCTCGTGCAACTCGGCCGGACTGTCGACATCGAAAACGCTGATGTTGGCGAACTTACCGGCGACCCGCCAAAGATGCAGCCACTTGCGCTGAAGCTGGAGCTCCTTCGCGCGCTCGTGTTCCCGAGCGCTCAGCTTTTGGATCTCGTCCGCGTCCGCGCCGTGCGGAATCCGGACCGTGATGCCGACGTGAAATAGCATATGCCGCTCCTCAAGCCTTTGTCACGGGACTGCTTCCGGTCATTGCGTGTAACAGGACGAGCGCATATTCTGACGCCGATTGCTGGTTCTGACCCGTTACCAGCTTGCCGTCGATGACAACCAGGGGATCGTTGGGCGCGACGCGAGTGTAATGCGTGCCTGCTTCCTCAAGCACCGTCTGAGGGTAGTGAGGAATCAGAAAGCCGCTCCCGAACAGCCGCTCCAGCGCCTGATCCCCTTCGAGTGTGTAGCCTGTGACCCGGCGTCCGCGCACGCGATCCGGGATGTTCCCGAGCGCGATCGCGCCGTGGCAGATGGCTCCGACGACTTTGTCGCTGGCCCAGAAATGCTCCAGGGCTTTCTCGACTTCAGCGTTCGGGTAAAGGTCAAAAGTGGCGCCCCGGCCGCCCGCCACATGCACGGCATCATAGCGATCCAGATCAACATCCTTGAGCGCGAGCGTCGTGTCCAGCTTGGTCCGCAGTGCGCTGTCAGAGAGAAAACCCTTGCTGACCAGGTCGTCAGCCTCGGTGGAATTCTTAAAGTAGGGATCACTATATTGATCCCAGACCACCTTGCCGCCTGCCGGGCTGGCGAAGTCCACTTCGACGCCGCGCTCGGTAAGGTGCCAATAGGGGTGCGTCACTTCCGACAACCAGAAGGCCGTGTCGGAGCCGGAAATAATAAATAGTACTCTCATGATCTTCCTTTCAATCCTTCGCCAACAACGTATAGGCGGCTAAGAACCCGCTAAAGCCTGGTGAACGAGGCTGACAACGATAGAGCCTTCTCCAACCGCGGAGGCGACGCGCTTGACGTTCCCCGACCGCGCGTCTCCCACGGCAAAAACTCCCGGAATACTGGTTTCCAGCATGTAGGGCGGCCGCCGCAAGGGCCACGGGATCGGGGCCGCGCCGCCCTCCAACTCGCGGCCCGTCACGATGAATCCCTTGTTGTCCAACGCCACGCAGCCGGACAGCCAACCCGTCTTGGGCGACGCTCCGGCCATGACAAATACGTGCCGGATCGGATGCGTCGATACCATGCCGGAGATCTTGTCGATCCATGCCACGGCTTCCAGGTGTCCGTCTCCTTCAAGAGCGTTGAGCTCAGTCGAGGTGTGCACGCGAATCCGCGAGTTCTCCTCGATTCGCTGGATCAGGTAACGCGACATGGTATCGCCCAGACCGTCCCTGCGGACGAGCAGATGAACGGTCGCGGCGCTTTGCGACAGGAAGACCGCCGCCTGACCCGCCGAATTACCGCCGCCGATCACCACCACGTCCTCGGAAGCGCAGAACTGCGCCTCCATGAATGTCGCGCTGAAATACACGCCCTTGCCGGTGAAAGCTTCGATGTTGGCCAGCGCCGGTCTGTTATATTCCGCGCCCGTCGCCAGAAGGACCGTTCGGGCGAAAATCACTTCCCCGTCGTCGAGCACGACTTCGTAGGGACGCCGCCCGCAGTCCAGACGTTCGACCGCGCGCGCCACCATGATCCGGGCGCCGAACTTCTCCGATTGGGCGATCGCGCGCGACGCCAGGTCATTTCCCGACAGGCCGGCCGGAAAACCAAGGTAGTTTTCGATCTTGGAACTCGCACCCGCTTGTCCACCGGGGGCCGCCCTCTCGATCACCAACACGTCGAGCCCTTCGGAGGCGGCATAGACGGCGGCGGCCAATCCCGCGGGACCGGCCCCGACCACGACCAGATCGCGCACCGTCGAATCATCGATCCGGGAATTGAAGCCCAAAGCCTCTGCCACCTGCTTAGGCGAGGGATTTCGCAAAACAAGAGCGCTGTTGCAAATCACGACCGGGATATCGGAGATCGCGACCCCAAAGCGGTCGAGAAACTCCTGAGCTGTTGCATCGGAATCAAGATCGATATAGCTGAACGGATGTCCGTCGCGCGTCAGGAACTCCCTGACGGCGAGTGTGTTTGCCGAATAACGGGAGCCGAGCACCATTACGTTGCCCTGCCCTGTTTCCTGGAGCGAAACCCGCCGCGCCAGAAAGGCCTTCATGAAGATTTCACTGAGCTCGGCGTCTTTTCCGATGAGGACTCGCAAATTAACGGCGCTCAATTCCAGCAGTGTCCCGGCTTCCGTAACCTGACACCTGTAAATGGATCTCCTCCCAGCGATGATCAGCAACTCTCCGGAAAATTGACCGGCTCGGTAGGTGGTCACGATCCGTTCCTCGCCCGCGACAATTCTGATGGCGCCCGAAAGAACCACGAATACCGGCGGGGTATCGTCGTTAGGCCGGTAAAGGACCTCGTCGGCACTCACTTGCCGCGGCTTCGCGACCGGGCGAATCCGCTCGATTTGCGCCTGCGTCAGAATGGGAGCGTATGACATATTGTGCGGCTGATTCGTACAACCTGATTTTTGCCCAGACGCCCTCCTCGAACAACCGAATTTGAGCTATTCGTTTCGCTCAATGGTGCCGGGATTCCGCCTCTTTCGAGCCGGCTCACGCTAACGCCTGCCGATGGAGATCCGTTTTCGTCCAAACATTCGTGCGTCCACCGACCAAGCCCCCGGCCCCAACATGGCCAACCCAGCCGCGATTGCTGAAGCGGTAATAGGTGGCCAGAGATTCAGATCGGAAAGGCCGATCCAGAGTTCAAGGATCGCGGCTAGGCCGCCGGCCAAGGGCGTCCCGAAGCCTATAAACAGGAACACTCCGGCAACGGCGGCCAGAACTCGCACAACTGTCAGTTCGGCCGTCAAAGCGTCGTGTACCAGGTAGCTAGAGACAGCGACTCGCAGAAGCAGTAGCCCTCGGCCGGGCCAACCGTTTGCGAATGTGGAAAATAGGCGTTGCAGAGCCGTCCCGCATTCAATGTTAGGGCCGGCGCCTAAGAATTCCTACCCAAAATGAGCCGTTTCATCGCCTCTTTTGGGTAATCTCCACGCGATCTTACTGGAGTTCGATGATCCCGCGCTTCAGGCCGATCATGGCCGCGTGCGTGCGGTCGTTTGCTTCGAGTTTGGCAAGAATGCTCTTCACCCGGCTTTTTACACTGTGCTCCGTAACGGAGAGTCTTGCCGCGATCTCTTTGTTCCCGCATCCCTGGGAGATTAGCCGCAGCACCTCGACTTCAGCCGCGGTCAACACATCGTCCATCGAGTGGTCGGCCACATCTGCCGCGATCTCGGGAGACATCCATTTTCGGCCCGCGTGGACGGCGCGAATCGTATCGAGCAAGTCTTGATGTAAGAGGTTCTTCAGGATGTAGGCGCGAGCCCCTGCCTGCAGGGCGCGCACAGTCTGCACATCGCCCGTATACGTGGTAAGAACAATGACGCGTGCCTCGGGCACTTCGCGACGGATAGCGAGAATCGCTTCGAGACCGGTGACTTGAGGCATCTGCAAGTCCATCAAGGTTATATCCGGACGATGAGTCTTGAATCGTTCGATGCCCTCGCGCCCGTTGGACGCTTCTGCAACAACCTCCATGTCCGGTTCGTCGGCGATGAGCGCGGTGATGCCGTCGCGAAGCAGTGGGTGGTCGTCCACCACCAGAATGTGAATAATCGGTTCACTCTTCATGCCGTCTCTCTCTTCTCGCCCGCGGCCCGGCTGCGCCTGTAAGCTATCGTCGCCGGAATGACGATCTCGATCTCGGTTCCGGCTCCAGCTTCGCTCCACAACTCAAAGGGGGCTCCGATATTCTTGGCGCGCTCGCGCATGCCAGCCAGTCCCCAATGACCCGCGCGTCCCTCTCGCGCGACACCCGATTCCATTCCGATCCCATCGTCCCGCACTCGCAATCGGAGCAACCGTTCGCTAAATCTCACATCGACCTCGATGCTCTTTGCTCGCGCGTGCCGGAAGGCGTTCCCAACCGCTTCTCGCGCGATGTGATAGAGATCCTCCTGAAGGATTGGATGGAGAGGCTCGGGCGTGCCTTCTACCAGCAGGCGAAATGTCGATGCACTGTGGCCGCTCCCATTCTCGCTGTGAATGGCCGCCATCTCCTCTCCTAGAGCCGTCAGCGCCGGTATCAGATCGTTGCTATCGACAGCCCCGCTTCTCAACTCCTGCACCGCATCGCGCCCCTCCGTGATCGCCTGGGCAGCACGGTCGATGGCAACCTTAAGCGCCTTGCCGGCTTCCACCGGACGGTCGGGCAGCATTTTTTGCACCAGTTGGAATCTCAGCATGAGCCCGTGGAAGCTCTGCAGCAGATGGTCATGCAATTCGCGGGCGATGCGTGTGCGCTCTCCGACGCGCGCTTCCAGACGGAGGTCGAACTGCGCCGCGATTTGCCGGAGGCGAAGGCGGTATAGCCCCCACAACGATAACAGGATCAGACCACCACACCCCGCAAGGAACCATCGCGTTTGAAAAAACGTCGGCGCAACCACAAATCCCAGTGTGGCGCCGGCCTCATTCCAAACGCCGTCGTTATTGCACGCGATCACGCGAAAACGGTAGTGCCCGGGACCGAGCCTGTTATAGAAAGCCTGGCGCCGCGTACCTGCGTTGCGCCAATCGGAATCGGCGCCTTCGAGACGATAGCGAAACAACACCCGCTCCGGAATCGACAGGCTCAGCGCGGTGTAGTCGATTTCGACGTCGTTCATCTTGGAACCTAACTCCATCCCTTCGCTCGGAGTCATTTCCTTTCCGTCGATCTTCACCGCTTCCACCAGCACCGGCGGTGGAAGACTATTTCTCGGGATATGGCCGGGATTCCGGAAGGCAATCCCGTTGCTTGTGGCAAACCAGATGCGGCCATCAGCCGATCGTGTGATCACGGGCATCGGGAAGGTTTTCCGCGGCTTTCCCGGCAGACCGTCGAGCACATTGAAAGCTTGATACCGTACGCGATAATCCGGATCACCCACAGCGCGATCCAGTTCGTGGACCGGCAAACTCAGCACGCCGAGATCGCTCGCAATCCACCAGGACCCGTCGTCGTCCTCCGCCAAGCCATAAACGGAGCGCGCCGGAAATCCCGACGTCTTAGAAAGCAGATTCAAGCGGTCGCCATCAACTCTGCTCAAACCACCATCGCCACCTACCCAAATATGGCCTCCGCTATCTTCATAGATCGTGAAGATTGGACCGGGAGGAACTCCTTCGGCGACTCCGAATTCTTGGGACTTTGCTTCGTTGTCATAGCGCGTGACGTGATCATACGCTGCCAGCCAGACCCTCCCGGCGCGATCCGTGTACAGATAACCCCATGGATAAACTGGATCCGAAGCATGCCCGATATTCTTGAGCTTCCCTTGAGCGAAACGGAAGAGACCCTCCTCCTGATCGAGGAACCAGATCCCTCCGGATCGGTCGGCGGTGATGGCGACGGGCGCTTTCAGGGATAGGCCGCCCGGCAAGGCAACTTGGAGAGGGCGCCCCGCTTGAAATCGATAGAGCGACCGGGCTGTGACGAGCCATGTGCCGCCCGACTCGTCTTCGCCCATCGCTGTGGCACTCGATTGTGCCACCAAGTCCTGATCGCCTTGGGGGCCGATCCGCACGATGCCGACCGGATTCAGCGAGAACACCCAGACGCTACCGTCTCGCTCCGCCAGAAGGGATCGGGGCACGTCTGAATGGGGAAGCGCGACGGGCGTGAAAGTGCTCTCCCGAAACCGGTCGAGACCATGCAGGGTCCCCCACCAGATGTTTCCTTCCCGGTCCTCCAGCACAGACCTGACATAATCGCCGGACAACCCGTCCTTCCCGGTGAACTGTTCGGCCTCCGGTCCAAATTGAGCGATCAGCTGGCCCGCGATCCGGGTCGGGTAAGCAACACGGCGAAGCCCGTCTCCCCCCGAACCGATCCAGAGGCTGCCGTCTCGATCGATGAGCACGCAACTCGCTCCGACACGAACTTCTGTCAGAGGACCATCGTCGCCGAATCGGCGCACATTGTGAGCGGATCGTCCGGTTTCAGGAATCCAAATCGTTCCATCCGATGACTGCGCGAAGTTGCCCGCCGCTCCAATGGGCTCGCCTGTGTCAATAAAATGAGTTTGTCCCGCAGGAAGATGGAGAACTCTATCGTCGGTGAGGACCCAGAGTTCACCGGACTTGTCAAGGTAGACCTGTCTGACCGGTTTGCGCGGCAGGTCCCAATCGCTTCCAGCATCCTGCCACATTCCCTTCCGAAACCGCAGAAGTCCCTTCGCGGTCCCGGCGATCAGGGCGCCATCCGATTGTTCTGCCAAGCCGAACGTCGCAGGCAATCCGTCACGCTCAGAATAAGTGGTCACGTGGCCTGCCAGGAGACGGCTAACTGTGCCGGGCGCAAACACGATCCATAGGGCTCCGTCGCGAGTAGCAAGCAGCGAGCGAACTCGGAAGGCCGGAAACTGTTCGCCTGGTCTCGGTTCAAACCGCGCGAACCGGACTCCATCGAAGTGAAACAACCCGTTGGTTGTTCCCAGCCACAAATACCCGTCGGCAGTTTGCGCCAGAGCTCTGATATCATCGGGGGCGCCTTGCTGCTCTGTCCAGGATGTGTGAATGAATTGACCGATCGGCTTCTGCGGATCAAGCGCGAATGCGACACGAATCGAAAGCCACGTTATGAGCCAAAAACTCTTCGGCATAGTCGCTTGTTGCGATTTTACAGCTTACCAAGGCCAACCGCGACCCGTTTAGAAATAGATAGGGCGGCCCTTCTCCGCGGTCACAAAGCGACGCCGCCATAGGCACATCACGACCACTCAAATCTACGACAAGCGGCGCCGCTCACCCTCGGAGAGTGCGAGTCACGATGTTCCGATCTGACGTGGCTTTTCACGAGTTCGTAACCGGCCGGGATTCGCGGAGCGAGTAACTGAGAAACTCTCATCTGCCGCACCAGATAATGCGCCCCTCGCGGACAAGAAAGTGAGAACGACAACCGGCGGTTCGCCAGACCGAGGGCGTCAGCGTGGGACGACCTTTGCGGTCGAGGCGCATCTTCCAACTCGGCCGTTCATCTTTCAGAAGGCTGAGTTGAATCAGCGCTCTGCAGCCACAAGGGCAAAGGAGCGCTAATGCCCACGGGGTCCCCTCCCCTATTGCATAAATGGTCCCCTGCTTAGGATTCTCGGGGAGTTCTTCAAGATGAAAAACGTTGAATGGTTTGTCCCTGCGCCGAAAGAGATGCGAGAGATTTCGCCACACGGTTGAAAGCCACTTTATCATGAGAGCGACGGCCTTTCCAGGAGAGGTTCTACGTCACCGCGACCCAGGTGACGTTTGAGGGCGAGGCAATCGGCGGCTTCCGATTCCGGGTAGAAACCGACTTCGGAGAGGCTTGCACCCAGGTAGGCGTAGTCGCTGTTTGGCTGGTTTCGGTATGGGTGCACGCGCGCGAGGAACTCGTTTACAGCGAGGGAGGCGTACAGCATGTTGACGCTGATGACTGCCGGCCGGTCCTCGTCGACGCCTCGAAGGTATCCCGCCCGGCGCAGCTCGGCGTACAGGTCCGGGTTTGTTCGTTTCAATTCCTCAGCCTCGACCTGCTTCATTGTGTAGACCTCGCGACTGAGGAGGCTGGAGCGGCCGGGCTGAAGATAATGCACGGCTCCGGCAATGCTCGATATTCCTCCTTTTCCGTCAGCGTCAAGCCTGACTCCAGCGTCGAAATAGGGGATCGAATAGAAGGTGGCGATCCGGTTCAGCAGGTGCCTGCCTTCGACGCCGTCCATGCAGCCAAATACTACATCGCACTCTGCAACGGCGAGTACCGCCTCCCTTGTCGCCAGATTGAGAGGTAACGGGAGGACTTCCTGACCGAGCCCCATACGGGCGATCGCGGAGGCAAGGACGTGGACTTTGTAGCGCTTCAGATACGCATCTTCCTTTCCCGAGTTCAAAATGCGGTTCAGGTTTTTCTCTTCGACGCAGTCTGGATCGATAAGCACGAGGCGTCCCACGCCGAGCCTGGCGAGTTGCTCGATCACAATGCTGCCCGTTCCAGAACATCCGACCACGGCGATCGAAAGTGAGCGCAGTAGCGCAGTTGTTCCCTTTCCAAAGGCTTGGGCATGGCGGAGGGCGAAGGCATCAGTCGAGGTGGATGCATCTGCACCTGCACCGTACAGCTTCAAGTCAGATCCGGTCACGGTAATTGAGGAGAGTGGCTGCACGATCTCGCCAGCGGCGACGACCCGCCCGAACATCTGGCCGTCTGGCAACATGACGACGCTCGCGTGCGGAAGAGCGTCTCCGAGAAGGCTTGAAACGGAGTCGTAGAGCGCGCGATCAGACTGGTCATCGGCCGAGGAGAATTTTCGGTAGTAGCCGGGGTGGCTATGAATCTTCACGATCGCCTGCGCACTTGCGAAGGCTTCGCTCAGGAGGTCATCAACGAACGTTGTCGGCCACGTGATTCGGTCCGGCGTGCGTACGGAGCAGGCACTGTGGGGCACTGGCAAGATCTTCTGAACGCAGAAGGCATGCCTACCTGAACCATTCCTTCGTCCGCAGAGCAAAAGCGCGACGGCTTCGTTCCCATCACCTGGGAAGAGATGAGTGCGCAGCAGGTCGTGCTGCGCCTCGGTTAATCGGAGCGCGTACCTCACCGGGTTATGCCTTCTCGAACTCGCGCCGGAGCCAGTCATCGACCAGGGCGAGGTGGCTTGCAACATCGTCGATGCCGATGCGCCATGGGTTTTTCTGTGTGCGGTGTCTGGACCACTGTTGAAAACCTTCGTTTCCGACTCGGCTCGCGCTTAGGCCGCCGATTGGTTTCCCGTCGTTACGAGCGAGTGCCGGCGAGAAATGGACCATATCGATCTGGCTGTCTGAGTACCCGGGCGGGATGAGAAGCGCTAGCTTTGCAGTCTCGTGGTTATAGCCGGGGGGCAGTCTCCAGGTGTGGATGACGAGCCATTGGCTCTCGTTATGCTTTCGCGCTTCCCAGGGAAGCCCCAAGCCTTCGAGGTATTCCTCGTCTGCCGCAGGGAGGCGAAAGTCCTCGTGGACTGAGCAGGTGACCAGTCCTTCGGTGGTGTCTTTGGGCATGGTCGTAAAGCGCTCCACGCCATGAGCGCGAAGATCGACCACTTCGTGGGGTCCGATCAAGACCGGCTGGTGGTGTCGCTTGTGCTGGTAGAGTTTGAATGCCTCTGGGGTCTTTCCGACCTTGGCGAGGATTTCTGTGCCGGTTATGGTCGGGCTGGTCACGACGACGCGCTCTTTGTCGACGCGAAACGCGTAGTGCTTCGCATGAGGTACGTGCTCCCCACGTTTTGCGAACTCTTCGATCTCCACAATCTCAATAATTTCAACAACTTCTACGATCTCTGGTTTTTGTTCAGGTTCCATTTGTGCGGCCCCTCCTTTTTCTGGGCCCAAAACCATTATACCATACTTGGCCACTATTTGGCTAGTTTTTATGTATATTACAGCTATTTAATGTTGACATGTTGGCCATCTGATGTATATTTGATATAGCTGGAGATCGAACATGACACCTCAGAAGAAGACCATGACATTGAATCTCACTGACCAGGAGATGCGGGTTCTGGACGAGTTGTCGGAACAGAAGGATCTCAGCAAGACGGCTCTTCTGCGTCAAGCCCTCAGGCTCTATCAAATGGTTGATGCCCGTCTCGCGCGTGGGGAGAAACTGTTCTTTGAGGATGACCAAAAGGCAAAGGCGGAGTTGATGGTTCTGTGAGAGTCCCGGTCAAACTCGTCGAAAAGGCGAGTGGGGAGTTCGTCGACGCAGAGTTGTCTGACGAGGTGACCGAAGAGCACCTGCTTCTCGCCGAGGAGCAATGGCGGCCGATGATTCGGGAGGCCAGGCGAAAACTTCCTCCCGAACTTCGACCGCGTAATGCCCACTGGGACTGGACCTCAAAAGACCGCGAACTCGCACTCCTTGCAAACACCTTTTACGCGATACAACTTGCAGACAAAATCGAAGGTCTGATGAAGGTCGAGACCGTCGGGCACGTTTGCAGGCTCCCGGAGCAAAGCCGTAAAGAGTTGGTATACATCGATTACGTGGAGACTGCTCCCTGGAATATCAAGGTGCTGATGAACGCCCTGGGGGAGCAGCCGAAGTATGCTCTGGTTGGCACGCGGTTGATTGAAGCCGCGGTGCGTCAGAGTTTCGAGGAGGGGTTCAAGGGGCGGGTTGGGCTTCACGCGGTGCCCACATCCCACGACTTTTACATCAAAGTCTGTGGCATGACGCCGGTGGCGCCCGATCCCAACAAGGAGAACCTGCTCTGGTGCGAGTTCACGCCGGAACAGGCTGCGAAACTGTGAGGAGAGTGGAATGAGGGATTTTAATAATGACCCGGAATGGATGCGCCGGAAAGCCGAAGCGGAGGATGGGTCCTTCGTTTCTGTGGCCGGATCTTTGTACAAGGCTGATGAGGAGAAGCGCAAGGTAGGCGATGCTACTCGCGTCTCCTTCAGCCGTTTCGTCCATCTTGCGCGCAAGGAAAAGAGGCTCACGCTTGAGCAGTTTGCCGAGCGAGCCGACGTCGATCTCTTCGAACTCGTCAATATCGAGACTGAGAAGGCAAGGCCGAAGGCGCGGACAGTTTATCAGATAGCGGATTTCCTGGGTATATCGGAACAGCGGTTGATGGCTCTTGCGGGGTTGCTTGACCTGAAAGACGTTCAGTTCCAAGAGGAGTCTGTTCGCTTTGCGGCTCGTGCAGAGACGCTCGAAGCGCCGACTCCGGAAGAGCATGCTGCTTTTGAAGCCTGGGTAAATTTCCTATCTAAAGCTTGAGAAACAAATTCCTTGACGGACGTAGCGCGCGCGACATCGACGCTCAGGTCGCAAAAATTCTGCGGGGGCTTGGAAATCCCGAGCCGCCGTTGGACCTGGACGCCGTCAGGGAACTTCTGCGCCTGGACCGGCAATACTACTCATCTACCGATGACAGCGCGATCCGGGAGTTCGTGAGCAGGGCGGTCATTGCTGGGAAGCAGGTCGCCCTTCGGCCGATGCTCGTCATTGACGCCATTCGGAAGTGGGACCTGAAGGCGCTCTATCTGCCGGATCGAAAGAGGATTCTGATTGATGAGTCTCAGCATCGCCTGAAGTGGCGGTGGAGCGAGGCGCACGAGGTGATTCATAGCGTCGTGCCGTGGCACCAGACGCTGATGCACGGGGATACAACGCACACGCTGAATCCCACCTGCCACGCGGAACTTGAGGGAGAGGCCAACTACGGCGCCGGACGGCTTCTCTTTTTGCAGGGCGTCTTTGACGAATTCGCAAGAAGCTCAGCCGTTTCCTTCAAACTCGTGCAGGATGCACAGAAACAATTTAAGAACACTATCACCTCGTGCCTTTGGCGGGTGATTGAGACGCTGGAGGTTCCGGCGCTCGGGATCGTCAGCCAACATCCGCACTACACTGACGAGGAGTTCGATCGGACGGCCCCCTGCCGTTACTTCATTCGGTCGCGGAAGTTCGAGGAGATGTTTGCCTCCTTCTCGGAGCAGGACGGGTTCGATATTCTCTCAAGCTATTGTTCCTGGGGGAAGCGTGGCCCGCTGGGGAAGCGGGAGATTGTCCTTACGGATGATCGCGGCGAGGAGCACCTCTTCTCGTTCGAGCCGTTTCATAACGGCCATGAACTTTTGACCCTGGTTGCGTATCTGAAACCGAACAAGGTTATCGTCCCGGTAAGCGGAGCATAGCCCCTGGACGACGGAGTTTGTTCCTATGCCGGCTGGAGCTTTCTGCGGGGCTCGATGGGCAGCCGCTGTCCGAGCTTCGCTGGCCCTGTTTGGGGAAATGCCCACAGCATGCGAGTGAGCGTACTACATCATCTGACGGTTGCATTTAGGACCGCCGTTTTCGTTCCACCGCCGTGAAGGCTGAATCGTGGCCGAATCTGCATCTTGTAAGGTCGTTGGGTGAAGCGCTTATCAGTGGATCGCTGCGCCCAGACAAGCGCATCCCCTGCCGCGAGGCTCGCCAGTTGGCTCTCGGCGACATCCTCAAGCCCGGAAATCCCTGTCTTCAAATGCTTCAGCCATTGAGGCGAAGTCATCCGATGGAGGATCAAAATCGAAGTCAACTCAATCACCCGATTCGATTTTTCCGGATCTGGGCCGGGGCAAAGACAAGTACAATAGCGCTTGGATGATGCGTGAGCGGACAGGTCGGCGGAAGCTAGAAGTAAACCTTCGGCGAGAGAATCGGGAGTTGAGGTCTCACGAGAACCGCCCACCCAATTACCCACCCAGGGAGGTATTTTTGGTGCTTAAGTTGAAGTTTTACACGAAAATATTTGCTCTGTAATCAAGGAGTTAGGAGAACCTGGCTGCCTCCGGAGCAAAAGGTCGGTGGTTCGAATCCACTCGGGAGTACCATGCTTTCAATAACTTACAGGTATCTCCCCCAAAGGCTCGTGTGCAGTTGTGTAGCAGAATTCTTCGTTGGACAAAGCCCTGAGGCTTGGTTTACGCGCTACACTGCTCGGTGAGCATCCGCTTAAGCGCATCTACCGGCGCGCGCACACCGGCCGGGATCTCGCGGACGTAGGCGTTCAGGCTCCTCGAAGCTCATCTTTCTTGGGGTTTCGATGGGGACCCGTTTTACGGCTGATGTGCCACAATCGTCACGTATGGACGGCTTCGACCTGACATTCCCGAGGGTGCCAATGACCGGCAAAGAGAAGTCCCTCGATGAACTTACGAGCCCGGATGAACGCAGCATTACGCCAGATATTCAGTCCTTACAAGCTCCTTTTCTCGAATGTGAAAGCCGACTACCGGATTCGGTTCCGCCAAACTGCGGGAGCGAATTTTGGTCGCCCGACAGGTGGCTGTCTACGGCTATTTCTGCCACGAGTTTAATGCGGTGTCGCTTTTTTGGTCCATTTCCGCTATTGAGATGGCACTCAGGATGAAATTCGAGGAGATGCACCCGAACCCGATCAAAGTGGTCCGAGTCATCGACGGCGTAGAGGATGTTTGCGAAATCCAAGTTCAGGAGTTGGAAGGCAGGCTCCGCTCAGATTGGCGAATTGCGGAGATGGAGTGGTTCGATTTCAGCTTCACGGCGTTACTCACCTGGGTGTTCCGGGCGCGGTTGTTGCCAGAAGACATTGAGATTCCAATTCAGGAAGTAGTCAATAGATTTGGCAACCAGTTCGCTTTTCGGACATTCCCCGATAGGGCACGAGAGGACGGACTATTGGGACCAAACCCCACCTGGGGTGAAGTCCAAAAGCGCTGGCACTCACTGAGTGAACAACAAAAGAAGCTCTACCAGAGCAAGGCTTCAACTGTGCTCATCGAAGAATTGCCGAAGTTTGGAGACATGATTGCTCATCCGCAACGGTTCAATTTTGTGACGGTGCCCAGGTCGGCCCTGTCTGGCTATCAACTTCTCACCGACATAGTGTCCCGGCTCTGGCCGGAACCCGAGAACGAAAAGTCCGATCAGGGGGTTTTGCCAGAATCGGATTCCCGGTCTGTTGCATTTCAGGCACAAGCTCTGGCTGATTCGGACGAGCCGACGATTAGAGGTAGCCGACTCACCCTCTACGACTCTGTTTACATTTGCTAAGAACCTCCTCGATGATCTTGAATCCGCAGCTAATGTCCGCTGCTTGGTATTGTTAACTACATCGGCCAGGAAAGTGCCACATAAAGACGCCACACAATCGCACCGCTTGGACCGTTTTTGCCAAGTCCCCCCGGCAGCGAGCGCTCTTCTGGGTTTTGTGACAGCGATAAACCGGATAGGTTCAGTTCATGTCCGAGTCATTAGCAAGGCCGCTCGAAACCATCCTTGTTGTAGACGATATGGAAATGGTGCTGGAGTTGGTCGTTGAAATTCTCAAAAGCGCCAAATTCCATGTGCTTCAAGCCGGCAGCGGAGCCAACTACGGATGGGCTTTCATCGAAAAACCGTTCGTGCCGGTGAAGTTGCTAGAGATGGTTAACGTAGTCCTCCACACGCCGGATAAATCCCAAGGTGGTCGCCAGTACGATACACGTGGAGATACTGGGAAGCCGGAAGAGGGCCAGACACCGAAAGACACCAAGTGAAGAACACGACGTCGGCCTGGCCCCGGCGAAAGACGCACACGCTGAAGCGACTGGACCAGGATTATTTTGAGAATTTTTAGCGCCGCAGATGGGCGGCGATGGACGGTGTAGCGTGGCATGGCGATATAGAAGATCAAGGCGGCTTTTTGGCGGTCTCCGAATGAACCTATCCAAGAGCGGCCTTGGGTTTTCATGGGGATTTAAGGGTTTTCGGATTGGCCGGGATAGCCGTGGCCGGATCGTTCGGACGCTCTCGATTCCTGGAACTGGACTCTACAATCGTCAGACCTTGAGTAGCGGCAACCCACAAGGGCAGAGTTCCGGTATGGGTTGCGGTGGCTGCATCGGCACACTGTTTACGGTTTTCGTTGTGCTTGCGATTGTCGGCAATATGGTCGGCAGCGGCAATACAAGCGGTCTGATCGTGTGCCTCGTCGTCGGAATAGGGATCTATGTAGCGTGGCGGTTCTTGCGGCAATCCGCTGGCGATTCAGCGGTGGATCATGTGCTGCCAAACTACGAGACCAGCGAACAGCAACACGGCGGGAACTATTTACCTAAACCGAATGTGGATGCCGTAACAGCAATACCGGGGCAGCTTGACCAAGCCACCACCATTCCAGTGGACGAGCGAAGCCACGGTCCAATCATAGATCCACAGTTTACGTGTGCCACCGGCCTCGTCACGATTGATATTCTCAAGGAAAAAACGAAGGAGTTAATCGAATTGTTGGAACCGCTGCTGAAAGTAGAATTGCGGAAGACACGACAATCCAGCATGGCTCGTGATCTGGTGGAACAGGACATACGAGCGATTATCGTTCGGGTCGGCTTCACCAATGGCTCCGTGTCTCCGTATGCCGCCCATCTGTACCTGGAGATTTTCAAATACCTGCACCCGAGAACCCACACAGGGTGGACGGTTGATTCGACGCTCAGCTTCTTTCAACTTATCATCGAAAAGAACAGGGAGACCTATCTCGGGGTCTTGAAGAAGCCTTATACGCTTGAGGTTGCCGAACGCCTAGATTTGGTTCACGGCACGGGCATCACGAAGCCAACTCGCGACATTTTCTTGATAATTGCCTTTTTTGCGGCGGCGTCGGATGGCAAGGTATCCGAGGCGAAGGCGGCTGAAATAGGCCAGATGAGAGCGATCTTTGAGGCGACTCAATAAGAAGTCAAGCTGGTTGCTCTTCCACCAGATCGAAACTCACCCGATATGTGTAGAACGAGACGCCGTGGCTAACCAGCATGGCGTACTTGATCCGGTCGTCAGGGGCGCTGGTGATGATGATGCCCCGGACACTTTCGCAGCCCGTCGCCCGGTGCTTCTTAACCCAACCCATGTACCGGAGCAGTTGCCCCACGACGGCATCAGAGCTTTTACCCTTTTTCAATTCGATGACGACCCAATCGTGGTTGCTCTTATCCCGAGCCAAAATGTCAATCGGGCCGAGATCGGTGGAGTACTGCGTTGCGATCTCGTCGTCTTCCACATGGAGCGCCAGCGTTTTTCCAAGAACTGTTTTCTCCCAATTTGAAACGAGGAAGTCTTCAAGGTATTTCTCCAAGGGAAACACGAAGGAATTACCAACAAGTGTGGTGATCGGCGCCGCCTCCATTTCCGTATCCCCGCCGCCTTCACCGCCGCCATCGGACGTGGACGGAGATATGAGCGGGGAGTCCGCACCGTGGACCATGAGCGAGAACATCGAATCGACAAGCGAAAGAGGTTGTTTGATGTCATCAGCAATTTGGCGGCACGCTTCGTTAATCGCCACGTAGCGTTTTCCGAAGCTGTCGTTGGATTTTGCCATATTCCGACCCAGCCGGGTCAAGCCCTCTTCGCTGATCCTGTTGTAGACGGCGTACTTGTCGGAGTACACGCACATGAGGATCGGGGTCAGAACCGCTCTGCCGAGACCTTTGATGTAAAGTGGTCCGTTCTTGTCCATGATCTTGTCTAAACGATCTTGAATCGCCTTCGTCTCATCCAGCAGCACGGCAAGCGCCTTACGAAGTCGCTCCATGTCGGCGTAAATGTTCGGCTGTCGCTGGATGTTTGCCCAATGCTTGTTGTTCTTGAAGGTGAGGAAGGCTCTAAAGTCGTCCTGCGTTATCTTCCCAAGGTTGTCGGGACGGAAGAACTTGCCGTAATGTTCAAGAGCGGCCTTCTGTGCGGCGACCTCCACCGGCTTCTGCGTGAGCCAGTTGGAAAGGAGTTGGGATGCCTCTTCGAGTGTCATCGTGGATTTGCACGGCTCCGACCGTAGTTTACTCCCTGGCGCCCTTCAAGTGCGATGGGCGTCACAGCCAAGTAGAATGATGGTGGGTAAAGGGGCTGTGGATCACATGTTTGAAAACACGAATGGAGCCTCGCTATGAATCTTAGTCCGATCACGAACCGAAAGGAGGGCAAGATCGCATTCAACGCACTGCGATCTTGTTTGATTGCTGGTTCCAAGAAGTTCAAGCGAAAGCTCGGCTGGCCAGGAGACCACGGAGAATACGACTTGTACTGGCATGAAGGCGCAGGGTTTTGGGTCGTCTTCGGCCTGCAAGAGCTTTCCCGATATTGGTGCGCCTATGGCATGATGGACCCGAATCAGCATGGATCGCTGGATATCACCTGTGAGATTAACCCGCCAAGAGAAGGGATTGATCGTCATTGTGCTGGTATCTTCCTGAAAGACATCCGGTCAGGACTTTATCTGGCCCACAGCGGTAGGGTTGGCGGGGGTCGCAAGGGTATCGGCAAAGCGAACTTCTTGGAAGAGTACACCGGGAGTGGGAACCGTGACGAAATCGAATGGCCCGATGGCGTCACGGCCGAAGTCGTGGTCTTGGGCAAAATTGGCGGCGGGTCTTTCGTCAACAACCTTGCGGCCTACATTCGAGCGGCGGAACAGTTCAAGACTAATGCAACGGGTAAAACGCCGGCGCAAGTTACCGAGAAAAACCCGGACCTCTCCTTCACGCCGGAATTTGAGGGGCCAAGGAAGAGGTATAAGTTGACGGCGGCCATTGAAAGCCAGTGCGACCACGGCATCGTTGTGAACATGCTCAACGCCGAACTGAAAGCAATGGGACTCGACGCCTACACAACCCCCAAGATCGACCTTTTTCTCGCTGACGGCAAGGCCACGATAACCCATTTGATCGAGGTCAAAACCGATCAGACTACGACGAGCTTGTATCAAGCAGTGGGCCAAGCGATGCTGCATGGTGCCTTGGAGAAGAGTGATCCGCAGCGCATCCTTGTGCTTCCCGGTGAAGTGTCAGCGGATACAGCAAGCCGGATGAAGAGGCTTGGCATCAAACTAATCCGGTACGACTGGAAGGGGAGCCAGCCGATCTTTAAAAACTTGAAGAAGGTGGTATCGTGAACTACCAGGGACAATCATGACTGCTGAAGCCACGACAATCGTCAGAACGTTGCTGAAGCGTCATAAGGAAGTCTGTCGAGCGTTCAACGGTCTACCGCCCGAGAAGATTACCGACAAGATGGTCGAACAGTGCGTGATCTTCTACGGGAACCTTTGCGAGAGGGCTGGTGTCCCGTTTCTGACGCATGGTGTTGGCCGTTTTCTCGGGGAGATTGCCGAGTGGTGTGAGGAGAACGACTGGCCTCCGCTCAATTCTCTGGCAGTGAACCGGGCGACCGGGATGCCTGGCGTCGGATACGACGGCGCTCCCGGCAGTGATCTATTGCTTTGGCCCGAACAGGTGCGGAAGTGTATCGCATTCGCCGGATACCCGGAGGCCGTCGCAAATTGAGCGCAAACTGTCGTGAAATCGCCAACCTACTCTGAGATCGCCCAAGAGGTCAAACGCATCGGCGGCTTCCTGCCGAAGAATTGCTGGATTGCGCATGTGAAGTCTGAATTTGGTCTGACCGGGAGAGTTGCACCGAACTGAATCGAAGCAAAGAGCAGGAAGTATCCCTGTCCACCGGAGAAGCGCCCGGTGATAGTGGAAGCCATGCGAAGGTTGGGCGTGATTTGAGGTAATCGTAGCAGGATCACAGAATATGGAAGATTGGAAGCAGCGGTTCACAACACGTGAAGTCCAACGGGGCGGTTTGTGAACCCTCGTGGCTCATGTGCTCTGTGCAAGCAGGTATCAATTCTCCAGCCATCAGGTTGATAGCAGTTGACGGTGGCTTGAACGAAATCTTCCCGATTGAGATCAAGATTCACTTCGCCGCCGCCCCATCCTTGCGCCATTTCCGGCTCGTTCGTCTGGAGCAAATCAAGAATCGTGCGGGATTTGGTTTGGTCGAAGCGGAAATTGAAGAGCATGGTTCGATTTTAGGCTATGAGCCACCGACGTACCGGGCCAGCCGGAAAATCGAACCCGGCACCGTCGAACCATCTGAGCGGAGGTGCGGTTGTTTGCCATGCTCGGAGAAGGCCCCCATGACGTGACGACGAGATGCCAATAGAGCAAATCACCATCGCACCCGGTAAGGCTGAACCATATATCCGAGGCGTGAGATTTTGGAACGTCTACCGGGATCTGGTCTTTCACGGAATGACTGAGGACCAGGTTCTTCAGAAATACTCGCAACTGGCCCCGGACGATCTTGTAGCAGTCCGGGATTACGCAGTCCACCTCATCAAGACCAGGACGCATGACGAGATCACCGGCCGCCGGATTCTGGCGAAAGTACAGCTTCGACACGGGGAGATTTACAAAGGCCGATGCAGGAACGCAACCATAGCCCGGTGGAATGGAGAGGAGCAATGCTTCTACCACTGGCGTGAGAAGTTCGGGCGCATCTACATCGAAACGATCAGGTACCCGACCGATGAAAAGGAGCCGTGGTGGGACGTGTTTGATGTTGTGGAGCTTCTGCCGGTTTGCCGCTTCGAGATTCCTTTCGATCAGGAAGCGGTGTTCGCCGGAAACCAGGACGACCTTTACGAGCACAATCCCGAAATGTGGAGGCGCCTGGAGTAGAGCCCGCTGCAAGCCCGCCATCGTCGCCGGGGATGAGTCAATCGGGCGCTTAGCGATGCTCCCCGAGCCCTCTGTGCGTGCAAGCGGTGCCTTGCTTTACTCGCAGGGCTCGGAAAGGTCTTCCCTTCAACGGTATCCAATCTGTCTAACGTTGCCTTGATCGCATCGACAACTGGCGCTATAAATTCTTAAGCCGAAATTGCCTGGATTGGCTGCTCAACTCAGCCCTCGTCGCCCTATGCGGCGTCGGCTTGGCGGGCGGCAGCATGGCTCGGATCCACTCGGGCGTATCAGATTCTCATATAACTATCGGCGTCCCCACACCAAAGATTGTTTGCGGCTGTGTACCAGAATGGTTCATTGGAGAGGCCCCTGCGTCTTGGTATCCGCGTTACGCCGCTCCGTAAACATCCGATCAAGCGCGTCTACCGCGGTGCGCACACCAGCCGGAATCTCGCGCATGTAAGCTTTCAGCGTCTGGTCGGGACTGCTGTGCCGCATGGCGCCCTGGACGTCCTTAACGGTAGCGCCCGTGCGTTGCATCCAGGTGGCGAAGGTTCGGCGGAAAGCTTGGAAGTTCACCGCGGTCGCCTTGTCGCGCTTCGCGTCGCCTGTCTGGCGTTCCTTTGGAGGCGCGGTCATGATACCGGCGCGGATGGCGGCCGGCACGATCACGTCGCGTTCGTAGTTGTGGGCCGAGAGCGCAGTGCCGTTGGCCGTTGGAAAGACGAGGGACGCCGGAGACGTGGTGCAGCGCATGCCACGCCATAAATCCATCTCCGACTGGACGCTCGCCGGCATGGGGAGGTAGGCGTCCGACCCCTCGGTTTTGGGTTCCTTCACTCCCCACGGGGAAACGGACTCGTCTACCCTCACTCGCCCCGCTTCGATGTCGTCCCAGCGGAGCGCGAACATCTCGCCCGGTCGGAAACCCATCGTACAAAACATCCGCACGATGAGACGATCCCGGAATTCCAGTTGAGCCATGAGCGCATCGAACTCTTCCAATGCCAGGAACCGGCCGCATGGCTTCCTCGTGGGCGGCATCGCCAGATTGCGCGCCTGGTTCTTGACGACCAGATCCCGTTCGACCGCCTCCTCCAGGATCGCGCGGTACTGCACCAGAATCTTTTTTACCATTGATCGGCTGAAGGACTCCGCAAGTGCATTCAGATGCTTTTGGAGTTCGAGTTTATCTAAGTCGGCCAATGGCGTCTGACCGAACTTCGGAAGTATGTGTCGGTTGACAATTGATGTAACCGTGGAGACCATGGCCGGCCCCCAAGTCCGAGATGGTAGGTAGGCGTTCTCCCAGAACCACTGCAATGTTGGATCGGCGTCGCATTTCGGCCGCTGTCCGGTCTCGCTTTCGATGTGCTTGCGGAGCGCATCTTCTGCCTCCCACTTGCGCATCTTCGATTTAAGGCCTAGGACCACCGTCGAGTGGGTACGAGTTCCGTCCGGACGGTACGGGCACCAGTGGCCGATCCACTTCCTAATCCGCTTGCCGGACTCTACAACCCATCCGTTCTGATGGCGCTCGCGTGACACTCCTGCCTCCTTAAAAGCGAGCATACCTCAAAGGAGCGGTTCGTGGGAAGCGGAACTCATGAGGCCCTTCTGATCCCAGCCGCACGCAGATCCTCAATCCACCGCTCAAGATCTACTGGGTGGTATCGCAGTAATCCGCCGACACGCACGACTGGTAGACGCGGGTGCTTACGGGTGCTGTGATCGCGCACCCACGCTACCGAGACCTGAAGCCGTCGCGCAACATCCTGGGGAGCAAGTAGCGTTCCGTCTTGTGCGCTGTTCTTCGGCCCTTCCATGGCTTTGTAGAGAGACGAGATCGACATCCTAGCGGCTCCAGCTGTTCACTACATCTTGAAATCTTTGACGATCAGTGGTTCGGCGCGTACCCTGTGGTCGATACACCGCCTCTCCGGCGAAGCTGTCCAGGCGGTTCGACTGAGGGCGGGTCCGCCCGCATAGGTTCGTACGGAGCATCGAAAAGGATGTCCCGATTAACGCGAACCGTGAACTTGTAGCCCGCCGGGACCTTGATCGTCGGCTGCACATTCAGGTTGCGGCGGGTGATCTGCGCGCCGGTCTGGCTGAGCTCCTGGCCGACTGCGCTTCCGGCCGTCTGGGCCGGCGACGGGTACGTGAGGGCGCTCTGGTTGCTCCGTTGCGAGATTGCGAAGGCGGCGGTGAACATGCTCGTGAGCACCGAGAATCCGATCAGACGAGTATAGTGGTGGTCTACTTTGTCACGCAGGCCGGCGTTGCCATGGGAATCGAGGGCCATCATACCGTCGAGATCAACCGACGAGGCGTCCGGGTAGATGATGCGGCTCCACGCGACTTGCACGCCGTCCTGACCATAGGAAACGCGGGAGTCATACTTTCCGGTCAAACGGGAACCCTGGGGAATCAGAAGGTAGAGGCCCGTTGCCGTGTCGTAGACGTTGGATGTGACGAGTGCGTTCAATTCGCCGGGGAGATCGGAATTCAGAGATTGCTCCAGCACTGCGGGGATCTCCCAGCCTGCTTTGATCTCATAGCGGGAGAGCGGCGCTTCGCGGGTAGAGCGAAGATAATCGTCCGCCTGGCCGGTGCGGGCTCCAGTCAGGAACGCCTCCTTGCGGGACTGCATGTTCTGGGCGTCGTAGTCGTTTTCAGTGGCCTGTCCATTCGGCAAGGGACCGGAATCACCGCTCTGCCGTATGCCCAGAGCACGGCTCAGTGCTTCGACCTGAGAAAGATTATTTGACCCGGACTGTCCGGTAGTCGCTGTGGGCGAGGATGTGACTGAATTGCGAACGCTGGTGGGCGCTTGGATTGCTTCCTGTTCTAGCTGATACGCCGCTGCTATGCGGCGCTCCTCGGGTGTCTCTTCGTGAATCGGCGCGGGTGCGACCGGCTGAGTCCGGATGGCGTTCGGCTGCCGCACAACGACTCGCTCCTGGGGCAAGCCATTGCAAGGCTGGCCCGTCTGCGGATTGAAACGGAAAGGTTGGCCAGTTCTAGAATCCGAGCCGCACGTGGTTTGTGGCGAAGGCGGCGAATCGGGCGGATGCAGTTCGTCTGAATGGCTTCGAGTCATCGGCACGGTTCCCGCTGGAGTGGCCTGCATGAACTCATTGCCTGCCTGTGTTGCCGGCGTAACACCCTTCGGCAAGCCCGCATCGCGCGCAGCAGTTTGGTTGTTGAGGGTCCGGCGATACCCGCCGTAAGCAAACGCGAGCAGCAGAAGAACGATCACGGAGACGATGGCCCCGCCTGCTCGCCGACTAATGCGGACGGCCTTCGCAGGTTGGGGATGGAGATTGACTCCGCTCGGAGCTTCGATAGGTTTGCGCTCGGAACTATTATTTGTGTCCACGGCTGATCTCCACTTTCAGGGCCTTTTTACCCGACCCGAGGACGAGGTTTGCGCGATCAAACAGTCGATCCACGATGTAGGTCTGATCTTTCACCCGGTAGTTCGTCATCTCGCCTTTGCCGTCCTTGCCGAGGACAAGCAGCACTGGCGCTTCACGGTGTTGCAGCTCGGGTGGCATTTGGATGTAGGTCTTTGCTCCGTCGTCAAAAACGCGCAGGGGCCGGAGGTTTTCATCGCCGCCGCGGATCGTGTAATCGAAATTGATCTTTTCTACGGTGATCATCGCTGCCGGTACGTCCGCCGCATGTTTCTCCTGTTTCGCCAGAGCCTGCTGCTCTGCCAGTTGCTGTTGCCACTTGTGTGTATCGTCCTCGGGATATGCGAAGGCGACGCGTGCCACGTAGTCTTCCGGTTTGGAAATCAGCCGGAGGTAGTAGGCGCGTCGGTCCGTGGTGATCAGGAGATTTGTGTCGAGACCAGGCGCCCGCGGTTTGAGGATGATCGCGGCAGTGGTTTCATCGCCGGTGCCGTACATTGCGGGCGAGATGCTCCACCGGACTGAGTCACCGATTTGGGGCTCGCCGACGATCTTTTCGCCGGCCTGCAGCTCAATCGTGCACACGCGCAGAGGCGCGCAGACGACTGTCGGCAATCCGGCTCCATAGGAGTACATCACGCGACCATCGGTACCGAGCGATGGTGCGTTCTTCTCTCCTTGCCAGCGCTCGCTCACGCGCACCGCTTCGAGTGCCGTCGCGGTCAGCGGGACATCCGTCTTCGGACGGTAGTCATTGGGCGCCGCTCCATTGGAAACCGTAGGCGTCGCCAGTTCAGGCGTCACCGTACTTGGCAAAGTAGTGGGATCTTCGAGCGTTCGCAGTTGACCGCCAAAGTCATACTGCCGCAAGAGCGGTGGGACGCTCTTTGGCGGAGGCGGCACTCGCTTCACTCCCGTCGGTGGTTGCGCCGACAGGATGGGCAGGATGCTGAGTGCGAGTATGCCGATGATTTGTTTTGATTGCATTTTCTTTGCTCCTTTCATAGAACCTTGGCCCAGCTCGCGTTCGTGATATAAACGCCGAGCGGGTTGATGCGCGCCTGGCGCTCATCCTTGGGCGGATTGAGCGCGATCGAGACGTACCCCTTCCAGCGATCCGTCGCCTTCACGGCGCCGTAGAGATCGCGCGTTGTTTCCACCCATTCGACTTCGTAGCTGCGGTCGCTGGTGGGTAGAACGGATTTCACCTCGACGGAGACTGTCTCAGTCTCGGCGCGCTTGAACGGTGGATCACCGCGGTAGTACTCGCTGACAAATGTCTGCGCCGCGCTGCCGCTGGCGATCTGCGCGTACACGCGGTCAATCACCTTTCGTTGTGCGATGCCGTCGGTGGTTACCGTCCGCAGGTTCTCGACCCAACTGAAAATGTTCGATCGCTTTAGCCGGTCATCGTTTAAGGACGTCTGATCCGCGATTCCCGAGGCGATTGGCCGGCCGAGGTTGTCCACTAGAACGACGAATGGAACAACGTGCGATCGCGCCGATAGCCACACGATCCCTGCGGTCGCTACCAGTGCGATGTGAGCTTTCGGTAAGCCTGC
>PLDF01000194.1 GCA_003135055.1 Bryobacterales bacterium | reverse complement strand
TTCCGAGGCCTAAGAACTTCGGTCTAAAGCATTTGAGCCCTTTTGCGCCCTGCAGCCCCAAAAACGTCTGCTAGCCTCTAATCGAATCGAGGTTCCTCCCATGGCAACTCCCAAACAAGCCGCTGCCAGCCGCGCCCACTCTTTAAAATCCACCGGCCCGAGCACTCCCCAGGGCCACGCTGCGTACCGCTACAACGCCCTCAAGGACGGCATCTATGCCCAACACCAGATCATGTTCGACGAATCCGCCGAAGATCTCGCCGAGCTTGCCGCCGAATACCACGAACACCACAGCCCCGCCGATTCCGACCAACGCCTCCTCGTCGATACCCTCGTTCACAACGAATGGCGCCTCCGCCGCATGCGCCGCGTCGAAGCCGTTCTTTGGGAACACGCGGCGGATACCTTCCTTGCCCAACATCCGGAATCGGAGGCCTGCAATTCCGCCCACGCCTTCGCCACCGACGCCGGCTACTTCGAGCGCCTCCAACGGGTGGTCAACGCCTGCGAGCGCAACTATCACCGCGCCCTCAAAGAGCTGCAACACCTCAAAGTGGGGCAGGCGCCGTCGCATGCCAACGTGCCTGCCAACTCCGACGCTGCCACCCCCGACACCCCCGCTGCTCCAGCCCCGCAACCCCAACAATCGACACCCAGTTCCGCGAATTTGGTATCGTTCCGTCAAAACCCGAAAACCCCACCTTCCGCAGCCCCCCAATCGCCTGTTGTCGCCCCGGATGCCATGCCGTTTGCCAGCCCGCTTGCCGGCCAACATGTCCCGGAAAGCCCTGCCGAATCCCAGCCAAGCCCTTCCAATCGCTTCCCAACGCCCCAGGAAGCAATGGATCATATGTACGACGGACCTCCTGGTCCGTCGCTTCCTTCCAATCGCTTCCCGACTCCGGACGAAGCAATGGACGCTGCTCTCCACGCGATTCTCAAGGAATCCTCGACCTGTCTGTAATCAACACGGCCCTGTAATCAATGCAGCCCTCTCATATACACCCACGCCGCGCGGGCCTGTCTCCCAATGGCGCAATACGGTAAACTGGGAATCACCCGCATGAGAGCCTGGTTGAAACGCCTCGGGAGTATTTTCCTCCTGTCAGCCGGCATCGCTGTCTGTTCCGACCTGCTATCGTACGTCGCTCCCAGCGCATCGCTGCCGGCAACCGCCGCCGGATGGATTCTGGCATCCCCTCAGGACTGCGCGAAACCCATACCCGCACAGTTCCGAAACCTGCGTGGGACAGCGGGCGCGCGCAGGGTGTGTCGTGGCGAATACCGCGGCTCGCCGCAAGTGACGGTCACCATCTACGACATGCCAGCATGGGGACGGTCCGCGTTTGACGCCTGGCAGAAATGGCAAACACAGCCGGGTAAGATGTCCTTCTATAAGGGCCGTTACTTCGGCGTAGTGGAATCGCCCAACGCGGATATGAACACCCTGAGCCGCTTCACCGTGGCCATAGAGTCGGCTCTTCCGCCAGGGAGCGAGGGCCGCCGGTGAAGCTGAAAACTTGTCTTGATCGTCGTCTAGCGCGCCGAAGCTTCTTACTCGCAGCTCCGGTGGCCGCCCCACTCCTCAGCCGCGGCATGGCGCAAAAGTCCACTCCGGCCGCGGCCAGCCCGTCGAAGGCCAATGTCACTCTCAGCGTCCGCGATTTCGGCGCCACCGGCAACGGCACAACCAAAGACACTGCCGCCATCCAGCAAACCATCGATCGCTGCTGGGCGCTTGGCGGCGGCGAGGCGCTCGTTCCGGCGGGCACTTATCTCACTGGAGCCATCGCTCTCAAGACCAACACAACCCTCCGCCTCGAAAAAGACGCGACCATTCTTGGCGCACCCGATTTCGCCGACTATCCTGTCACTCAGGTCCGCTGGGAAGGTAAGTGGATTCTAGGACACGTTGGCCTTGTCTACGCGATCGATGCCAACCATATCGGCGTCGCCGGGCCCGGCAAGATTGTGGGCAACCCGGCTCTCGGCGGACGCCCGACACTCCAGAACCCGCTTCGCCATCCCGCGCTCATCGAGCCCATCGGCTGTAATGACGTCCGCTTCGAAGATTTTTCCACAGACTACCGCCTGATGTGGTCGCTCCACCNNGAGCGAGAATATCTCCATCAAGAACCTGACTATCCGCAGCACTGGCGGCAACGGCGACGGCATCGATATCGATTCCTGCAAACACGTTCGCATCGATAGCTGCGATATCTCGACCGGCGACGACTGCATCTCACTCAAATCCGGCCGCGGCATGGAAGCCTACACTCTGCTCAAGACCACGGAGGACGTTCACATCGCCAACTGCACGTTTGCGGACGCCATCTTCGCCTGCATCGGCATCGGCAGCGAAACCTCCGGCGGCATCCGTAACGTCCGCATTGAGCATTGCAAATTCGTGCGTGCCCGCACATTCGCTCTCTACATCAAGAGCCGTCCCGGCCGTGGAGCGTTCATTGAGGATATTGTCGCCGACGATCTCGATGTCTCCGGCACGGACGGCGGCTTTCTCCGCTTCAACATCCTCGGCAGCGGCATTCAGGATCAGGCGCCGGTGCCCGGCGACGAAGGCATCCCCACGATCAGGAATTTCAAGTTCTCGAACATTCGCGTCAAGGATTGCCCCGTTCTTGTCGACGGCGTGGCCGTCCACCCCAATAAGCCTCTCGATGGCTTCTCGCTGATCAATGTGACAGGCACGTGCGCCAAAGGCATCGCGCTGGCCAACGTCAGGAATGCCAGAATCGAAGGCATCAAAGTCACCGGATATGCCGGGCCGCTGATCGGCATCAGCAAGGTAACCGGCAAAGGACTCGCCGGGGCCGCGGCCATCGATCCCCCCAAAGTTCCCGAACCCGTTCCGGCGCCGGCCCAGCCCTATCAGCTCCGGTAACTTATGCGAAAAACCATGCGGTGGCTAATAGCCGTGGCGATGTTGCCCTTGCCAGCCGCGGGCCAATATACGCTCTACGCCTGCATGGTCACGTCCAAGGGCTATGTGGTCGGAGCCAGACTGCCGCCCAGCGGCCTGTTCCTCAAATCGGATGCGGCCGGCTGGCGCCACGCGGGCTTTAATCATCCTTCTCTCACCGCTCTCGATTACGATCCGCGTGACCCATCCACGGTATATGTCGCCGCTGGCAATGGGTTGTTGCGCGTGACCGAGCGGGGCGAACGGTGGAAGATCCTGACTGGCAGCGATGTCACCGAGTTACTCGATGTCTCGCTCGATCTTAACGCTCCCGGCACGATTTATTTCAGCCACACGGCGGGCATTCAAGTTAGCCGCGACCGCGGCGAAACGTGGCATGACGCCAGCGCCGGTTTGCGGCGGAAATACACCGCGGCCCTCCGTGTCGACCGGAAACGAGCCGGAGTTCTGGTAGCCGGCGCCGAAGAAGGCATCTTTCGCAGCGAAGATGGCGGCCGGCACTGGCGGCTGGCCGGCGCCGCCGGATTTCAGACGCTGCACATTGAGCAATCGCCCCATGATTCATGCTATTGGCTCGCCGCGACGGAGGGAGGCGGATTGTTCGAATCGACCAACTGCGGCGTCACCTTTGAGAGCAATGGGAACCTGGGAGTAGGCCGGAACATCTACGACATTGCTTTCGATCCATCTTCACCCAACCGCATCGCCGTCGCAGGTTGGGGCCCGGGCGTCGCTATTTCGGAAGACCGCGGCAAGACATGGCAGCTACGAAACGCCGGCCTCCCCGCCGCCAGCGTCTGGAGCGTCGCTTTCGACCCGGCGGCGCCCGGACGGATCTACGCCAGCGTCCACGAAGAAGCCCTCTACGTTTCCGCCGACTACGGTCTCACCTGGAAAAGAGACGGATTGGAAGGCAGCGCCGTTTTCCGCATGAAGTTTGTTCCCGGGGCCTTGCATCCATGATTCGCGCTACATCCATGATTCGCCCTCTCTTGGCGAGTCTGGTATTGTGCTTCACGCTGAGTGCGCAGACGCCGGAGTTCGACCGTCGTGTCCAATCCGTGATCGGCGTCTATGCACACCCGAAGACCCCAGGACCTTTGGGTTATGCCAACATCGCGGCCAAGCTCCGGCTTCACGAGGACCCTGAGTTATGCTCGCGCAGTCTCGAAGAACTGCTGGCAGCCGGACCTACCGGCGACATGTTTTGGATGTATCCGGTCACCGCGATCGCCTATCTCGATCGGGGCCAGCTATCGGCGTCCGCCAGGCAAGCGCTTCGCCGCTCATTCCTGACCTATATGCCTTACCGTGGCGACACCGAGAATCACTGGCTTCTCTATTACTCGTCCCTGTACCTGATGGCTCAATTGTGGCCAAATCAGGACGGCAGCCAATGGTATAACGGCAAGTCTTCGGAAGAGAATTTTAGGGAGGCGGCCGGCTGGATCGAATCCTGGGTGAAGCTCACCACCACACGTGGGCAAGGCGAGTACGACAGCCCGCACTATATGGGCTTGTACTTTCTCTCCGTGTCCTATCTGGCGGAGTGGGCTACAGACCCGGCGATGAAGAAGCGCGCCGCCATGATGATTGATTACCTGATTGCCGACTACGCGGCGGAGAATCTGGATGGGATCTTCGTAGGCGCACACTCCCGCGTATATGATGAGCCGGTGCTCGAAAAATGGCTCAACGTCTCCAGCGATTTCGGCTGGGTGCTGTTCGGCTTGGGCCGCCCGCTCGACCCGCCGGACAACTACATCCTTTTCTACTTACTGGCCAGCGCTTATGAGCCGCCGGAGATTCTCAAGCGCATAGCCACTGACCGCACGCAGCCCTACACTCACCTTGAGCTCAAGCGGACCCGCAACCGCTGGCGTTTTTTCGACGATCTTCACGGTCCGGTATATAAGACCACCTACGTGCGGAGTGAGTACGCCGTAAGCTCCGATCAAGGCGGCACATTGCAGCCAATCCAGGAACACTCGTGGGATGTGACCTGGACAGTTCCCGACCCGCGCGGCGTGCATAACACGCTATTCACTCTGCACCCTTACTCGTCACTGCGCGAGCTGGAGACGTATTTCTCGTTTCCGCCGGATGTCGGGATTTCCGGCGTAGTCAGTTCGAAGAAGAGCTACGATTCGCCCGATAAGTTGGTTGGCGGCTCGCCTTACGAGAAGATCTTTCAAGACCAGGATGCCATCATCGCGCTCTACGACATCCCGCCCGGTACGCGTTTCCCGCATATCAATGGCTTCTTCTCAAAGGACCTGACGGACCTGCGCGAAGGCCCGCCGGGCTGGATCTTCGCCAAAGGCGGCGATGCCTTGATCGCCTGCCGTCCGTTGCAACCGTACTCCTGGGTCCCGATTCAGGGTGGTGGAAAGCGGTTGTTCAGTCCGTACCTGAAGAATGGCATCGTGGTGCAGGTGGCCGGCCGCTCGGAATTTACGGACATGGAGGCATTCCAGCGTGCGATTCTGGCGCTGAAACTGGAGTTCCGCCTGGACCCGGCCCCATCCGTGCAATTTCACTCGCTGCGCGGCAAAACGCTTGCCTTCACTTACGGAGAGACTCCGCGGGTGAACGGCATCCCGTTGGATTACGGCCACTGGCCCTTGTTTGGCGGACCATTCGTGGAAGCCGCGGTAGATTCCGAGCAACTCATCTTGAAATACGGCAAGATGCGCCGCACCCTCGATTTCCGCAAACTTACAGTGACCGATACGCAGTAAGTATTTGTCGTAAGGCGTCGTCGTAAGCAGTTATGGAGCGGCCTTTCTCGCGTGAATAATCACTCTGTAGTTATTCTCGGCATTCAGGTTAATCAGCGCCACGAAGGCGCGGCCCTGGTAAGTGCCGATAGTTCCGGATTGCGAGACTCCGGCAACTTCCCAGCCCGCGGGCAGCAGCACTGTGTTGCGCAGCCCGTGCAGAGTGCGATCGAAGACCAGGTCGCCGTTATCGGCCTTATAGCCCGCGTCCTTCAGCGTGCCGGTGATTCTGATGTGAGCGCTTTGCTTGTCGTCGGCGATCGGAACTTCCAGCGTTACGGACATTACATTGCCATCCTTCACCGGAGCGAATGCCTTCGCCGTATCCAGGTCGATCACCTTCAGGTCCTGTAACTGCAGGTAAGCCAGGGAATCGAGCCTGGCCTTGGCGCCCTTGCGATAATCGCTATAACTCTGATCCACCTTAATGGCGTGCGTGTCGGGGGCATCCAGATCGTAGAGCGTCTTGATGTCGTCGAAAAACATGTCGGCATATTGGAGCGGAGCAAATGCGGCGGTAGTCTTGCGCGCATGAATAGTCACGGGATTGCTCTGGCCGCTGGGGTTCGCGAATGCCAGCTTGAGACGCCCGTCCGCCTGCGTGGTAAGCTGGGCGGCAACGTTCGACGAAATGAAGGCGAAGCCCTTCGGCAGAATCACGCCCAGCCGGTAGCCGCTCAGGCTTCGGACCCATACGATATCGTCGCCGTGCATCATATAAGTCCTGGGATCCTTGTAAGTCTTGTAAATCAGGACGCGGCCAATTCCGCCTTCAGGCACTGGAATGGGAAGAGTGGCGCGAATAGCGTGATTCTCCGGGTCGTTGCCCTCCTGCTGATAAGTGAACTTCAAGGGCTTGCCCGTTCGAGGGTCGTATACTTCAACGTCCGATCCCTCACTGCCGCCGCGGGTGGCGTTGACCAATTCCGTCGCTCCCGTCCTGGTCTCTTCCGGCAGGAAGCGAATGCGAAACTGTTCCGAGCCAGGGTCCAGAATGGCGTATTCGGTGTAGGCGTCTTGAGAAAAAAGACGGCTCACCGGCGACGTAGGTCTCAGCGATCCGTCCGGGTTCGCTCCACCCGGAAATGGATTGGCGCCTCCTTGTTGGCCCCGCCTCTGCTCCGCATTGATCCACGACGGAACGGCGGCAACGGCCAAAGCGAGAGCCAAGCCAAGCATTGTCTTTCTGAAACGCTTCATCATCTCACCTCCTGTGCGATTCGCGCCGCGGCACGCGCCTCCAAGTACTCTATCAGTCTTTGTGGGACGGGCCTCCTGGCCGGTCCACGCGCCGGAGGCGCGCGCCCCTGGGGCGGACCACACGGCTACTTTCGCCGAAGCTCCGTTCTGATGTCCATCCAAATCTTGAAATAGAGCCATTCAGCGGGCGGGTCTGGTTCCTCAATGTGGTCGGGCCGCAGAATCAGATCTCCCGTGGACAGAAGAGTCTGCCGCACCTGCGGATTCTGCTCCAACTTCGCCCGCATCGCTTCCAGGATCAGCCGGTAATGATCGCCCTTGGTCTTCGACCGGTATCGAATCCGCTTACCTTCGAAGGTCACCCAGTCGATCTCCATCTTGCGCATGTTTTCTTCGGCGGCGGTTCCCGCATCCTTGGCCTCAAACGCAGTCATCCCCGCGACCTCTTCGCGAGAGTGCGGCCATACGATTCCCGGAGCTTTCGCGCGCGGATCGGAGGGTCCCTCCGGATAGAGCATCATCTGCCAAAACCCCTCCACGCTGGCGTAGCGCTTGCCTCGAAGCGTGAATGGAGCGGCGGCAAAGTTGGAAAGGATTCCGAGTTCGTTCCTCTTGGACAGAATCACTTCGCCCGCCTTGGCCGCTTGTGGCAGGATCTCCCAGGCCGGCGCCGACTCAGCGGAAACCGGCGTCCACCAGCGCGTCGGATACGCGGGGCCGACGCTTTGTTGCGCCATCGCACATGCCAGCGCACTCGCGACGGCAGCGGCCCATGGCGCGCGTTTTCGCATGCGGCTCGGTATCTTAGCTATATACCACAAGAGAGACGATGCCACGATGTCCTCATCGAAGACCCCATCCGCCAATGGCATATTGGCGCCGGCGCTTGCAGCCCGCGCTTCTCACACATTGGCTGCGCAGGCGGACCACTTCATGTTGAATGCCAAACCCTTCGTCATCCGCTCCTGCGACATCCATTATCCGCGCGTCCCACGCAATTACTGGCGCGACCGCATGCGCAAGATGCGCGCCCATGCAAGAGCCCGAGCCCGGCAAATTCGATTTCAGCGGCAATCCGGACCTGGCCGAATACATCCGCACCGCGCAAAACGAAGGCATCTGGGCCCGGCTTGCGGGTTCCTTGGCAACGCGGCGCATGAGTTGCTCGCAATGTCACGTTATGTTGCGCAATGAGTACGCAACAAAACGTTGACAATTGCGCAAACAGTGTGTAGACTTACTGTCATAATCGAGAAGGGCGATGGACAGCCGGGACGTCATTAAGGAGCTGGAAAAAGATGGCTGGTACGAGGTCAATCAGGTCGGCAGCCACAAGCAGTTCAAGCACGCGGTTAAGAAAGGCCGCGTCACCGTCCCACATCCGAAACGCGACATTCCGATAGGAACGCTGAAAAGTATCGAGAAAAGAGCCGGGATCAAGTTCAAGTGATCCCGGGCCGCCAGGCGGAGAGAAGCATGGAATATATCGCATATCTGCATAAGGACCGCGACTCGGATTTCGGGGTGAGCTTTCCCGACTTTCCAGGCTGCGTGACTGCGGGGAAGACGCTTGAGGAAGCGCGCCGGATGGCGGCTGCAGCGCTGGCTCTGCATATCGAGGGCATGATCGAGGACGGCGAGAAGATACCAGCGCCGGCGACGCTTGATGCGGTAGCGGACGATCCTGCGATGAACGGTGCGGTCGCGTTCTTGGTGAGCGTCGAGCCGCCGGGTGACAAAACGGTGCGCGTCAACATCGCAGCGCGAGAGAGCCAGGTCGAGAAGATCGACGCCCGAGCCAAACGTTTCGGACTCAGCCGTTCGGCCTACCTCATCCAGGCCGGCCTCGGCCAACTCGAGAAAAATCCGCGCCGCCGTGCGTGACGGATATAACTGGCGGGGGCGTTCGTTCCCTGCAAGCGGGAACCGGCCCGGTATACGAAACCCATGTGTGACGGGTGCTTGAACGTTATCGGGATTTCCTCGCCCGGCCGTGGAATTCCCGCTCCCTCAACGTTGCGGCGCTGTGTGATCGGCGGCGCCCGGAATGCGGGTGTATACTTCGGCCATGAGACTGTGGCTCTTTGTTCTGGCGTCCGGATTTGCCGCCGCTCTTCTGGCGCAGCCGCACGGCTCGGTGCAGCGCGTGGTGGTCCACGGGAAGGGACTCGAGGGGAATCTCGAGGGCGATTCCCCGGATCGCGACGTCGCGGTCTACTTGCCTCCCAGCTATAGCGCCGGCGGCGCGCGGCGATATCCGGTGGTGTACATGCTTCACGGCTTCACGGATGACGTGGATCACTGGTGGGGAGTCAAGCAGCACTTCATCGATATCCCCGCCGTCATTGGCAAAGCGCTGGCGAATGGAAATACGCAGGAAATGATTGTGGCGATGCCGGACTCTTTTACTCGCTACCAGGGAAGCATGTATTCTAACTCGGCAACCACGGGCGATTGGGAAGACTTTGTGGCAAACGAGCTGGTCGCATACATGGACAGCCACTACCGCACCATTCCGGACGCCGCCAGCCGCGGGCTCACGGGCCATTCCATGGGCGGGTATGGCGCCGTGCGGATCGGCATGAAACATCCGGAGGTGTTTTCCAGTATCTATGTCCTGAGCCCCTGCTGCATGGCTGCGAACATTCAGCCGCGGGACATGGCGCGCGCGGAGGCCGTTCACACGCCGGAGGATATCGCGAAGGCCGATTTCGGCACAAAGGCGACACTCGCATCGGCCGCCGCTTGGTCTCCGAACCCGAAGAACCCGCCGCTATACTTCGATCTGCCATCGAAGGGTGGCGAATTTCAGCCGGCTATCGCGGCCAAATGGGCGGCCAATGCGCCGCTGGCGATGGTCGACCAATACATCTCGAATTTGCGGCGGCTGCACGCGATCGCCTTCGACGCCGGCGCGCAGGACGCGGCCATCGCGGCCACCTGCAAGACGTTGGACGAAATACTGAACGCGTATGGAGTTCCTCATAAGTTCGAGATCTACGAGGGCACGCACACCAGCCGCATCGCGGAGCGCGTGGAAACGAAAACGCTGCCGTTCTTTTCCAGCAATCTGAAGCTCGCCCAGTGAACGTGTACGACAGGCCTCCCGGCCTGTCGCGTGAGTTTCCAACATTTGCTGCTCACTTGGCGGCGAGTGCCAGGAACATTGGACAGACGGGCCCGGAGGCCTGTTCCACTTACGGCAGTGCGGCTTCGGCGGACTGTAACGCCAGCCGCAACGCGCCTTTGAGTTGCGCCTTAGTGCCAAGCTGTGTAATCGCCAGCCGCGGGTGCGCGAAATCGTGCTCTTCCAGGCGCGCGCTGGTCGCCTGGAGAAGCGCCGGATGCACGCCTAACTCGCCCCCGAAGACAATCAACGAACAGTTCAGAATCAGGCTGAGATAGGAGCACACCATGGCCAAATAGTCCGAGGTCTTATCGACAATTCGCTGCGCCCGCGGGTCCCCTTGCGCGGCGCGATCCAGAATTTCGCCGCTGCCCAGATCTTCCAGCCCTGCATCGCCGTTCCGGACCGCCAGCTCGCGCCATTGGCGCTCAATCCCGCTGGTACCGATCGCCGCTTCCAGCGCTCCCACTTGCGATTTTCGAACGGGTTGCAAGTTGCCGCCGCACACCAGCAGATAACCGATCTCGCCGGCCGTCCATTCCGGGCCGTGGTGGACCTGGCCGTTGATGATCAAGCCGGCGCCCACGCCGCGCCCGATGTGCACGAACACGAAATTCCGCTCTCCCTGCGCGATGCCGTAGGAGTGCTCGCCCAGTGCGGCCAGGTTCACGTCGTTTTCCACGATCACCTGGACGCGGAGCTTCTCGGCGAGAAGCCGCCCCAGAGGCACATTTTCCCAACCCTGCATGCTTGGCACAGAGACCACCATTCCGGCATCGACGTCGGTAATGCCCGGCGCCGCCACACCCACGGCCAGCAGGCGTTTGGCCGGAATCCGCAGATCCTCGCGCAGCGCCGCCAGCACCGAAACCATGCGCTCCACCACGGCCATCGGCCATGTCTTTTCGCCGATCTCCCCAGTGGATTCGCCCAGCAGCTCGCCGGATAGATCGGCAATCCCAACGCGGATCAGGTTCGCGCTGATGTCGATGCCGGCCACATAGCCGTATGTCTCGTTGAAGCGGAGCAGGTGCGGCGGACGCCCGCCGCTCGACGAACCCTTACCCAGCCGTTTGGCCAAGCCGATATGTTCCAGGCGCGCCACGCTGCTGGCAACCGTGGGCACGCTGAGCCCGCTGTAACGGGCCAGGTCCGAGCATGAACAGGGGTTGTGAACGCGCAGCAACTGCAGAACGGCGCGCAGGTTGATATCGCGGAGCACGCTCGGTCCGCGGCTCGCCAGCTTCACTCTGACGCCGTTTTCAACATGGGGCGAAGGCAATCGGCTCGGCACGCAACTGTCCTGGTCGCGGGGTGGTTCGAGTATCGCAATACATTACAAAAATCTTTAACAAAGTACTTACAACATCGTATACGCAACGGTAGCAGAGATGCAAGCCTGCCTGCTCTCTGTCACTCTGTCACAGTTCGTTTATCGCAGTCCCGTTTGGTCGCGCGCTGTTTTGGGGCGTGTACGCCGTTGCCTTCGCCGGCTGGGGCCGCCGATTGTGGCCGTGAATGGGATGTGCTCGCTGTTTTATGGTTCCTTGATGGGTTGCTTCGTGCCGGCCTTCGGATTCCCGCGCGTAGGTGGAACCGCCGTATTTCATCGGCGCTGGCCGGCGAGGCGGTTTTCGCCGTCTTCCGTTCACCAACGTCTTCTGGCTTCGGTATAACTTCATCGGTTGCGCGGCGTTGATGCTCTGCGCGCTCGCCATTACTGACGCCCGGCCGCCGATGCCGCGTTCGTCACCTTGACCGGCTGCGCCATCGCTCCATTTCCCGCCGAGTCCCACGCGGCGAACCGCACCCACTTCTTTCCCGCCGCGTCGAACGGAATCCGGAAGTGGTGTCTCCCGAACGCCGGCAGATCGGCGCCGGAAATAATCTGCCGGTCCGTGCGCTGGCCGTCACCCCACACTACTTCCACGAACTCCAGCGGAAATGTCCATTCCACATCCGCCGAAATGGTTCGCTGCGCGCCCGTCCCTTGCACCGAGTAAGTCGAGATCAATACTTCGCCCGAGGTCACGAAGTAGTCCCCGGTCTTCATGGCGTCGACTATCGGACCCCACTCGCCCGGCGGCGGCACACTGCCGATCTTCACGTAGTTCACCGGATTGTTGGCGTAAATGTCGTCGCCGTACGATTCCCCATACACCTCCGAGATCGCCTGGATGTATTTCGGCGGCGTCGGCTTATCCGCCACCCAGTTGTTCATGTCGTCAAACAGCGGCAGACAGCGATACTCGCAGAGCCGTTGCTCCGACCCATCCAACCCCATGCCCCAGCGGAAGCCGATTCCGCGATAACTCGCATCGAGGAAGTGAGGCGTATCCTTGATCGCATCGGGAAAGCCGGCGGACCCCTTGGATCGCGGATGCGGCATGTAGATCAGTATGTTTTCGCGATGCGCCATCTCCATCATGTCCTCCACGCCGCCCACATGGTAAACATGGCCGTAGGCGGCATTGTCTTCCACCAAAGGTTGGCCGGCGGCGCGCCCCTGAGTCCAGAAGACGGGGTGCGAGATCAGCAGATCGGAATGTCCGCCCAAGTCCCTGGCCACTTCGCCGCGGAGCAACTCGGCGTTGGGCATCACCACGAAATTCCGGTCCGATTGCCGCCGCGCCGTCTCGTAATACAGCGCCTCGCCCCGATATGGGTCCGATGACGAAGCGCGGCCGGCGCCTCCGCCGCGCGCGCCCCGGCCCCCAGCGGCGGGCGCTGCGGTTGGAACGTCCGCGGCGGCAGGCAAATGCAGATCGGCGCGGGTGACTCCGGCGAAAGCCAGAGCCTGGTCCACCATCAAATCGAGTGGCGCGCCCAGGCCGCGGCTCCATTGCAGCCATTTCGGATCGTCTACCTGGACGCCGCCCCGCGCCCCGGCCACGCCCCGGCCCGCGGTTGTGGTGGTTGGGACCACGCCGCCGCCGTCGATGGGCGCAACAATGGTGATTCCCGCCGCCTTCAGCACTTCGAGATCCGGGACCTTCGCGTCCGGACCGCCCGCCCGCTGTGCCTTCGCCGCCAGGCCCATGTGAAAGTGCGTCGCCATCACCTGATACCCAGGCAGCGGTTTGAAATGGTCGCTGCGTGTGAATGCGAAGGCTTGTTCCACCGCGGACTGAGCCGAACCCAGGCTCGGATAAAGATACACCGGCATCCGCTGCTCCGTCCCGGGCCGCGCGCTGCGCAACGCGAAGTTCTGGCGCCGGTCTTCACCTCCCTGCGCCGGGCCGCCGCCGCCTTCTTCCTCGGCTTCGCGCACGCCGAAGGAAAACGCCGCGGCATTGTCCTTGCGATACCAGTTGTAGCCCAGGTTGAAAGTGGTTTCACGCGCCCAGAAGAAATTGTGCGGCGGCGGGAATGCCGCAATCGCGCCGCCTGCCGCCTCCGCGGCCACAATACGATTGCTCGACGTCACCGTAACCGGCGCCTCATTGGGAGCGCCGCCGAACCGGTATTCCTGCCATCGGTTCGTCACATCGAGCCACGCCACGCGCGATGCCGGCTGGACGGCGACGCCGCGAATCCCCGCGTCGTACTTGTATGCCACGGAGGGCTCTTGCGTCGATGCAATCACTTCCTGCCGGATCAAATTGGTTCCCTTATAAACGGTGTACTGCAGCCGCCCCGCAAAAACTCCAAGCTGCACTCCCGGAAACCAAATCTCGAGGCGCGCGCCGTTCGTTCTTACGCCGCAGCTCTGCGCGTGGTAGACCGCGGCCGCGCGCTTCACCTCGTCCGGACTGCGCGGCAGCCCCGGCTGGTTCAGAACGCCTCTCTGCGGCGGCGTGCAATCGTTGTGGGCGGCGTCCCCACCTGGAACGTTCAACGGCGCATCCCAAAACGCCTCCCATTTTTCCCGCTCCAGAATCTCGGGCGTGATCTTGACGCCGATGCCGGCCAGCGGATCCAGTTGTTGGTTGGTGATGCGGCGCAGCCCGGAGACCACTCGAAAATCCGGTGTGGCGTTGGCCGCCAGCGTGACCCACGCCTCGCCTTTGCGCCTCACCGCAAGCTCCCGGATCGTTGGCGCGCCGCCGTCGATATCGAGGCGCAGCCGCAATTCCTGATTCCTGTCGCCCTCCCAGGTCACGGTCAGGGTATCGCCGGCAACCGCCGCGGTCAGACCCGGCTGTGTGCGGTATTCGGCCAAGTTGCAATTCAGCCTGTCGGCTTTCGCCTCGCAAGCCAGAAGTATGAGACCGGCGGCTAAGGCCGGCGCGATCCACGCCGTTCGGTTGCGCTTCGTCACTCCCACAGAATACTCGCCGAAGGGCCGCCAAACAAGGGCATGGCGAAGTTTTTAAAGAATCCGATAAAATCGGCGCCATCGTCGCACGGGGTCGCATTGCGGAGCCGCGGCATGAATGCACGTCCATTCCTCGGGTTGCCCTCACTCTTCCGTTGAGCGGGGGCATTGCAGATGCTACGCTGTGTCGGTGAGCGACGCGGCCCTTCCCGCAAGACGAATCATTCCGAATTTGCGCTGGTGGATCGGCGGATTACTGTTCGCCTCCACGGTCATCAACTACATTGACCGGCAGACGCTGAGCGTGCTCGCTCCGCACCTCAAGACGGAGTTTTCCTGGAACAACTCGGATTGGGCCCTGATCGTCATCTCTTTCCGGATTGCGTATGCCTTGATGCAGACCGTCGCAGGCCGTTTGCTCGATTGGTTCGGAACGCGGCGCGGGCTGCTGCTGACGGTGAGTTGGTATTCGATTGCGGCCGCCATCACTTCCATGGCGGTGGGCCTGAAGAGTTTCATCTTCTTCCGGTTTCTGTTGGGTTCGGGGGAAGCAGCCAACTGGCCGGGCGCTACCAAGACCGTTTCCGAGTGGTTCCCCAAGTCGGAGCGCGGTTGGGCGGTAGCGTTGTTCGATAGCGGATCTTCCGTGGGCGGGGCTGTCGCGCCGTTCCTGGTGTTTTGGATCTACAGGATTTCCGGAAGCTGGCGGCCGGCATTTATTTTCACGGCCTCGCTGGGCCTGGTTTGGGCGCTCGTGTGGAAAGCGTTTTACCAGCCTCCCGAGACGCATCCCAACCTCGGCCCTGAGGAACGCAGCATGATCCTGGATGCGCGCAAGGAAGAGCAGAAAATGGAGGCTCACGCCATTACCGGCAAGGCGGGCGCCCTCGCGGGCCAGCCCGCTTCCTGGGGTCAACTGCTGAGCCTGAAGGAGACCTGGGGTATAGTGCTCGGCAAGGCGCTGACCGATCCGGTCTGGTTTTTTATCACCGATTGGTTCGCAATCTACCTGGTCTCGAAAGGCTTCAAAATCGAGAACGCGCTGATGGGCTTCTGGGTCCCCTTCCTGGCGGCCGATCTCGGCAATTTTTTCGGAGGCGGTTTCTCGAGTTACCTGATCAAGCGCGGCTGGCCTGTCTTGAAGGCCCGTAAGTTCATCATCCTGATCTGCGGCCTGGGAATGACGCTTCTGATTCCAACCGTCAGCGTTTCCAACTTTCCCGTGATCGTCGCGCTGTTCGCGGTCTCGACATTCTCATACGCGGCCTGGTCGACCATGGCGCTGGCGCTGCCTTCGGACCTATATCCCAGCGGATCGGTGGCCTCGGTGAGCGGGCTGAGCGGCACCGGCGCCGGTGTGGGGACGATTGTTTCCACTTTCCTGATCGGCTGGATTTCGGACCGGTATTCCTTTGCGCCGATCCTGGTGGGAGCGAGCCTGGTCCCGCTGGTCGCAACGGCGCTGGTCTTTCTGCTGATCAGGAAGAAGGAGTAACTAACTAGCCAAGGGCTTCGCCCTTGATATCCCTGCAGGATATGGGAGTCGAGGGAGTCAGGAGTCAGGAGTCAGCCCCACCACCGGCGAGGCCGATTGGTCGATCTTGTTTATGGAATGGATCACAAGTGGTATGGTGCTTGCGCCGAATTTGATTGAACAGGTCTGTGACTTTGGCGTGTCAGCGATCTCTACCCGGGACTAACTCAGGGAAAATCCTGAGTTAACCCGACTCGTGGAGGGGAGCGAGTCACAGACCAGGAGTCACAGACCAGGAGCCAGAAATCGGAAGGCGCGGCGGGCGATTGAATCGAATGGGCTTGTCAACACAACGAGAACAAAATTCTCGTCGCCGGCCGTATAACGGTCCTAACTAAACTATCGCAGTTTCGTCCGGTCGGAATCTGGCGTGTTGACGCAAGCGATCAATGCTGTTCGCCTGGCGCGCTAGGTGGCGCACTTTTGCCTTGCCGTCAAGATCAAGAAAAAGGGCCGTTACTGACTGGTCTCCCGGAATGGGACATATGGCCGCGGTGGCGCGAAGGCAGCTAGGCCAGCGCAGCCTTCACATAGGCCATGCACTTTTTGACTTCTTCCTGGGGCGTCCCGAGGCCGAGGTATTCATACTCGATGAACACCGGAATCGGGAGCTTCTTTTCCCGGATGAGGTTTAGGACGTCTTTAATGGGAGTGTCGCCCTCGCCGAACTGCTCGTTCGCGCCTCCGTTTCGGGTGCGGTCTTTAATTTGGAGGTGCGAGATGCTGGCGTGGTTCTCTTGAATGAAGGCCACTGCCTCGTGGTTGGCGGCGGTGAAGTGGCCGATGTCCAGGTTCAGACGGAAGTTCTTCGAGAACGCGAGAGCCGTCCGGAAGCTCTGTGGCGTGGCGATGGCATTCGGGTCTTTCTCGTTGGCGGTATTGTGCAGCGCCAACGAGATGTCATGCTTATCCGCAAAGGGCGCGAGCCGCCGGGCGCCGTTCAGGGTGGTCAGTGAGGCCATCGTGCGCACACCCAGCGCCTTGGCCTGCATGAACGTCACCTCAATCTCCTGCTCGGTGAACTGCTCGTCGTAATCCACGCGGTAAGCGAACAAGCCGATTCCAGCGGCTTGAAACTTGGCGCGGATCGCCTCATGGTTCCTGGCCGGCGTGGCGAGCCGCCACCGGCGCAGGCTGTTGCGGACGGCCAATTTCGCCGCGGCGACCTGTTCGGGCGTCGGCGCGGTAATCGGCGGAGGATACGCTGAAGGCGGCGGAGGGACTGCGGGACCGCTATTGGGTCCGGCAGGTTCGGTATTGGCGGAGGAGAGTTCGATTTCCCGCGCACCGGCAAATTGCAGCGCCTGGATCACGCCATCGATGTTGTCCTGCCCGGGGGTACGCAGCAGATCGCGGAAGCTGTAAGTGGCGACGCCCAGCCGCACGCCGTTCACCACCGACTCACCGGGCCCGCTCCATGCGGCCGATAGAGGAAGACCGGCGAAAGCCATTTTGCCGAAATCACGTCTGGAAACCATACGATTCCCTCCCCGGAATGGACCCCCTCCGGATAGCGTCGATTATAATTGTTTCCAGTGCCCGCCAGGAAGCCTTCCCGCTACTTTCGGTTTTGCCGCATTGTCGTGTTCTCGGCGGCAGGCGGCATGGTTACTGCCGCGGCGGCGAACAACGGGTGCCCCGACCGCCCCATGAGGTCGATTTCCTCGTCCGCAATGCCTGCCGACGTTTGCATTCCCGACGGTTTCACCGATGTTCCCGTCAACTACTTCGACGACTTCGCCTGGCGCGCGTTTTTGGCGATGGTGTGGCCGGCGGCTCCGGGCCATCGCGGCGTTGCCGACGCCGGCAAGACTGTGGCCGCTGGCGGACCGCGCGTTTTTGAAACTATGAAATCGCTGTGGGAGGTGTTCCACGAGGATGGTTCGGCGCCAGGTCCCGGCTTCGAGGCGTACGACGCCGCCGCCAACAACGCCTGCAAAGTGCAGCCGCAGTTCGGCGATCTGGTGCTCGCGTCGTTTTCGGGAATCGACGATATCGGACAGGCGGGAGCCGGCGAACTTGCCGGACCGTTGGCGGCGCAGAACGCCAAATATGTCCGCTACCAGACGCTGTACAATCGGGCGGCGTTCGATTTCATAGTGCGCAACCGGTACTATCTGCGAAGCAATCTGCCTAACGTTCCGAGTCCGCGCCCGGCTACGCCGGTGATCGGTTTCCCCATCGGGTCCATCGTTCTTAAGGCCGCCTGGCTGGACATGGCAGGTTTCCCCGCGGGGCAGGTCAAGCGCTATTACACGCGCGACGCCATCGTGCGCGATCCCGATACGGGCGCGTGCTCGCGCGTCACTGTGGGGCTGGTGGGCCTGCACATCGTGGAGAAGACGCCCACCCGCCCGCAATGGATCTGGTCTTCCTACGAGCAGATCGATAACGTGCCGCCTGCGCGCTTTGGCGACCCGGTGAAGTTCACCTTTCACGATGGCGGCAAAGATCCCATGCCCGCCGAGAACCCGCTCCCGCTGGCGCCGCTGGCCAGGCAACCGGTGACGCCTTTCAATGTAGAGAGGCCATTCTTCGCCAAGGTGCATCCCAGGACGGAACTCACCAACTATCAATATCAGGAGTTGTTGAAGGACACGGTCTGGCAATATTATGGCATCGTGGTGACGCAGTGGCCGCGCATGGAAGGCAATCAGGCGCTGCCGGTGCCCGCTTCGCAGAATGGAGACATCACCAACACCTTCCCCGGCGCGGGCGCGTTTTCCGCATTCGCCAACGTGTCCATGGAGACCTTCGACCAAGGGCGCCCGCAGTTGGGATGCATGAGCTGCCACAACCAGGCCCGGATGGCGGCGGACTTCATGTGGTCCGTGCTGGACCACGCGTATCCCGCGAAATATTTCCCGGGCGCCGCGGCGCTGCGCAACAAGGCTGCACAATGAGACGCCCTTTCACCCAGGACCTATTTACGAGTTAAGAGAAGGAGAGACCTCGTGGATCTTACCAGACGCGATTTAGCAAAACTTACGCTAGCTGCCCTCCCGGCATCCAGATTGCTTGCCAAGCCCAATTCGAATTTCGACGGCGTTCAGGTCGGCGTGATCACCTACAGCTACCGGTCCATGCCCGGCGCTAACGACGCCGAGGCGCTTCTGAAATACATCGTGGATTCGGGCATCAGCGGAATCGAGCTGATGGGGCCGGCCGCGGAGATTTACGCCGGCTCGCCCGCTTCCGCCGGTCGCGGAGGTGGCGGTGGCGGCGGTGGCCAAGGGGGTGGACAGGGTCGTGGACCGGGTGGCGCCCAGGGCAGAGGGCCCGACGGTCCGGGTGGTCCGGGTGGTCCAGGACGCGGTCCGGGAGGCGGTGGGCGTGCGCAAATCACTCCGGAGCAGCAGGCCGCGCAAAAGGCCAGAGCCGAGGAATTGAAGAAGTGGCGGTTATCGGTCTCCATGGACAAGTACAAGGAACTGCGCCAGATGTACAACGAGGCCGGCGTGAACATCTACGCGTTCAAGTTAGAGCCCAATGCGAACATGAGCGACGATGAATATGAGTATATCTTCCTCGTGGCTGAGACGCTAGGCGCCAATCACGTGACACTGGAACTTTCGAATGACGCAGCCTTTACGCAGCGCATCGGCGATTTCGCGGCTAAGAAGAACATGGTGGTCGCCTATCACGCACATACGCAGGCCACAATCACGGCGTGGGACGCGGTGCTGGCGCAATCCAAAGGCAACGCCATCAATCTGGATTGCGGCCATTACGTGGCAGGCACGAGCGAAAGCCCGATTCCACTCATCCAAAAGCACTACAGCCGGATCGCGAGCATCCATCTGAAGGACCGCAAGAAGGCCTCCGACGGCGGCGCCAACCTCGCCTGGGGTCAGGGCGAGACGCCGATCAAGGAAATTCTCAAGCTGATGCGCCAGGAGAAGTACAAGTTCCCCGCCAGCATCGAGTTGGAATATCAGATTCCGGAAGGCTCCGACGCCGTGGTTGAGACAACCAAATGCGTGCAGTTCTGCAAGAACGCGCTCGCGTAGTTTGACGTCGAGGGGATCTGTCCTTTAAGGACTGCGCGTACCCGAGCCACTATGAAGGGTCCATTGCGCAGCCTGATCCCGAATCGCGTCGAAAATGGCGTTGACGAGCGCCGCGGCGACATGCGCACATGCCGCCTCACCGGCGCCATAGGAAGGCTGGTCCGGATAATCGATCAACGCGATCTCGGTGACCGGCGTCTGCCTGGAAAGCGCGCCTGAATTCGGCCTTCTGCGCGGACGCGAAGCCGGGTGTGCATCGCACTCCATTGCCACGGGCGGGAAGCCATTCTCAGACTTCAACGCAACGTCAGGCGCCGGCGTTTGAAGTGGGCCGACACGCGGCCTTTTTTAGGTGTCTGTCTCGGATGCCGCAGGTTTCAAAGCGTTTTTGAATCCACGAATCCCTTCCCCTAATCCCTTGCCCAGCTCAGGCAGCTTCCGTGGTCCGAACATCAAGATCGCGACCGCCAGGACCACGAGCAGATGTTGAGGTTGCAGTAGATCTTCAAGCATAAGAGTTCCAACACGAGTTCAACTCAAACGACTCGCTGGACGAGTAATTCGCTCGGCGCTGGGTTTACGGGAACGCTCAATGACGATGTTACGGCTGCGGGCTCACGACGTAGTCTTTGAAATAGCTTGAGCTGTCCGTCTTCGACCAGAGGCCGACTTTGCCGGCCACCGGCGGCCGCAGCACCGGATTAGTCGCCGGAAACAAGTCCGGATTGGGTGGGCCTTTCCTCCCCGCCGCCGGCTCGCTGCCGAACGTGTACTCAATGGCCACGGCGCCATCGAGCCATGCCTTGAAATCGGCGCCCGCAACCGTCATCTTCAACTCATGCCATGCGCTCCGGTCGAGCATGAACGGCTTGGCCCTGTCGCTGAACTTGACATTCCTTCGTATGCCGCCGTGGAATTCCCATAGCCCGACGTTGTTCTCCGTATCGTTGTAGCGGATGCTCAGCCAGTCGCCGTTCGGTTTCACGTTGAAGAGAATACCGGAGCAGCGGTCGGCCTCGCCGCCCATGGTCTTGAACTTCATGCTGATCGTCCCGTTCGAAAAGTTATCGACGCTCTTGAGAATCGCGACCGGGTAGTAGGCGAACTGCTTGGCGTTATCCATCAGCTCTTCGTTCGACATGCCATACAGCTTGCGCGCGCTTTCCACCAGCAGCTTCGTCGGAGTGTCCTTGCTGGCGACCCACGGCCGGCCGTCGAGCGCAATCACCTTGTCGGGGCCGTCCTGCGCCACCAGCCATGTTCCGACGATCGGCTCGAAAACAACCGGCGGCTTGCCGGGCTGTTCCTTGCTGAGATCGACCTTGATATCCGCCGCGTAGACCAGCGCGGCTAGAAGCAAGGCGGATGCGAGGCCGAATCCACTTCGTGTGAGTGTCTTCATCTGAGTCTCCTTCGTACAAGAATTCCACCAACTACGATCGGGCATAGCCAGAGACCCTAGAATATCGTGCCGTAGCCCCTGACCGCAAAGACTAACTACGGCGTCGATAGTACTTAGTCGATAGTACATAATAGCCCTCTTTCATCCGCTTGCGCTCGCGGGCGTCCGATGAGATTGAATGTCGGGTCCCGCCGAGACTTCTCTACACGTACCCAACTCAAAGACTTGCGGCTTTTCCCGACACACATCAACTGCAAGAACGCCCCTCGCGCCGATGCGCCCAGAATCAAATCCGTGAAGGCCGCTGGGCGTGGGTACGGGCGGTTTAGTGTGCGCGACCCTTTCCGCGTCCCGCGGGCCCGGTTTCGACCCTCTGCCCCGACGCAATATCGGGCGTGCATCGCACTCCCTTGCCAAGGGCGGGACGCCTCGCAGACTTCAGGCCCTCGCCGCATCGAGCAGTCGGGCGAAATGCGCGCGCTTCCGGCGCGCCGTGAATTGGGCTTCGCAGCGCCAGTCGCATGGCTTGCACCGCCCGGTGGGCTCCACGCTTAACTTTCGAGTTCGTTCCTCGGCGGTCGATGTGCCGGAGGCTGCCGGCCGGTTTGGGCACATTGTGAAGTGCGCGCGCATCTGGCGCCCCGCGAACTCGGCGCCGCAACCCCAACCGCATTTCATCCGCGGCCCTTGTGGGCCGCACTTCTACGAGATGGGTGTTACGGTGAAGCGTCAGCCAAAGCTGAAGAGGTCTGCGCTGCGCGACCAGGCGGGTGTAATCGACGAAATGACTTTTCCGCGTTGTGACCGACTGCGAGATCTGGTATCTAGTTAGTTCGCAAGAAGGTGGCGTACGACTCCGCCTATGGACACTGCTTCTGGCGCATAATGGGCCGAGACCGCGCCCAGAAAAGCGAAGAACAGCAGCGTCCAAAGGAGCGGCGCTTTGGTTTTGGCGAACACCGTCTTCATCCAGTGTTGGTGTTCGATTTGGCCCAAACGGCGGTAAAGGGCAGCGCTGAACACGCCATCCAGCAATACCTCAGCGAGAAATTCCGGCCCGAGCACGACGAAGTTGATGACGTGCCAGATCGCAAAGAAAATGGAAATGACGCCGGCGATGAGCAGCGCGACCACTATAAAGTCGTCGAAAATACCTAAACTGTCTAATAAATCCAGCCAAGAGAATCCGCCATCGGGGTCCTTCTGTTTGGGCTGAGTTGGTGCGCGCGCTGTAATCGGTCTGGTACCGGTTGCGCCCGCCCGCCGCCAGGTTCTCTGTCGATAGAGAATCCAGAGGCGAACCATCCCGAGAAATCCGGCGTAGGCAATGGCAACGGAAATAATGTACCGCAGCGCCATGTTGTGAAGGTGCAGGTGGAGTAGTGCGATGGAGGTCAGCAAGCCGAGCAAGGCGGTGGCCGACACCAGCGTCAGCGTTTGGTTCCGTGGATTGCTGGTGCGGAATAGGTGAGCTCGCAGGCGCGCGACAAGGTCCCAACGGGCGAGACTTCTCGGAGAAATGGGTTCCGATGTCGTGATGGGCGCCTCCGTAATCGTCATTCGACAAGAAAAGGTACGTAGTCCAGGGACTAATTGTTCAAGAGAATCTATAATCCGGCGCTCCGAAGCAAAAGGGAATCACAATAGATGAACGAGGGCCAGCTACATCAAAGCTGCTCGGGGTTGGCTAATAGATGACCAAGGATCCTCCCTGACGCCGAAGGGTTTACGAACCGCTTGGGCCCAAGTCGGCATACCACCGATGCGGACGCTTCGTCTTGCCAAGTCATCAGCCAAATCAACGTTTTCGCGTCCTTAGATTTCGGGAAGGTGGGTAGGGACAGAATTTCACTTTCGGCTTCGACCCACTTCACGGACGCGGTGTGGTGCATGCATCGCGACGCCGTGCCCGGTGGGACGCCCTCGTAACCTTCAGGCCCTCGGCCGCCTCGAGCAGCCGGCGAAAGGCGCGCGCATCCGGCGCGCGGTGAGCGGGGGCGCCGCATCGCCAGCCGCACGGCATCCGCCGCCCCGGTGGGCGTCCACGCTTAACTTTCGATTTCCTCGCTCGCCGGTCTACGTGTTCCGAGACTGCCGGTTCGGGCATTAGTGAAATGCGGGCGTATCTGGCGCCCGGTAAGGTCGGCGCCGCACGCCAGCCGCACCTCATTCGGGTCCCAGATAAGCTCTTGCTTCGGCGGCAGGGGAGCGCCGGTCCGCTATATTGAACGCATGCTGAAGATTATCGATCAAGCCGCCATGCAGACCGGAACGACGAACTCAAGAATCGGTTTCGCCACTGAAGGAAGCGGTGCATGGAAGGTGTGGGACCGATACCTCACTGTGGACGGGAAGCGGGCTTATCATCTGGGCAACATCCACCAAACTTGTGAGTTTCTTTTTGAGCGGCTGGACGGAGCCCGTACGTCTATCAATGTCGAAAACACGGCCGAAGCGCTGGCTTCCGGTATCCGCGCGATTTCGGATCCCGTCGTCGCCCAAGTTGGTGCGGGCCTGCCAGGCGACGATTACGTGGCTTGTCTCTCCGAAGCGATGCTCCAGCTTGTACGTCCGGGACAGCCAGACGATTACTTCGTGAAGGAGCAGACGGCGCTATGGGGAACAGATCGGTTCTGGGACCTGCCGCACGACCCGCGGGTGTCGTATTACAGGGCGGGCGAAGCAAGTCTTGGAAATGGGATGAAACTATTTCAATTCGTGATCCCTATGTTTCCGGAGAGTTGGCTGGACCCGGAGGTGGTGTCGGGGTACGTCAGGCAAGTCGATGACGGGGGCATACCGACCGCGGTAGCGATTTCATTACTGGACGTAAAAGGCCCTTCCGACTGGAAGGGTGAAATCGATCCGACGGAACACTGGAGTCTCTCGCATTTCCTGATCGACGGCCATCACAAGGTTTGCGCCGCTCGTGAATCCGGGCGGCCGGTTCGACTTCTGAGTTTCATTTCGCTCACCCATGGAATATCGACGCGGAAGCAGATCGAAAGGGCGATTGGCGCCACTTCCGNNCCGGCTCACCGGAATGAGACTGAAACTATCACGATGGCAGAACGCCCTCACGGTAAAGTTACCCTTCGGCGCTGACCCTCTGTCCGGACGCGATATCGCGCGTGCGGTGCGCTCTTTTCCAGTTTGTGGGCGTGCAGTTCGCTAACGGCATCGTTAACAAAATGACGTCTGATTGTTCGGGTTCTCGATACGAGAGGCTGGGAGACGCGGAAAGGCGCCGGTCCCCAATTACCCCCTCCAGCCCATTTCGTTCCGGATAATTTGTGAAGCGGCTGCCGCAGACCAGGCANNGCTGGAATCAGCGACGCGGCCAATGCGGATAATCCCAGCGTCACGACCGCTGCCAGCGTCACTACCGGATTGTATGGACTTATGCCGTAAAGCTGATCGCCCAGGAATCGCCCTGCGGCGAATGTCAACGGCAACCCAATGAATAGTCCAAAGAGAATCAGCCCGAATGCGCCTCGTAGTACCAGCCGGACAATATGGCCGCGATTAGCGCCCAGAGCCATGCGCACGCCTATCTCGCTGACACGGCGTCCGGCATTATAGGCCGTCACTCCATACAGCCCGATCGAAGCTAAGACAAGCGAAAGAATCCCGAAAAACGAAGTGAGGCGTGCGATGAGCCGCTGCTGGGTGAACTGATTGGCTACCTGCTCTCTCAAAGTACGAATCGAAACGATCGGCATACCGGGGTCCACAGAAGCCATAGCCTGGCTTACCCCGGCGATGGACACCTTAGCCCCAGGCTTGCTCAATATGACAATTTCGTGCAGGAAAAGCGATCCCAGATTAGTCTGAGCGTAGTCGGCTTGTGCTTCGGGTAAGAAGAAGAATGGGACGTTGAGCCGGTCCGGATTGTATGTCAAATAGCGCGCACGTTTAGCCACGCCCACCACCTCGAATTCACGGCTTGCTCCCGGCTTCCAGCCGAAATGCTTGCCAATGGGATCTTCGTTTCCGAAGAACTTCCGCGCGAATGCCTCATCGATAACTGCCACTTTTTGCGAAGCCCCTGTATCCTGCTCGGAGATGCCGCGCCCTCTCACGATAGGAGTCCCGATGACATCGAAGTATCCCGCTGTAACTCGATCCCACGAAGCGAAGTTGTCGTCCCTGGGCCCCGGAACCGGATGGCCATCTACCCAGACGCCACTACCCCAACCCGCCCTGGGGCTCTGCGGCGAGTACTGGCAGAGAGCCACGGAAGATACGCCGGGAATGCCTGCGATCGAATCGTGGATGCGCCTGTAAAGCTGCGAGAGTTGCCCTGTTTTGTAACCCGCAAGCCTTGGATCCATGGTCGCCACCAGGCGCCGGTCCTGTTCGAATCCGAAATCTTGGTTCTCCAGACTCTGCAAAGCGGCCGTCAGCAGCCCTGCCGACGACAGCAAAACAAGCGACAGCGCAGCCTGCAGCGCCACCAGCGTCTTCCTTGAAAGCGAGCCCGTGCGGGCCGTCGACCGGCTGGCGCCGCGAAGCGCTTCGATCGGATCTACTTGTGTGGCCATCCATGCCGGAGCAATGCCGAAGGCAACGCCCGTCGCAAGCGAAGCGACAAAGGCGAACAGCAGCACCGGCATGGAAGGCGACGCGCCGATGGGCACGCCGGCTAAGCCGGCAGACGAGGGGAATGCGAAATGCAGAATCAGGCGCGTGCCCGCAAATGCGATCCCGAGACCCGCAACGCCGCCAAACAACGAGAGCAAGATGCTTTCGATGAGAGGCTGCATCACAAGCCGCGACGCTCGCGCCCCGAGCGCCATGCTCAACGATGTCTGCCGCCGCCGCTGCATGCCGCGAACGAGCATGAGACTGGCCACGTTGGCGCAGACGATCAGCAGCACAAATCCCGTAACCGCCATCAGGATCCGAAGCCAGCGCTCGTATTGTTCGCGCATGCTGGCGATACCGGCGCCTCCAGGGCTCAGGAACAAGGTTTGCTCAGGAAATTTCGCGCGATCCCCGGCGCTCATCTCGCCCCAGTGCGAGAGCAGCCACTGCTTCAGCTCGACCCGCATTTCAGCCTCGATAGATGCCGCCGCGGCGCCCGGCTGGATGCGTCCGATCAATTCCAACCAGTGGGTATCGTACTTGTTGAGATCGGCATCGCTCTCGATGAAAGGTTCCATGTTCAGCGGCAGAAAGAAATCGGGCGGAGTGCTGCGCAGAGTGTCGCCAAAGAATCCCGGCGGAGTGATTCCCACCACGGTAAATGGCTTGTCATCGACATTGAAGACGCTGCCGATTACCGACGGATCCGATCCATACCTTTGCTGCCATAAGCGATAGCTCATGACTGCCGCCGGCGAAGCGCCGGTTCGGTCATCCATAGCCGTAAGCGCGCGTCCGGCATACGCCGTTATACCGAACATGGTGAAGTAATTGCCGGAGACAAACTCGCCTGGATAGCTTTGCGCCGTTTCTGAGCTGCCCGCGCGCCGGACGCCAAAAAGCTGCTGATATGACGGGAAGGCCGCTAATTCGGCGAAGCCCTTGGTAGTGTCTCTTAAGTATTTGTACAAATCGTAGGAGACCAGCGAGAACTCTTTATCTTGACTGTACCCGCCCATGAAGCAGCAATGGGTCTCTCTCCCCAGGCGATACAACTCGCCGGGATTCGCAACCGGCAGCGACTTCAGCATAACTGCATGCACCAGAGTAAAGATCGAAGTGGTAGCGCCAATGCCCAGCGCCAGCGTCAGGACCGTGGCTATGGTGAACGCCGGGGCCATTCGCAGGCGCCGCAGCGCGTGGCGAGTATCTTGTATCAGCGCTTCCGGAAACGGCAGCCCTTTTTGGTCTCGATAGCTTTCCTTCATCGCTTCCACCCCTCCGAATTTCAGTACCGCCTGACGTCGCGCCTCAATGGACGATAAGCCAGCCCGAACATTTTCAGCGGTTTGAAGAGCGAGATGATCTTCAATTTCCGCCCGCAATCGCTCTTCGTCTTGGCGGGTTCTTGCCCAGGAGCTCAGCCGCCTGAAGAATCGCCTCAGTGCTCTCATTTTCAGCGCCTTCTCATTTCAGGGCGTTCTGATTTCAGGACGCCCTCACTTCAAATCCTCCGCTTTCACCGCAAAGAATCGTCCGATGATGGCTGCCGTCTGTTCCCAGCCTCGGGTCTCGGCTTGCAATTGCTTGCGTCCGCCGCGTGTCAGTCGATAGAAGCGCGCCTTGCGGTTGTTCTCGGAGGCGCCCCATTCGGAAGCGATAGCGCCCTCCTGCTCCAGCTTCAGTAAGACGGGATACAGCGTGCCTTGATTTACGCTGAGAAGCTCGCCGCTGATTTGCTCGATACGCCGGGCGATGCCATAGCCGTGAAGCGGTCCGAGCACGTCCAACGTTTTCAGCGCCATCAACGCTAGCGTGCCCTGCAGGACATCCGTTTTCTCTTTCATGTGGCCTATTGTGGGTTTCCAACAGGAAGTATGTCAAACTTCCATTGGGAAAGCAACAGGGCCGTGAAACGATTTGAAACGATGGACGACGCGCGATCCGGAGGCTCGGAGCCGATAAAGGCGCCTGCCGCACTCGCCATACGGAAGAGCATCGGCCACCATACTCATTACTCGGGCATCCCGCGGCTAACCGGCCCGGAAGGAGCCGGCGGATAGGGGCGCCCCGTGGGCGGCAGCCGGGTACGCGGGATAGAGCCTGCCAGACGCCAGGTGACAAACAGGAAGGTTGCCCCAGTGAGATCGGGATGCCAGGGGAAGCTTTCCGGGGTAGAACACAACGAGCCGGCCGGCGAAAGCGCCTGCCCCACATATAGCGCGTGGACGGGCGGAAGATCGCAGAAAAGCGCCTGAGACGCAGGCCATGGGCCCGCGCTACTTCACCACAATCCCACCAGCTTCCACCACCACATTCCAACCCCCAGCCAGATCGCCAGGTTCATCACCGAGATCAGAAACCCGATCCGCCACCAGTCGGTCTGCTTCACATAGCCCGAGCCGAAAAACACCGGCGCCGAACCCGTTCCGTAGTGCGTAAGGCCCGCATCCAGATTTGAGAAGTACGCCAGCGGCAGCGCGGCGATCATCGGCGGCACTCCGCCCGCCAGCGCGGCCGCCAGAAACGCGGGATAGAGCGCCGTGATATGCGCCGTCATGCTGGCGAAGCTGTAATGGATATACAAATACGACACCGTCAGCGCCACAATCACCACCGGCCACGGCCATCCGGCCATCACATGAAACCAGCGCGAGGAAAGCGCGCCGATGACGCCGCCGCTCACCAGCGCGTCGGACATCATCACCAGCCCCGCGAACCATACCAGCGCGTCCCAGGCGCGGTGCTCCGCCAGCAGATCGTCCCATTCCAGCACGCGCGCCAGCAGCAGCGAGGAAACTCCCGCCAGCGCCACAAACGTGTTCGAAATGCCGTGCCACGGCGACGTGATCCAGCCCGCCATTACCGCCAGCAGGATCGCCACCAGCCACTTCTCGCGCCCGCTCATGGCGCCCATGCGCTCCAGCTCCGCGTGCGCCAGTTTGCGCGCCTGCGTGGTGTCGCGGATCTGTGGCGGCGCGAGCTTGCGGATCAGCAGCGGAACCAGGGTCAGACTCATCAGACCCGGCACAATGGAGCCGGTGAGCCAGGTGGTCCACGTCAGCTCTACGTGGCCGATCTTATGCGCGAATTCGGCGATCAGCGGATTAGCCGCCATGCCCGTCAGAAAGATCGCCGACGCCGTATAGGTGGTGTGGTAGGAAACCAGCACCAGGAATTCGCCGATCAGCTTCGACGTAGGTCCGGGCTCAGAGCCGAAATCGACGGCCACGCTGCGCACCACCGGGAAGACGATGCCGCCGCCGCGCGCCGTGTCCGACGGAATGAACGGCGCCAGCACCAGGTCGGCCGCCGCCAGCGAATAGCTGAGGCTGAGCGGCGTGCGCGCGAAGCGGCGGATGAAGAGATACCCGACGCGCGTTCCGAACCCCGTGATGGTGACCGCGCGGGCGAAAAGGAACGCCGTGAAGACCAGCCAGACGGTGACGTTCGAGAACCCCGAGAGCGCCTGCGCCGGCGTGAGAATCCCCGTCAGCGCCAGAACCGTGATGGCTATGATGACGCTGACGCCCATGCGCACCGGCTGCGCTACCAGCGCAACAATGGTCGCGACGAAGACCATCAGCAGATGGTTTTGCTGCGGCGTCAGTATGGGGATGGGGAAAAGATAGAGCACCGCCGCGGGCCCCAGGACCACGGCCCATCGCCACCATTGAGAATTCGAGAATGTGCGCATCCTGTGCTTTTGCCGAAAATCACTTCCTTACGGTCGTGGCTCCGATCGGAGCCGGGCCCAGAGGGCGCCCCGTCGGCAAGCGGTTTCACGATAGCACCGAATCTCCCGGTTGCGGTACTAGCTCTAGTGCGCGTTCTAGCGCTTAGCCGCCGGCTTTTTCGGCGCCGGAATTGCCGAGAGCCGCAATAACGCGGCGGCGGCGCGCAGGCGCACTTCTTCCTTGGGGTCTTCGATCAGCGGCTCCAGATCGCCGCGCAGCGCCGGGTCGTTGTGCAAGGCCAGCGAATGCACGGCCGCTGCGCGCACGCGGAAATCCTTGTCGACCAGCGCGTCCTCCAGCGCGTCCAGGGTCGCTCTGTCCCTGTCTTTGCCCAACAGCAACGCGGCCGTGGCGCGACCGGAGACGCTGGGGTCGGTGAGTATCTGCTGCATCGATGAGATCCCCATGCCCAATCCCGGCACGGGCGCGAAGCCCACGCCTTGCCGCACGGCGTAGAGGATCGTCGTTCGCGGCGTATGCATCATGCGCAGCGCCTGGCGCTTTTCCTTGCTGAAGAAGCCGGAGGCGGTCTTGTTTTCACCCGCCAGCACCGCCAGCAATACCTGTTTTCCCGCCGGATCGTTGAGCGCCCAAAGCGCCTTAGCCGCGGCGAAACTGACCTCCGGGGTGGAATCGTCGAGCGCGGTATGCAGCGCAGCTATGGCCGCCTTGGTCTTCACGTCGGCCAGGCCTTCCACCACTGCCAGACGCACGTCGAGGTCTTTATCCTGCAGCATGTGTTCGAGCTGCGTGAACAGAGGGCCGCGGGTGGCCGCGAGACTCAGCGCGACCACGGCCATCTTCCGGGTTTCGGGATTGCTCGCCGTGAGCGCGTGTTGCAGCAGATCGGTACACTGTCGATCGGTGACGGCGGCCAGACCCGGCGCCGCGGCGAGGGTCAATAACCACACAAGAGGCTTGGTCATTGACCCGATTGTAGCCCGCTATTCCGGTCAGTTATAGGTAGCGTTGATGGAAACGCTCGACCCCGCGAACTGGTAACCGATATCGAGACCCGTCGCCGTGAAGGTTTGCGGGTTGCTGTAATTGTCCACCGCCAGGGTCCCGCTACCGGCGGGCAGAGCCAGCAAGATATAGGAAGGAACCGTGAACTGGCCGGCGCTCGCAGGGGCTGCGCAAGTAAAGCTGACAGTCACCTGCTGCCCTCCTACTGTCGCCGTCGACCCTCCGCCAATCACAACGTAGCTTCCGGCGCCGCCTCCGGTCCATGTCACCGGCACTCCCTGCGACCGGCTGATGGTAGAGACGGAACTCATATTGGTCCAAACGAGGGGACTGGGGAAATTCAGCGTGGTACTGAATTGCCCGACAGTGGCGCCGCCTGTGCCATTGAACGTAAACGATCCGCCCGCCGCGGGAATATATCCGGTTGGCAGACTCGCTTCATAAAAGGCAGTCGTTGGAACGGCGTTGAGAGTCTGCGAGCCGCCCGGTCCGTTTACCGTGATCGTGCCCGCATCCAGGCCGGTGATTGTCGGGAGGATGCCAGCGGCTAATACCATCGGCGCAGTGACGATGCAACTGCCGATCGAAGCGGCCGAGCCGCCCGAGGACGAGCCGAAGGCAGCTCCCGTTTGGTTTTGGAATTCCGCAAGCGCGAGGCTACTGGTCACAGGCGCCGCCGATGCGCCGGTTCCCGGGGCGGTTGACTGTGAGAGCGACAGGTATCCAAAATTGACGCTCGTCTTACCGCTCAGCGTCGAGGACGTGCTCGAGCTGATCCCGATGTTGGGGTCGGTGCAGGGGGCGCCCGCGACACCCACCGGAATCGTCACCGAATTGCTCACTATGTTGCCGCTCACTGCCACAACGCCAACGAAGCAGCCGGTGGGAACCCCAGTGGGTATTGTCACCTGCACCTGATCCACGCCGGGAAATTGCGATCTGCCGCGGTACGTGATAGCAGCCGGGATGCCCCCGATATATACCTGCATCGGAATGTTAGTGAGATTGTCCTCCTTTAGCGGATAAGTCCGGTCGTCGTTGGCCGTATCGGCTCCCACCCCCGAACCCCACAGGTTGATGACCTCGCCGGGACTCGCGGAGTTGGTGGGTCCGAGAAAGTTGAAGTTCGGATCGCTCGCGACCCCCTGGCCCGTTCCCGTGCCATACAATGTGTCGAGCCCCAGGGCGCTTTGCACCACCAGGATAGGCGCCGGCGCGCTGGCTTGCCCGCTATTGGTAACCGTGATGGTCCCTGTTCCCACCGGCGTCGTGGACGGAAGAACCGCGCCGAGCTGCGAGGGCGAAGAATAGTAGATGGCCGGTTGCGTGGTGGTCCCGTTGACCGTGACCGAGATGCTGGTTCCATTGAGCGTCAGCGGCACGCCCGGCGCCGCGCTGGATTGCAGGCTCGACAAGGGCTGGCTATTCAGATTGCTGCCCTTGATAATGAACAGAGCGCCCGGCGCGATGCCAAAGTTGGGCAAGCCCGGCAGAATGTAACTGTAGTTATTCTGCACTGCCGTGATTGCGGGAGTGGGCGTGGTGGTTGTGCCACCCGTCGTGTTGATGGTTCCCGCGCCGGTGAGGGTAAGCGTGAACGCGGTTGCCGACGTGGCGGCGCCGCTTCCGCTTACGGCTTGAAAGGAGCCGGTGTAGCCACTGTAAGTGCCTGTGCCGCCGGTAATGGTAGCCGACCCAGTACCCGTAGTTGTCGTGCCTCCAAGCAATCCTGTTAATAGCGCGACGGGCAGAGTTAGTGTTCCCGCGAGCGTGCCACCCGAAAGCGTGATGGTAAAGGTTCCGATCACGTTCGAGCCGCCGAAGCCGGCGATTGGCAGTGTGCCGCTAAACGTGCCGTTGCCGCTGAAGACGTTCGGCATAGTCGCCGTGCCGGTGGCGGTCACTGCTGTAGCGGACAAAGCCCCCGTCGCGCTGACCGTGAGAGTGGTGCTGATGGTTGCGGCCTGGGCCATCGTCCCCAGTGAGAGCGCCAAGGCGCAAAACCCAATAATTGCTTTCATTCGACTAGTTCTCCTCGTGACTACGCCGGAAATTAGCACGAAATAGCGCTGATTACTACCTAGCGATGTGATTATTCGCACACCATTTTGGCTGTGCGCACGCACTCACTGCAGTCGGCTCTCAGCCGGCTTCTTCACGAGCGCGAAAGCCCGGTGCCCGCGCACGAATATCCACCAGCCGTCCGCGAACCAGCTATACAATAGACCCTAAGGATTTTCCAAAAATGTCAAACGCATCCCTTACCTTCTTAGCGGCAGCGCTTCTTTTCGCTTCACTCGCCCCACCGCCGCTTCACGCGCAACAAGGCGGCCGCGGCGCCGCAACCGCAGCCCAACCCGGCGGGCGAACGCCAACCATCGAAGAGCGCACCGCCGGCATGCAGAAACTGGACGGCTACTTCCCGCTCTACTGGGACGACCGCACCGGCAACCTATGGTTGGAGATCCCTCGCTTCAATTCCGACTTTCTCTACACCACGGGTCTCGCTGCCGGACTGGGCTCCAACGATATCGGGCTAGACCGTGGCTCCGAAGGCGCCGGCCGGCTAGTGTCGTTTCAACGCGTCGGGCCGCGGGTAATGATGGTGCAGCCCAACCAGTCGTTCCGGTCTTCGAGCCCGAATGCGGCGGAGCGGCGCTCGGTGGAAGATTCGTTTGCGAAGTCGATACTGTGGGGCTTCACGGTGGGGGCCGAGAGTAATGGGCATGTGCTGGTGGATGCCACGGATTTCTTCCTGCGCGACGGGCAGGGCGCGGGCGGCGCGTTGGGGGCGTATCGCGTCGACCGGACGCGCAGCGCTTTTTACATGGAGCGCACGAAAGCGTTTCCGAAAAATACCGAGATCGAAGTGACGCTGACGTTCTCTAACGAGGGCGCCGGAGGCCGCGGCGGCGGAGGCGGCGGGCCATCCCAGGGTCCTCCGGCCATCCAGGTCGGGACCCCCGGAGCGGGTGCGGGTCGTGGCGGGCGCGGCGGCGGCGGGTTCGGCGGCGGATTGTTTTCGGGAACCGTCGCCAGCGTGACGCCCACTGCCGAAGCGGTCACATTGCGCGAGCACTATTCGCTGGTCGAATTGCCCGACAACAACTACAAGCCGCGCTATGACGATCCGCGCGCCGGGTATGGCGGCCTGTCATACGTCGACTACAGCACGCCCATCGGCGAACCCATGGTCAAGCGGTTTCTGCGGCGTCATCGGCTCGAGAAGAAAGACCCGAATGCGGCCATGAGCGAACCCGTGAAGCCGATTGAATACTGGGTGGACCCGGGCGCGCCCGAGGACGTCAAGAAGGCGCTGGTCGAAGGCGCAAGCTGGTGGAACCAGGCATTCGAAGCCGCCGGTTTCCGCAATGGGTTCAAAGTGGCCGTGCTGCCCGAGGGCGCCGACCCGATGGATATCCGCTACAACATGATCAACTGGGTCCACCGTTCCACGCGCGGATGGAGCACGGGCGGCTCGGTGGCCGATCCGCGCACCGGTGAAATCATCAAAGGCACCGTGACGCTGGGGTCGCTGCGCGATCGCCAGGATTACATGATCTTCGAAGGCTTGCTCTCGCCCTACGCCACCGGGACCGAGAAGCCGGACATCCTCTACCAGACCGCGCTCGCGCGCATCCGGCAGCTCGCCGCGCACGAAGTGGGACACACGCTGGGCCTCGGCCACAACTATTACGACAGCGCCGCCGGATGGATCTCGGTGATGGACTATCCGCATCCGCAGGAAAAACTGAAGGCGGATGGGACCATCGATCTCTCGGAGGCGTATCCGGCGCGCATCGGCGAGTGGGATAAAGTCGCGATCAATTACGGATACCGCGTGCTTCCGGCCGGCGACGAAGACGCGGCGCTGGGGCGGATTCTCGACGAGGCTTGGTCAAAGGATATTCGCTACATGACGAATCAGGACATCGAATCGAATCCGAAAGTGGATCAATGGTCGAACGGCGTGAACCAGGCGGACGAATTGAACCGCATCATGAAGATCCGGCGCGCCGCGCTGAACCGCATCGGCGAGCATACCATACGGAACGGCGCGCCCATGGCTACGATTGAAGAGCCGCTGGTGCCCATCTTCATGTATCACCGCTATTCGGTGGAATCGGCGGCGTCGATGGTGGGTGGCATCGATTACATCTATGGGATGCGCGGCGATGGGCGCACGGCGGTCAAGTGGGAGACGCCGGTGAATCAGCGGAAAGCTTTGGACGCGCTGGCGGCGACGTTGAAGCCGGCCGAGCTGACCGTGCCCAAGCAGGTGCTGGACGCGATTCCGCCGCGTCCGCCCGGGTTCGGCCGCCACCGCGAGCTGTTTCCGCGCACCACCGGCGACGGATTCGATCCGCTGAGTCCGGCGACCATCGCTTCGGATGTCACAATCGGTTTCGTCCTGCAGCTCGACCGCGCGGCGCGCATGGTGGCGCAACATGCGGTGGAACCGGCGCTGCCCGGACTCGAGGAGGTGATCGACCGGCTGACGAAAGCGGTATTCGACGCTCCGGCGGCGTCGCCCTACGAAGCCGAGGTGCGGCGCGCCGAACAGCGCGTGCTGGTGGATCGCGTGATGTGGCTGGCCACCGGGGCGCCGAACGGGCAGGTGCGCGCCGTGGCGTCGTTGAGGCTATCGAAACTGGCGGCGCGGTTGAGGAGCGAGGCTGGCGCCACCGAAGGCGATCAAGCCCAGCACGCGCTGCTGGCGGCGGACATCAAGCGGTTCCTGGAACGTCCCGCGGAATCGATGGTCCCCATGCCTGCCGCCGCGGCCCCGCCGGGAGCGCCGATCGGCGGCGATACCGGGATGGATTGGCTGGCCCCGGCGCCCATGTGTACGTGGAGCAGTGTGAGTCCCGACCGGTGGGTCTCGTTCGATTGGCCGATTATGTAGCGAGATGCAGCGATTGGGTGGAGGGCTGGGTAGGGTTGCAGCGGATCATGCCCGCCCCGCAAATCCCCGGCTCTCCGTCGACACTTTTACCTTTTCCCCTTCTTTGATAAAGAGGGGAACGCGGATCTCGAGACCTGTCTCCAGCGTGGCCGGCTTGGTCACGCTGCCGCTCGACGAGTCGCCGCGCACACCCGGTTCCGTGGCGGCAACCGCCAGCTCAACGAACATCGGCAGCTCTAAGCCGATGGGATTACCGTTGTACTTGAGCAGCTCGACCAGGGCGCCCGCGATCAGAAAGTCCAGCGCGTTCCCCGTCACCTCATCGGCAAGGGTGTGGGTCTCAAAGCTTTCCTGGTCCATGAAGTGAGAACCATTGCTGTCGCTATACAGATAGGAGGCCGGAACCAACTGAAGATCCGGCTCCTTGAACTTGTCACCCGCCTTGAATGTCTTCTCAAAGACCGCGTTGGTGAGCAGGTTGCGAATCTTCAGGCGCACCAGGGTCTGGCCGCCGCGAGCGGTAGGCGTGTTCACCTCCGCTTCCAGGCATGAGAACGGAGTGTTGTCCATCTCAAACAAAGTCCTGCGCTTTACGTTAATCGCGTCAATCAATACGGCCATAAGCTCCTCAACGGCAAGCCGGCGCCGAAGGCGAATGCAAGCGGCACACTCAATCAGAATATCGTTTTTGTCCTGCAAAATATTCGTGGCGCTGTGGTGCGAGGTGGGACAGACGGTCGTTTTTTGTCGTCTGTCAGGCGGCCGTACTTTAGCGAAACATAACAGACCACGAAAAGCGATGGTCTGTCCTGCCAGGCGGCCGGCCACGAGGCCGATCCTCAGCCGCTCCGTCCGGGTTGTAAATCTGCGGTGGATTGCGGCGGATGGCGATCCGCCTGCCGGGCTTTGACGCGCCCCTGCGAGTAAGGCAAACGCGGGCTCGGAGTTCTCTATGCTTGCGGGTAACTCCAGGCGCCATTCCCCGGCCTCGGTTTCATGGCAGCGGTTCCGCCCGGCGGGAAAGCCCAAAAATTGACGACAATTTTCCGCGCCCGTTCTCGCATTATAGACGTGCCGGCAAATACCGATGCCTGGCCGCAAATTTAGAAAAAGGAGCAACAACATCTCATGCCTCTCAACATTGACGCCCCGATCAGGAATTGGGACATTTCGAGCGTTTGCATACTGAAGAGGGGGAAGGTATTTAAAATCATCGGATTTCAGGGCGACTCGCTTGTCCTCAAAGTGGACAACGCCGACAACGTGCTGAGTAAAGTAAAGCCGGCTAACACGGTGATGAAGGCCGTGGATCCTCGCGTAAAGGTTAAGGTCCTGAAGCCCGAGGAATTGGCTGAGTTGGACCGCTTCATCACCGATTTCGACGACATGTGCGAGTTCTTTGCCGAGATGACGGACCTCAAAGCGGACTATGTGCCCAGAGACGCCAAAGCTGCGGTCGCTCAACTGACGAAGACGCTAAAAGTACCCGCTTCCGCGTGGACCAAGATGCAGACGCTGGACTTGCGCGACCTGGAAGGCGCCATCGAAAGTGCAGGCGCCGGCAATGGGGAATCGCCTCTGAAAATCTTCGCGAAGGCCCTATCCAGCACCGGTGGACTTGAAAAGCTGGGAGAGATCGTCGCAGCCGATGCCTTCATCGGGAACACGGACAGATTCAGCTCGGATCTGAATCCTAAGCCACGCAAGATTGGGCCGTACACCATTCTGTTGAAGAGTCTGGTGAACGTTGGGAATGTCTTCATTGCGCTAAATCCATCGGGCAAATACGAACCGCTCCCTCTGGATTTTCTCGATCCATACGGTCCGTTCGAAAGAATGGAACGGCTGGGCACGCTGGAGAAGGACGCGCAAAACCCTCGCATTTGGCCGGGGCGAGTATTGGCTACCAAGGAACTCAGGGCCGCCTACGCCGAGAAAATTGCGGAAGACCTCGAAAATCTGTTGAACCCGACAGGTCGCAGACTGTTCTTCCCGATGCTGGGGTTCTGCGCGGCGTCGCGGGTTCAAAGGGGGATGGTCTCCGCAATGCGCAAGATCAGGGCGAGGCTGCAACAGAAATACCCCGGCGGATGGCCCCCGGCTTTTCGCGATAGATTCAACGTTCTCGACGGTCTCGAATAGTGAGCGTGGATGCCGCCAACGATTCCCCAAGCGCCGCTCGGGCGTCCGAACCTCTGAACCGAAGGACGCCCGAGGAGCAGCCGGATCTGTTCCAAGTTCGCCTCCGGCGGGCCGCCGGTTCGCGCAGGGGCACGGCTGTGTTCGGCACGCGGTACGGCCAGGCGCGAAAGCGCGATGCTCTGATCGGAGCCGCGCGCGTCAGCAAGCGGTTTCACGCCGAATCTCGCGGTCGCGGTACTAGTAGCAGATTATCGTAAGCCATTCCTGAATTGAAGTGAAGATCGCCGCCCGTCTCTCACCCGGCCACGCCGGATTCCAATCGACGGGCAGCCAGTAGGCCGGGAAAGCGGTGCGCTCGGCGCCGTCGAAGCCGAGAACGTTCGCAGCTTCCTGCAGCACTTGGCCGATCCGGACAGAGTCACGTGAAGGACCTGCACTCTCCGGCGCCAATCAATTCCCCGGCGCCGCGATAGGGTACCCCTGCCATACATATTCCAGAGCTTCGGGCAGGGTTTGCCGTTTTACGCCGCCGTCGGTGTGCCCGGCGTTGCGCGCAAATACAAACTGATAATGATAGCCCTTGGCGGCCAGCGCTTTGGCCATGTTCTCATTGGCGACCACCCAGTCGTGCATGTTGTCGCGCATGACATTCGGGTTGAAAAGGTCCCTGTCTCCGACTTCCATCCAGATGCGCAGCGGCTTGGCCGGAGTGTTGGGGATCAAGTGTTCATGGAACTCCCATGCGCCGTGGGCGGTCTGGGGGTTCGACGGCCACTGCTGGTTCACATAGGTGCCCGAGTAAGTGAGAACGCGGTGGTATAGCTCCGGGTGATACCACGCCATGATCAGGGCGCACGAGCCGCCGGAGCTGCCGCCCATGGTCGCCCGGCCCTCTGGATCTTTGGTCAGTTTCACGTTGTATTGCTTCTCGACGAGAGGCAGCACTTCTTTCTCGACGAACTCCGCGTACAGGCCCGACATGGTATCGTATTCCAGGCCGCGCTGGCTTCCCTGTGCGTCGCCCCCGCCGCTGCGTATGGAGATGGCGATCATCGCGGGCACTCGATGCTGGGCGATCAGATTGTCGAGGGCCGTGAACAGCGCCCGGTCGGGTCCGTCCGCCCCGACGATGAACGGCGCGGCCGTGCCGGGGACGTATTGTTTGGGGACATACACAGCCACTTGGCGAGTGTAGGGAGCGGGGTGGCTGGTGGTGACTATGATCTTGGCGGGGTCGGTGGGGTCCGCCGTGCCTAGGGCGCCGGCCTCGCGCGCGATGCCGGGATAGATCTTGCTGTTCGTCGATTCCATAGTGAAGGTGGAGACCGTCCCCTGCGGCACGCCTTCCTGCGCGGTCATCTCCGGCGCGGCGGTGTGTGTGGGGCCGAGGATGAAGTTTCCGTCGGCCTTTGCCGGAGCATTCTCGCCGTCGGGTAACTCCTTCGCCGTGACATAACCGGGCGTGTGGGGATCGCGGGTCGGCGGCGCCGGGCGGCGTGCGGGCGGGGCCGCGGCCGGAGCTTGAGCCATGGCCGGACCTAGGCCAGTCGTCAGGCCGATCAGGAACGCGATGTTTGTAAGACGGAACATCAGGGACTCCTTTTTCTCTTAGCGATGTCAATTCCCGCCGCAACGGAAACCCGTCCGGCTGGTTTTGCGCCTCGTTAGACGCTAGCGAGTCGCGCTAAAGCAACCCGGGGAAATCATCACCAATCTTAACTCACGCCGTATCTGAACGCCACGCGTCGGCCCTGTTTGGGTGCTTAACCGGCGTGGCGCACGGGGCGCCCTCTGGGCCCATGCGTGCAGCGTTCACACTCGTGTGAACGCGATATGTTTCAATATGCTTCACAGCTTCTCAGGGGCGATTTCCGCGACAGAGCCGCGAAATAAGCGCGCGCCCCGTTTGACCAAACTGCGTCTGAAAGAGTCGCGGACACAAGCCGGCTCGATGGTTCCACACAAGGTAGTTATCGATGGGAGGAACTGTCCCGGCGCTTCCGGTGTCCAACCGGGTATGGACACGTCTTGGGAAGCACGCCTCCTGGTTACACCCAAGCTGGCGCCCGCAATGCTTTTTCTCTTCACGGCTGCGAGCATCGCGTGGGCGTGTCCGGAGAGAATCCCGAGCCCCTTTGGTCCAGTTGGGACACCTCCCATTGAGATCGCCGCCGAGGCGAGCCCGCTGGCATTCTTATGCGCGTGTGTCCTGGTCTTCTTCAGGCCCCGTTCCGGATATGGCCTGGGGTTGGCCGCCGGCCTGGCCGCCTTACCGTGGTTTGTTCGAACCGAGTTGTCGCTCGCGCCGTGGAATTCCTGGATCTTTCTGAATCGGGAGGGAGGTTTCCCCGCGTTCGTGAAGCTGAATATCTTGTCAGTGGCGCTGATCGCGATCGCGGTGAGCTGCTCTTCCCTTCGCTTGCTTCCGGCCCGATGGTCGCTGCGGGGGGCTCCCTTGTACCGGCGCACATGGCCGGCCTTCGCAGTGGGCTTTCTAGTGCTGGCCGTCTGGTTCGTCCGCTCTGTGGCGCCGTACAGCATCCCCGCCTTCGATCACGGGCGCGAGGCAGAACTCCGGATCCTACACGTGCAAAAGCGTGGGCTGCATTTCTATCAGACCACGGTGATGGAATACCGGGACGGGCAAGTCTGGGTTGTGCGGAGCAAGAGACGACTGTTTCAGTATCGGTTTGACGGCCGGATTATCCACACTGCACTGGGGGAGACGCCATTATTAGAGCGTGCGCATACTCTCGTCCAGTCGCCAGAACTCCGGAAGTTGCACACGCCGCCCGCAAGAGCCCTGCGGTGGTGGAATGCGGAGGGCTGGTACGTTGTCCTCAAGGACTCGCGACTGCTCGCCTTCACCAGTGAGTACCGAACGGCTCCGCCCCAGGAAGTCGCGGATCTGTTTCACGAGATCGAGAAACTGCCGGCGAGAGAGCCGTGGCCGGTCGCGATGCGGGACATTTGTCTGGGATTCTGCTACGACCCCGTGGCTGCGCTCGGGTTTACAGTCTTACAACAGCGCGCAAGGCTGCTCAGTCGCAGCGCTTCCAATGCAGGAGCCGGGTTCTGAGTCCACGATGTAACTCAGACCGGCTGGCAGGCTGCCGGTACACCCGGGCACGTCCTGGCGAGAGGGATGGAGAAGCTTTATGAACCCGTACTTCTGGTATCTCTGTCTCGTCCCGATCTCTTCCCTCACTGTCTCGTCACTCGATTCCCAAACTCCGGATGCGAAAACCGAGCTGAGCCTTGGCATCGCCGCTTATAAAAGAGGCGCCGATCGGGAAACCATCCTGCACCTGGAGCATGCCGTCTCTCTCGATTCAAGATCGACAGTCGCGCACTTCTACCTGGCGTTGGCATATGAGTGGATGTGCCGTATCGACTGCGAATCCCATTGGTCCGCTTTGGCCATACAGGAATACAACCGGGTTCTCGACCTCGATCCCTCCCGCAAGGACGCCCTCAAGAGCTTGGCGCATTTCCTTTACATGCTCGCGCGCTTCGATGAGGCAGAGGGGCTCTATCGGAAGGCCGCGACACTCGATGCCAATGATCCGGAGGCGCTGTACGCCGTTGCTGTTTTCGACTGGCGCCGCACCTATCGCGTACTGGTGGAAGGGAAATTCCGCCTCAATCTTTCACCGAAGCAACCGGCGATTGGCTTGCCTTCCTGCCATGAGATTCGCACTAAGACTATTCGCGAAGTTGAGGAGGGCATCGCGCTGCTAACCAGAACCTTGCAGCTTGTGAGCTATGTAGAACCGCAAACTTACATGGCGGTGTTATACAAGGAGCGGGCGGACCTTCAGTGCGGCGATCGGGCAGCCTACAAGCGGGACATGGCATCCGAAAAGCAATGGTGGAATCGCGCCTGTGTGACCTGGCACACTCAGAAACAGAGCATTAGCCCAATTAGGTGGTTCCCGGGTCAGCCGCCGCCTCCGCCGAAGCGCGGAGATGCTTGTCGTTGGTAAAGCTTCATTCCTGTGCCCGTCCAAGACGCTTATGCGATCGGTAACAGCCCGCCCCACGAACGTGGTTCGCACTCCGTTTCCCAAGAGCGTGTAGGTTTAAGCACTCCAGCTTACACTCTCGGCAAGCAGGTTCGCTAACATAGTTACAGGCGTCCAGCCGAGGACGGGAAAAGGCGGAGCGGTTCGCTGCCTCCTCCCGGCAACCATGAAAATTTACCTGCGGCGGTCACTCATTTTCGCGGCTCTCGCTGGTCTTTCGGTGGCTGCACAGTAAGAGTATCGCCTGCGCGTCACGGTCGACCTGGTGCAGGTGGATGCCACCGTGACCGACGCTCAAGGCAACCCGGCGCCGGATCTGAAAGCCGGCGACTTCAGGGTTCTGCTCGACGGGAAGCCGCAGGAGATCAAACACTGCAATTACATCCGTTTTAGCGAGGCGCCTAAACCTTCGCTGGCCGCGACAGCGCCTGTTATGGACGCCAAGGCCGCAACGGCCGCACATCCCGCCATGCCGGCGGAACCCATGCACCGCGAGGACGTCCGCCGCACGATCGCGCTGTTCGTCGGCGATCTGCTGACCTCGGCCGAGAGCATGCCGGGGATTCGCGCGGGGCTGAAGAAATTCGTGCAGGAGCAAATACGCCCGGGGGATCTGGTCGCTGTCGTGCGATCGAGCGCGGGTCTGGGCGCCTTGCAGGATTTCACGCCCGACAAGCATATGCTGATGGCGGCCGTCGATCAGGTGGGCTGGACGCCGCATGCGATCGGGATCGGCGGCGCCTCGGCGTACCAGCAAATTGGCCAGCCGACCCTGGCAGGGTTCTTGTCATTGGACCTGGCTCAATTGGACAAGATCGACTCCACCGAGCGCGCGACGCTGGCTACCACGGCTGCGCTGCTGCAAGTGGTGCGAGGCATGGCCGATCTGCCGGGCAGAAAGTCCGTCATCTTTATCTCGGACGCGCTACGGCTTACCAGTTAGGACGAGAAGGACCCCATCGACGGGAGCACGGAGATCGGTACCGGCGCTTTTCTCGGCCCGATCTATGCGAGCATGCGCCGGGTGGTGGACGAATCGGTGCGCGCGGGCGTAGTGCTGTACGCCATCGACACCCGCGGGCTGGCCTCATTGCGCGCTGGGGCGTCCGATCGTTTGGACCCGGGACCCAGCGGCCCGCCACCCGGGCAGGGCGATTGGACGCGGAACATGACTGAGGGCCGGCGGGCGGAATACCGGGACAATCAATGGGGCGGGATGTTCATCTCCAGCCAGACCGGCGGATTCATGGTCACCGAATCGAACCGGATCGACGCGGGGCTGGAGCGCGTGATGGCGGACCAGCGCGGCTATTACCTGCTTGCATTCCAACCTCCGGCAGAGGCCATGCATCCGGACGGCAAGGGCTCGCCCGACTTCCACCGGCTGAAGGTGGAGGTGCTCCGGCCCGGCCTCAAGGTCCGCTCCCACGCCGGCTTTTTCGGGGTCGGCGACAAGGAAGGCGCCGCGGCGCTTCCGGAGCTGCAACTGTCGCAGCCGCTCGAGTCTCCGGTCCGGACGTCCGGTATCGACCTTCAAGTGGAGACGAGTTACCTGAGAGAGAAAAACGACTACTTCATCCGCGCCACGCTCTACATCGAGGGCAAGGACATGGTTTTCGAAGGCCCGCCGATTCACCGTACGGGCGTCCTGCGCCTGATGCTCCAAGCCTTCGACGCCGCGGGCGGGACGCTTGAGGGAGGGATCGACCAGATACGCCGTATCGACCTGGACGAAGAGGGCTACCAGCGGGCTCAGAAGTACGGCCTGATCTATACGACGCTGTTGCCGGCGCCGAAACCGGGACCGTACCAGGTTCGCGCACCATGCCAGGACCAAGCCACCGGCAAAACCGGCGCGGGCGGAGGCTTTGTGTCCATCCCCCAGCCGAAGGGGAGCGGCTTGCAATTATCCGGCATCGTTTTCCAGCACGCTCTTGGGATTGACGATCACCTGGCGCTGGCATCCGGACCGAGCGTTTACTCGGCGGGCCAGAGCGCCCGGTTCGCGTTCGAGATTGCATCGGGCGGGCCCAAGCTCAGAACCGAACAACTGGAGATGCGGACCCGCCTCTTCCGGGACGGGGTACAGGTGTGGGAGAGCGCGGCGATGCCCGTCGAGACCGATGCTAAGAACACGGCGAGTCTCTTCGCGCGCGGATCGCTGGAGGTTCCGAAGGGTCTCGACGCGGGGAAATACATGGTTCGCGTGGACGTCGGCGACAAGGCGCAACCGGATACCGTCACCGCCTGGCAGTGGGCGAAGCTGACGCTGCGGTAGCGCCGGTCTCCCACTGGAGCGGCCAACGCGATCTATGCGAGTCACGGTGGCGCCCGATCCCGGTTGATGAATCTCCTTTCCCGGATTTGTCGAGCCACGTGGATTATCGGGCTGCACGTCAACTGCCCGTATCGCGCCGATGGCCGCGGAAGTGAATCTCGCCGGACTGATTGATGGAGTGGGAGGCCGGCCCTGCGAGCCCGCCGTACCCGGTAATTTTCTCGGCGCCGCAGCCCCCGGCCCCTCCGGCGACGAACATCGATACATTGCCATCGGGTTTTCTAGCCGGGGTCGACCGCCAATCGTCGCCAAGCTCGTCGCCCGCCAGCAGTTGGCACATGCCGTGCAATCGATTTGTTCTTCGATTTCTTCGGCGATGCGCCTCAGGATACGGTCGGAATGATCATGCGATTTCATGAAGCGCTGGAAACGCAGGTTTTCATCGCGTTTCTTCTCGCCCGGGAGGCGGATCCGGACGAGGCCGGCGAGCGCTCTCTTCAGTGTAGCCGGATGGATTCGCCTGTGAAGGGCAGGCCCGGTATTTCCGGGCCTGAACGCGTGTTCTAATAGAGCTTTCCTATGCGAAGTGTGTCTTTATTTGCAGTGTTTGCTTACGCCGTTTCCGGCGCCGTTTCCGGCTTGGCCGCGGCTCCGCCGGACGCAGGCTTGGCGCGCGGGCAAGCGGCCCTCTCCCGGTTGCCGCTGCGCTTTGAAGCGAATCGCGGCCAATGGGGTCCGTCGGTGCGGTATGCGGCCCGTGGCGGCGGGTACGATCTGTGGTTCACCAGGCAAGGTCCGTCGTTGCGGTTCGGCCGGTCGCAGGCTATCGATATTTCTCTGGTGAATGGCAACCCCCAGCCGGTCATTGAGGGCTTGGACGCATTGAAGGTCCGCACGAATTACATGATCGGCGCGCGCGCGAACTGGCACACGGACGTGCCGGACTTCGCGCGTGTGGAGTACCGGCAGGCGTATCCGGGCGTCGACGTGATTTATTACGGCAGCCACAACCAATTGGAATACGACTTCCTGCTGGCGCCAGGCGCCGACCCGGGCGCGATCCGCATGCGTTTCAGCGGGGCGGGCCGGCTGCGCGTGACGCGCGAAGGCGACCTGGTTCTGGAAAGTCCGAGCGGGCGCCTGACGCAGAAGCGGCCACTGATTTATCAGGAAATGACTTATCAGGACGGCGCCGGTGGACGCCGCGAAATCGGCGGACGCTATGTGCTGCTTGCCGGCAATACCGTGGGGCTGAAAGTGGATGGCTACGACCGGCGCCGCAAGCTGGTGATCGACCCGATTCTGGCTTATTCCACCTATCTGGGCGGGACGGGACAAGACCAGATCAACGCGGTGCAACTCGCTTCCAACGGGCATCTGTACATGGTGGGCCAAACCGCAACGCAGGATATCCCGGCGATCAACGGCGCCTATGATAACGACAACTTCGGGCTGGTCGACATTTTCCTGGCGATCGTGGACACCACGCAAGCCGGCGGAGATCAACTCATCTACTTCAGCTACCTGGGCGGCAGCAGCATCGATATCCCGCTGGCGGTGGCAGTGGACGCGAACGGCGTGGCGTACATGACCGGAACCACCACCTCGACGGATTTTCCGATGGCGGGCAATTCGCTCCAGACCCTGGGACCGGACGTGGTCACGGAAGCATTCATTGCGGTAATCGACCCCTCGCAATATGGCGGCGTGGCGCTGATATATTCCACTTTCCTTGGCGGGCAGACCGGAGCCAATTCAGGCAACGCCATCGCCGTGGACAGCAGCGGGAACATCTACGTAGCGGGCACAACGGCGTCGAGCGATTTCCCGGTGACGGCCAGCGGCTATGCGACCGTGCTGTACGGGCCCTCGGATGCGTTCCTGGCGGAAATCAGTGAAAACAACTCGACGGCGCCGCTATACTCCACTTACCTGGGCGGCGAGAACGACGACGATGGGCGAGCCATGGTACTCCTGCCGAACGGCCAGGTTTACGTGGGAATCTCGACTGACGGCTTACTGTTTCCGCTGCAGGGATTCTCATATAACCCCAATAATTCGGGCGGGTACGACGTGGCCATCGCGCTGTTCGATACTACGCAGACGGGTGTGGCTTCACTGGTCTACTCCACTTACCTGGGCGGTTCGGCGAACGACATGGTGCGTGGGATGACTCTCGATAACGCGGGCAACCTGGTGGTGACGGGCTACACGCTCTCCCTCGATTTTCCGGTAACGGCGGATGCGGCGCAGCGCTCCTACGGCGGCGGCGGAGACGCTTTCGTGGCCGTGGTGAACGCGCTCACTCCGACCACGTTCCTGAATTATTCGACATTCTTCGGCGGATCGGACGGCGACGTGGCGTATGCCGTGGCGGTGGATTCGGCTGGGTTTATTTACCTCACGGGATATACGCTTTCGCCGGATTTTCCGATCACCCAAAACGCGCCGCAACCGGCGTGGGGACAGGGAATCGACATCTTTCTGACGAAGCTGCAGCCCCACGTGGCGGGGCGGGCGGCTTTGCAGTACTCAACATACTTCGGAGGGGCCACGGTGAATACCGGCCTGGCGATCGCAGTCGATTCGAACTTCACGGCCTATGCGGCAGGCTGGACTGGGGGCGAGCTCCCGACGTCGAGCAAGGCATCGCAGGGCGCATACAGCGGCGGCCCAAGCGACGGCTTTCTTCTGGTGGTCACAAAGTAGTGGCGCACTGGGCGCCCTCTGGGCACATGCGTGCAGCGTTCACACTCTCCAGAAACCTCGCGGACCGGCCAAGTGTATACCGAAACAGCGCGGAATCTTTGCCTTGCACGGAAATACACTTCTGCGCGGTGGCAAAAAACCGAGGTTTCTGCCGCAAGAGACGCTCCCGAAGGGATCGTCTGTCGCTCGTGTGAACGCGATATGTTTCACAGCTTCTAGCCAGCCCCGCCGCCCCGCAATCGCTCCGAAACCCGGCCATCCCCCTCCGATGGCTTCCCAACTCCTATGGAAGCAATTGACGCCGCTTTCCATCTGATTTTCAATCCACGCTAAACCAATCTGCAACCAACAACTGCCCGCCCCACAACCAGCAGCACCCCGTATAATTGAACTCTGTGAAACCCCTCATCGCCCGCCTTATCCTCGCGGCCGGCATCCTCACAGCCGCCGCCACGGCCCAGAACCGCTTCACTCCCGGCACCCAGCCCTTCATCGCCGTCGGCGCGCCGGTCGTCGCGCTCACGCACGTCCGCATCATCGACGGCACAGGTGCTGCGCCCGCCGAGAACCAGACCGTCGTTATCGACCACGGCAAGATCGCGGCCGTGGGCTCCGCCGCCGGCGTCGCCGTTCCTTCCGGCGCGCAAACGCTCGACCTCACCGGTTCCACCGTCATCCCCGGCATGGTGGGCATGCATGAGCACCTCTTCTATCCCTCCGGCGGCGGCATCCCCATGTATAACGAGATGGCGTTCAGCTTTCCGCGCCTCTATCTCGCCAGCGGCATCACCACCGCGCGCACCGGCGGCAGCCTGGAACCCTATGCCGACCTCAATGTCAAGCGCCTCATCGATTCCGGCCGCATGCCCGGACCGCGCATGTTCATCACCGGCCCTTACCTCGAAGGCCAGGGCAGCTTCGGCGCGCAGATGCATGAGCTCGCCGGTCCCGAGGACGCCGTCCGCACCGTGGATTATTGGGCCGCCGAAGGCGTCACGTCGTTCAAAGCCTACATGGATATCACGCACGCCGAGCTGCAGGCCGCCGTGGACGAAGCCCACAAATTGGGCATCAAAGTCACCGGCCACCTCTGCTCCATCGGCTTCCGCGAAGCCGCCGCCATCGGCATCGACAATCTGGAGCATGGCCTGCTGGTCGATACCGAATTTCATCCCGGCAAGCAGACCGATCAGTGCCCGCCGCAAGGCGTCACGCGCGCCGAAATGGGCCGCCTGGATATCGCCAGCCCGCCTCTGCGCGACATGATCGCCGACCTGGTGAAGCATCGCGTGGCTGTCACCTCAACCCTCTCCGTTTTTGAGGCTTTCGATGGCAGCCGCCCGCCGCTTGAGCCGCGTTTTCTCGATGTCGTCTCGCCCGATGCGGCCGTCAGTTATCTCAGCGCGAGGGCCCGCGCGCGCGGCGGCGAAGACTCGGCCTCCATCGTCCAAATGCGCAAGGAGCTGGAGTTCGAGCGCGCCTTCGTGAAGGCCGGCGGCCTGCTGGTCTTCGGGTGCGACCCCACCGGCAACGGCGGCGCCATGGCCGGATTTGGCGATCAACGCAACCTCGAGCTGCTGGTGGAAGGCGGATTCACGCCCCTACAGGCGATTCAAATCGCGACTTCGAACGGCGCCAAGCTGCTTGGAGAGATCGACCATTTCGGGACCATTGCCGCTGGAAAAGCCGCGGATCTGGTGGTGATCGACGGCAATCCGGCCGCCCGCATCGCCGATATTCGCAAGATCAAGCTGGTTTTCAAGGACGGCGCCGGGTACGATCCCGCCAAGCTGATCGATTCCGTACACGGGGCCGTTGGCATGCATTAGAACCGCGGCCGCGTGATTTTGTGCCCCCTTGCCGGAAACCGGATCGGAGCCGCGCGCGTAAGCAAGCGGTTTCACGATAGCAACCACTCCCTCATGGTCGTGGCTCCGATCAGAGCCGCACGCGTTAGCAAGCGGTTTCACCATAGCGCCGAATCTCGCAATCGGGGAACTAGTACTTATATAACCACGATGTCACAAGTGCAATTTTCGTAAACTAATTAAGGCAGTTTGGGTGTATACTGGCATCATCGGGAAACTCGCAAAGCCGCCATAAAGTCATCACGTCGTAACTGGCGGCTTGTTATTCTGTATTTCGCTCAGGGAGTCTTTTATGAATTGGAAATCGATTACAACGCTATTGCTGTTTCTACCAGTGTCCGTGTTTGCGCAAGCGGCGGGCGGCGTGGCCGGGATTTCGGGAATCGTGCATGACCCTTCTGGCGCCGCGGTTCCGAATGCCAAAGTGGTGATTTCGAGCGCGAGTCAAGGTCAGATCCGCTCCATCGCGTCTAATGGCTCGGGTGTGTTCACCGCTCCGTCGCTGATCCCCGGACCGGGCTATCAGGTGAATGTCACGGCCACGGGATTTTCGCCGTACGATGTTAAGGACATCGATTTGCAGGTCGGCCAGAACCTCGATCTCAACATTAAGCTGCAAGTGGGCACTGCCACCACTCAGGTGGAAGTCTCGGGCAGTGCGCCGCTGCTCGACGGCACTAAGAGCGACGTTTCCCAGGTAGTCGGCACGCGCGAGATCATGGAGCTGCCGATCAACGGCCGCCGCGTCGACTCTTTCGTGCTGAATACGCCCGGTGTGACTAATGACGCCACCTTCGGCTTGCTGACATTCCGCGGCGTAGCCGGCAATAACTCGTTTCTGCTGGATGGCAACGACAACACCGAGCAGTTCTATGACGAGAACGCCGGACGAACCCGCATCCAGTCGCAGGTTTCCGCCGACGCGGTCCAGGAGTTTGAGGTGGTATCGGCGAATTTCTCGGCCGAATACGGCCGGGCCATGGGCGGCGTAGTCAACACGGTTACAAAGAGCGGCTCGAACACCGTTCACGGAAGCGCGTTCTACTTTCTGCGCAGCACCGGCTTCGACGCCCACGATCCTTATTCCGCCTTTAACCCCACCGAACACCGCATTCAGACCGGCGGAACGGTAGGAGGGGCGATCGTCAAGAACAAGCTGTTCTTCTTCCTGAGCACGGACATCACGCGCCGGAATTTCCCCTTTGTGGATAGCCAGGTAAAGGCCGGCTTCCTCGCCCCCACCACCACCGCTGCCGGGGCAGCCTGGCTGACCTGCGCTGCGCCCGCGACGGCCGCTCAGTGCGCCGCAATTAACCCGCTGCTGCCGCGCTTTTATGGGCAGATTCCGCGTACCGCGGACAATGACCTGTACTTCGGCAGGATGGACTATCACGCCAACGACCGCAACACGTTCAGCGCCAGTTTCAATTTCCTGCGCTGGAAGTCGCCGAACGGTATCCAGACCGGTCTTTCTTCCACCACTGGCGCGGGGATCACGGGCAACGGCGACGACAGCGTCTCCGTGCGCAACGGGAAGGCAACCTGGACCTCGGTGATCAGCAACAGTCTGGTCAACTCATTCCGCTATGGCCTCGATACCGACCGCCAGGCGGACGGCTTCGATCAGGCGGAGCTGGGCGGCGGCCTTGGCTATCTGGATGTGTCTGTGGCCGGCGTCCAGCTTGGACCCGCAACCTACCTTCCGCGCGTGGAGCCTCTCGAAGTCCGCCACGAGGTCGCCGACGACGTAAGCTGGGTCAAGGAAAAGCACACGATCAAGTTCGGGATGACCTTCGAGCATGTCAATGACAACGTCAACTATCTCAGCAACCGGTATGGGTCTTATACCTATCCGACCGTGACTTCGTTCGCCCAGGACTACACCGGTAACACCACCGGCGCCAGGGACTACTCGGGGTTCACCCAGACATTCGGCAATCCCCTGGTGGATTATTCCATCAAGGACATCGGATTTTATCTCCAGGATCAGTGGAAGGCTTCCGATCGCCTCACGATAACTCTGGGCGCGCGGTACGAGCATACGTTCATGCCGCCGCCGCCAACCGTCAATCCGTTGTACCCGTTGACCGGAGCGACGCTTCATACCGGCGCCGTGAATCTGATGCCCCGCATCGGATTGGCCTACCGGCTCAACGACAAGACCGTAATCCGCGCCGGCGCCGGCACGTTCTTTGCGCGCGTCGTCGGCGGCATGCTTGACGACGTTTACACCGGCAACGGAATCTATCAGATTTCGGACAGTTTGAGCAACGCGGCGCTGATTGCGCAGGGACCGGTATTCCCCAATGCCCTCGCGGCGCCTCTGACCTCGATCGCCGGCGGCGCTTCCACCCTCGATGTCCTGGCTCCGAACCTGAAGACGCCGTATTCCGAACAGGCCACCGTAGCGGTCGAGCGGCAACTCTCGAAGGACATGGCGCTTACCGTTTCCGGAATCTTCAGCCGCGGAGTCAATCTGCTGGGTACGGAGGATATCAACGCTCCGGCCCTCGGTGCGCCGTTCACCTACGCCATTTCCGGCGCGCCCTCCAACTATCCAACCGCCTACACGACTGGCGTTTACACGGGCGCCCGGCCGAACCCCAATTTCGGCGCCATCTATGAGGAAACCAACGGCGTCAGCAGTTGGTACGACGCGCTCAGCGTTAGTTTTGACAAGAGGTTTTCCCATGGATTCCAGTCGTCGGCATCGTACACCTGGTCCCACGAAATCGACGACGGGCAGGGCGCTGCCACCAACGCGATCTTCGGATTCAGCGACTCTCTTTGGACCTACAACGGACAATATGCCTTCGATAAAGGCAGCGGCGCTCTCGATCAGCGGCAAAGGTTTGTCTACACGTTTATGTGGGCGCCAACCATCGTCCATTCCAACAGCGCATTCGCCAAATACGTAGTGAACAACTGGCAGCTATCCAGCATTACGACGATCCAGAGCGGCCGTCCGACTGGAAGCCCGACGATCCATCTCAACGACACGCCGGTCGCTGGCATGTTATATTCCGCCGACGCTCTGGACGGGTTTAACGGGAACTTCCGCGTACCCTTCCTGCCGGTGAATAGTCTCTACACGCCGTGGGTGGAACAGGAGAATTTCCGCCTGACCAAGGTAATTCCGCTGCCCCGCGAGGGCATGAAGCTTGGTCTTAGCTTCGAGGCGTTTAACATTGCCAACAACTGGTCGCCTACCAGCTTGACGACACAGGAGTTTACCGAGACGAAGGGCGTGCTTACTTATACCCCGACGGCCTTTGGCGTTGGATCGGGCGATGGCGGTTTCCCCGATGGCACGCAGGCACGCCGCCTGCAGGTCGCCGCGCGCCTGACGTTCTAGTTCAGCCCCCGGAGCTTCTACATTCCGGTAAAAGGCAGAGGTTCGGTGGGACAGACGATCGTTTTTTGTCGTCTGTCAGGCCCGCCGGACTTTAGCGAAACATGAACAGACCACGAGATGCGATGGTCTGTCCTAGCGGCTGGCCGGGAGGCCGGTACGGCGACAGGCGCGCAACCGCCTGCACGCTTCCCGTTCTAATCCACAGAGACGCAGCTCGACCGTGGCGGCTGGCCAATCTGGCTCGCCGCCTCGTTTTTTTGATCGCGCCAATCAAAAGCCTGTTTCATTGAAGTCGCCGGAACGGGCCTTTACTTCTTCATCCCGTAGCGCAACGTCTCTCTGAATAGCTACGATCTTAGCGTGGAACCTTCTTCCGCAATAGCGGCAGTGCCGCGGAATCCGGCCGGCGCCAAGCATAATGTCGTCCCAGAGACCGCGGGGCATGGATGGCGCCACATCCCTGCTCATGCAGCGCGGGCACCTGAGCTCGCCCGGCTTGATCGCAATTGTAGAATTGACCCTCAATGCGATCAGTCTAACAGACATTGGTGTTAGCCGATGTTAGCCTGAGATGGTGCGCGCCCTCTTGCTGTTTCTCTCGCGGCAGAAGCAGTTAAGGCAATGGATGGAAACATCCACTACCGCCCGCCGCCTGGCCACGCGGTTCGTCGCCGGCGAAACCCTCGATCTGGCACTGGCTCTGAGCCGCAGTCTCAATACTGAAGGTATCGCTGTCACGCTCGATCATCTGGGTGAGAGCGTAACCTCGCTCGATGAAGCCGCCGAAGCGCGCGATGTCTATCTGCGTACGCTTGAAGCCATCCACGCGAGTGGCATCCAGGGCAACGTCTCGCTCAAGCTCTCCCAGTTCGGGCTCGATCTTTCCGAGGAGGAATGCCGCGCCAACGTCGAGCGGCTGGCGGAACGCGCCGCCCAATTCGGCAGTTTCGTGCGCGTGGACATGGAATCGAGCGCCTACACGGACCGGACCATCGGCCTGGTGACCGATCTTCACGCCAGGCACGGTTCGGTGGGCGCCGTGATCCAGGCTTACCTGTACCGAAGCCAGGCTGATGTGGAAAACCTCTGCGCTCTGGAAATCCGCGTGCGGCTTTGTAAGGGCGCGTACATGGAACCCGCCGCCGCGGCCTTTCCCAGCAAGAAGGATGTGGACCGCAATTACATCGAGCTGATGAAGCTGCTGCTCGACCGCGGAACTTACCCCGCCATCGCCACCCACGACGAGAAGATGATCGAAGCAACGAAAGCCTACGCCGCATCGAAGAACACGCCGCGCGACCGGTTCGAGTTCCAGATGCTCTATGGCATCCGCCGCGATCTGCAGCGCCGGCTGATCGCCGAAGGTTACCGCCTGCGCCTCTACGTGCCCTTCGGCAAGGCGTGGTATCCCTACTACATGCGCCGCATGGCCGAGCGCCCGGCGAACGTGCTGTTCATCCTGCGGAATCTGTTCCGGGAGTAGGGGGGAGATTTTTTCGACGCTGAGACGCTGAGGCGCAGAGAAGACTCTTAAATGTAAATGCTTCTCCGCGCCGATCTCTGTGTCTCAGCGTCTCTGCGTCAAAGCCCCAGCCTCGACCTCTACGCCCACCCCCTTGCGCTCGGCCTCCCCGCCTTAGAAACTAATTAGCAGGAAGGTGAGTCTAAAGGGTATGCGCTACTGGGCCTATTTTGCGGCCAAGCTGATCGTTGTGGCCGGCATCCTCTACGGCTCGCTGGCGTTGCTGAATCCGCTGGCGCCGCACGATGCCGACCCGTCCGCGACCGAGCCAAGCCGGAGGGCGGCAGATTCACAGAGCGCCCCCGCTTCGAAGAGTTACCCGGATGACCCCAGGATTGCGGAAGGAAACGCCGGTGCGGCGGCCGGCCGGGGAAAAGCCGGCAATGCCGCGGAGCCCAATACAGAGATCCAAGTGGAAATCGCGCTGCCTTCCGGGAAAGACGTGAAGGATGGCGATGTAGCGAAGCCCCCGGATGACGACGAAAAGCTGAGCGTGCTTGCTCCGCTCTCCCATGCCGGCGAGTATCTGGCGATCAACCTTGCGTTCATGGTGTGGTTCCTGTTTGGAGCGGGAATGCTCTACCTGATCGTGCACGATCAGCGGTTCCGCTGCCGCGTCTGCCTGCGCCGCCTGCGCATGCCGGTGGAGACCGGTTCGCGCGGCTTCATGCTGCAGATGGGCCGCCCGCGCACCGAATATATCTGTCCCTACGGCCACGGCACCTTGAAGCAGGAAGAGTTCCAGACCTCGGGTCTGGAGAATCCGGAATGGACCAGCCATTCCGGCGATATGTGGGAAGAGCTTTACGCCGCCAGCAAACAGGCTCGCGACGACGAGTGAACCGCGTCCCCAGATGGCGCATGGCCGCCGGAATCCTGGTCCTGGCGGCTCTCGGGCTCTTCGCGGCGGTTCTTACCCCAGTCTATGTTCGCAGCTTCCGGTTCCACCGGTTTGTGTCGAACCTTACACACAACGTGGAAACGCGGGATCGCCCCGGCTTTGCCCTGCTTGGCATGGTATTGGCTAAAGCCCGTAGTTTGAGTCTCCCCGTGACGGCGTCCAACGTGCAAATTATCCGAACCGGAGCGGAAGTGCGCATCGTCGTTCGCTACGTGGTGAAAGTGGATTTACCGGGCTACACGGTGGAACTGCACTTTTAGCTAATGTGGGACAGGCCTGCTGGCCTGTCGGGCGAATTCGGCGTTAGCTATTGGCAGCGGGAAGCGGCGCCTCACTTCATGAGACAATCGAGTTTAGTGCAAAAAAGAGAAATGAAAGTCCGGATCCCGGCGAATTCGGGGCTGGCGCGCTTCTGCCTGGGGCCGGTTGGCCGCTTCCTGGTGATCGCCGCGGCCCTCTTCACCATTGCGGCCGTCGGCGCCTTTGCGTATTATTACGACCAATACTCCCACGTCGTCGCCGAAAAGCTGCACGTTCCCTTCGCCAATACCGCCAAGATCTACGGCGCGCCGGAATCCGTAGCCCTTGGCGATGCGCTCTCGCCGGCGGATATCGCCGCCCAGCTCCGCCGCAGCGGCTACACCGAATCGCACGCCAATCGTACCGGCTACTATCAGACCCACCCGAATTCCATCGAAATCTTTCCCGGCCCGGATTCCTACTTCGACCAGGAAGCCGGCGTCATCAAGTTTGCCGCCGGAAAGATCTCGCAAATCGTCTCCCTGCAGGACAACACCGCGCGTCCCGAATATCAACTGGAGCCGCAGCTCATCACCAACGTTTCCGGCGCCAGCCGCGAGAAGCGCCGCATGGTGAAGTTCCACGATATCCCGCCGGTCCTGGTGCAGGCGGTGACTTCCATCGAAGACAAGCGCTTTTTCAACCACAACGGCTTCGACCCCATTCGCATCGTCAAGGCGGCTTACACCGATCTCCGCGAGGGCCGCAAAGACCAGGGCGCCTCCACTCTCAGCCAGCAGCTTGCGCGCATGTTCTGGCTCGACCAGGAAAAGCGGTGGACCCGCAAGCTGGCCGAAATGATCATCACGGTGCAAATCGAGCAGAGCCTCTCCAAGGAGGAAATCTTCGAGGATTACGCCAACGACGTTCCGCTCGGCTGGCGCGGCGCCTATAGCATCCGCGGCTTTGGCGAAGCCTCCGAAGCCTACTTTGGGAAGGACCTCAGCCAGATCAACCTGCCCGAAGCCGCGTCGCTGGCGGGCATGATTCAGCGGCCGTCCTACTATCAGCCCTACAAGCACCCGGAACGCCTCAAGGATCGCCGCAACATCGTGCTCGGCCTGATGCGGGCGAATAATTACATTGGCGACCGGGATTACGCGCTGGCCAGTGCAGCGCCGGTCGCGGTGGCGCAGGGCACGGCGCAATCGGTGGAAGCGCCCTACTTCGTCGACCTGGTGGACGATGCGCTGCAATCCAAGTTTCAGGATGCGGATTTTCAATCCAACGCCTTCCGCGTCTACACCACGCTCGATATGCGCCTGCAACGCGCCGCCGCCGAAGCTATCCGCCTCGGCATGGCGAGCGTGGACGAGCAGATCAAGAAGCAGCGCCGCTTCAAGGGGCAGATTCCGCCTGAGCCGCAGGTGGCGCTGGTGGCTATCGACCCGCATACCGGCGCGGTCCGCGCACTCGCCGGCGGCCGCAATTACGGCATGAGCCAGCTCGACCACATTCTGGCGAAGCGCCAGCCGGGGTCCATCTTCAAGCCGTTCGTCTACGCCACCGCCATGGATACGGGCGTGGAAGGCGGATCGCGCATCCTCACGCCCAGCACAATGGTGGACGACAGCCCCACCACCTTCTGGTTCGACGAAAAACCCTACCAGCCCAGCAATTTCGAAAAGAAGTTCTACGGCGATGTGACGCTGCGCGACGCGCTGGCTCACTCACTCAACGTAGCCACGGTGAAAGTGGCCGAGATGGTAGGTTACGACAACGTGGTCGCGATGGCCAACCGCGCCGGCATGAACTACAAGATTCAGCCGACGCCCTCCGTCGCGCTCGGAGCGTACGAAATTACGCCGCTCGAAGCCGCCGGGGCGTATACCATATTCGCCAACGGCGGCACGTACGTGAAGCCCAGTTTCATTTCGCTGGTACGCTCGCAGGCCGGCAAAACAATCTACAAGGATAAGCCCGAAACCAGGCCGGCGCTCGACCCGCGCGTGGCCTACCTGATGACCAGCCTGATGGAGGAAGTGCTGCGCACCGGCACCGCCGCCGGCGTCCGCGCGCGCTACAAATTCAACGTTCCCGCCGCCGGCAAGACCGGGACGTCGCACGACGGCTGGTTCGCCGGATATACTTCGGAGCTGCTCTGCGTGGTCTGGGTGGGCTTCGACGACAATCGCGAGCTCGACCTCGAAGGCGCTCACTCGGCCGCGCCCATCTGGGCCGAGTTCATGAAGCGCGCCCTCAATTTCCGCGAGTACGGCGACACCAAGCCGTTCGTGGCTCCCGACGGCATCGTGACCATCGATATCGACCCGCTCTCCGGCATGCCGGCCACGCCCGCGTGCCCCAAAGTGCGCTCGGAGGTTTATATCGCCGGGACTCAGCCGGTGGGCCTTTGCCCGCTCCACGGCGGGCGCCAGGGCATCACCAATATCGCCGGATGGGATACCGAACAGCCTGCGCCCGTGCATGCGGCTTCCCAGCCCGACGCGCCGCCGCGCGCTACCGGCGCCCAGCTCGATTCGAGCGCGGTGGCCCGCCGCGCCGCGCGGCAGATTCCACCCGATACGCCAGCCGCTCAAAAGAAATCGGACAAGGACGCGGACAAGCCGCCCAAGAAGAGCCTTTTACACCGCATCCTGGGTGTGTTTAAATAGAACCCATAAGGGGGGCCCATGGGTTTACAACCTTTCGCCATGATGCTTGTGGCAGGCCTCGGTTCCACATACGCGTTCGCACAAACGGGGAGCGCGCTGGTGGACGGGACCAGAACTTCCACTCCGAATCCGGCTCAAGCGGCGGAGCGGCGGCCGCTTTCGTCCGAAGAGCGCGGCGATATTTTCCTGGCGCGCAAGATGTACCGCGAAGCGATCGACACGTTCCGCGAAGGCTCGCCCAAAGATCCGGTGCTTCACAACAAGGAAGGCATCGCGTATCACCAACTGCTGCAGCTCGACCAGGCGCTGAAAGAGTATCAGCTGGCGGTCAAGCTGAAGCCCGATTACGAAGAAGCCATCAACAATATCGGCGCCATTTATTACACCAAGAGAAACTACCGCCGCGCCACGACCTGGTTCACGCGCGCGCTGGCGCTGGCGCCGGACGATTACAAATCCGCGGCCGTCTACGTGAATCTAGGCTCCTCCTGGTTTTCGCGCAAGAACTACGAGCGCGCGCAGGCCGCCTTCCAGACGGCGGTGCGGCTCGACCCGGAAGTGTTTGAGCGCCACGGCAGCTTCGGCGTCATGATGCAGGAGCGCAATATCGAAGACCGGGCCAAATTCCATTTCTACCTGGCCAAGATGTACGCCAAGTCGGGCCGCAACGAGTTATCGCTGCAATATCTCCGCAAGGCCTTCGAAGAGGGTTTGAAAGATAAGGAGAAAGCGACCGAAGCGCCGGAGTTCAATCCGCTGCGCAATTTGCCCGAGTTTAAGGAGCTGCTGAAGCTGGAGCCGCGTGTACTGTAGACCTTGTAGTGCAGGAAGATTTTGTGGGGCAGGTTGTTAACCGGTTGTTAACCTGCGGCCGGGACAGGCCTCCCGGCCTGTCCTCTTGGGGTTACCTGCACTCCTTCGCCGTTCCTGCAACCAGACAGGTCTGGAGGCCTGTCTTACTCGTTATTGCCTTGCTTCTCGGCGCCGCTGGCTGCTCGCGGATCGCCCCAAAAAGCGCCGCCAGGCTGGAGCCGCAGCGGTTCGCCATTCTACGCTTTGAAAACCTGAGCGCCAGCTCCACCGCCGATTGGATAGGCCGCGCCTTGGCGGAGATTATCTCCGCGGAGTTGTCGGGCGCGCCCGGCATCTCCGTCATTTCGACGGGCGAATTGCACGCCTTCGACCGCACTCTGGGCGTCCGGCCGATTTCCGCGCCGGGCATATCCGCCGAACGCCCGGACGCTCTTGCCGCCGGCGCCAACCGCTTGGGCTATGGAGATTATTCGGTACGCGCCGGCCGCCTTTACGCCCGCTTTACCATCGAAGACGCGCACACCGGCAGAATGGCGAAAGCGATCGCGGTCTCCACCGGCGCCGATGACGTAATGGGCGCCGCCACCGAGATCGCGCGCCAGTTCGCCACTCGCCTCACGCCGTACTCCACCCATAACCTGGAGTGCCTGAAAGCATATGTGGAGGCGATAGAATCTCACAATGCCTCCGATACCGCCGCGAGCCTGGACCGCGCCGTCGCGGCAGACCCCAACTTCGGCCCGCCCTATCGCATGCTCGCCCAACTCGACGCGCAACGCGGCGACCGCGCGGCCGCCATCGCCGAACTGGACCGCGCCCGCGCGCGTGGCGATGCCATCGCGCCCATCGAACGCGCGCGCATCGCCGTCGAGGCTGGCGGGCTAAGCGGCGATTCCGCATCCAGGCTGCAGGCGCTTGCCGCTCTGGCCAAGCTGGAACCCGCGGATCCGCGGACCTGGCAGACCCTCGCCGAAACCGCTATGACCAGGCACGATTACCGGCAGGCTGAGGATGCCTACCGCCGCGCGCTCGAACAGGAACCCGAAAGCGCCGACCTGCTCAACGAACTTGGTTACGCCGCCACCTATGCCGGCGATTTCGACGGCGGCCTGGCCGCACTCCGCCGCTACCGGCAGTTGCGTCCCAACGACGCCAACGCGCTCGATTCGCTAGGCGATCTCAATTTTCTCAGCGGCCATCCGCGCGAAGCCGAAGACTTGTATCTGCAGGCGAATCGGAGGGACCCTAATGTCCTCCCTAATGGACCGGACGGCGATCTGTTCAAAGCCGCCATGGCCCGGCTGATGACGGGCGACATCGCGGGCGCCGACGATTTGGAGAAGAAATTCACCGAGGCGCGGACCGCCGCTCACGATCCGGGCGTGCCGTTCCGCGAGCTGCAATGGTTGTGGCTCACCGGCCGCCGCACGGAAGCCTACGGGAAACTGGAAACGCTGGCGCGGGCGTTGGAGCATGACTCGCAGCGCACCGGCCAACCCGCCGCCGCAAGCCAGGCAGTCGGCAGCGGAGGTCTCCGCGGCCAGCCCACCGGTCAACCTGTCGGTCAACCCGCCGCCGCAGGCCAGGCAGTCGGCGGCGCAGGGCTCCGCGGCCAGCCCGCCGATCAACCCACCGGTCAACCCGCCGCATCGCATGCCTATGCGGAGTTGGCGGTCTGGAGCCTGATGCGGGGGGACCGCGCCGCCGCCGCGGAATTGGCGCAAAAGGCCGCGTCACTGGCCACCGCCGCGACAGGCGCGCCAGCGGCGATTTCTCGATTTCTCGCGCAGCCTTCCGCCTCCGCCGAAGAATGGTCGTCGCGCGCGGACCGCTTCCTTCCCAACCCGGCGCAAGACATGGTAAAGCAGCAAATGCTGGGTTATGCATTGCTGCTCGATGGCAAAGTGAAGGCCGCCGCCGCGCCGCTGCAGCGGCTCTACGACGCCACCGGCGTCGCCATCAACGAAGGTTTGCCAGTTCTGCTCGCGTGGACCCATATCGAAAGCGGTAACTTCGACGCCGCCGCGCCGCTGCTGAAACTGACTCCCGTTCCGCCGCACACCGGCGTGGGCACTTTCATGCCGCTCTATCTTCCGAGGATCTTCGAGTTGCGCGGCATGGTAGCCGCCAAGGCAGGCAAGACGGACGAAGCCAAGCAAGATCTGGACCTCTACCAAAAGCTCTCCGGAAAATAAAGGGGGCGGGGTTCGCGATTCTCAAGCCGTCTTATCCTTCGCATAACACAAACTATTCAGCCCACACTCCCCGCACTTAGGCCCCCGCGCCACGCACAACGCCCGCCCATGCAGAATCAACTGATGCGAAAACAGAATCCACCGGTCCCGCGGAATGATCTTCATCAAATCCCGCTCAATCGTTACCGGATCGGTCTCTTTCGTCAGGTCCAGCCGCGCCGATATCCGCTGCACATGCGTATCCACCACCACGCCCGACGCGATCCCATAAGCCGTCCCCAGCACCACATTCGCCGTCTTCCGCGCCGCGCCGGGAATCGCGAGCATCTCCTCGATGGTCCGCGGAACCTTGCCGCCAAAATCGCCCACCACCTTCTTCGCCGCGCCCACAATCGACTTCGCTTTGTTATTGAAAAAACCGGTGCTGCGGATATCCTCCGCCAGCACCTCCGGCTTCACCGCCGCGAAATCCCGCGGCGTCGGATACTTGGCGAACAGGCCCGGCGTCACCAGGTTCACGCGCTTGTCCGTGCACTGCGCGGAAAGAATCGTGGCGACGAGAAGTTCCCACGGATTGCGATGCACTAACGCGCAGGTGGCGTTCGGATACATCTCGTTCAGGCGGCGCAGAATCCCGGCGATACGCGCCTTTCGTTCGGCCGCGGTTTTGGGACGCTTCACGGCAGTTCTTATCAGATCGTGCGGTCGCGGCTGGCGCTGCTCGCCGTGGCGTTGGCCGCTTTTGGCGGCTCGCTTGCTTGGGGCTTTCACCTTGACGATTATGCCATTTTCACCGGCGCGGCCCGCCATTCGTCCCGTCCCATGACGCGCAGAACTACAACCATCGCGGCGCCGTGCTCCAGTCCCTCGGTCCAAATGAAGCCGCGCGCCAGAGTTACGCCCGCGCCCTCGCTATCAGTCCCGGCCTCACGGAAGCCCGCCGGAGCCTCCGGAGCTTGGAGCCGTGATTTGCAGGTCGGCGGTCACATTCTGCCAATCGGGCAGCTCATATACCTTGAGTTTGGTCGTCAACGGGGTCGTGACTTCTTTGGACCCGTAAGCCGGCACGTCGGTAATGAATGAGAACGTGCCCTGCGCATCCTCTTCCGATCGCTTGGTGCTCGCCCAGATGGTGACATTGCCCGCGAGCCCCGTCAGATCGCCCGGCGAGTGATTGGTCACCAAGAATTTCGCGAGGATCTTGCCCTTGCTCTTGGGATCCTCGACCAACCGCAGCCCGGAGACCTCGATGAATTTCTGCCACGGATTCGTCGAAGCGCCCGGCCGCGCCGCCGGACTCTCCACGTTGGCGACCGCCGTTGAGCTGCTGTGAGACCCCACCAGCCAATATATGCCGGCTACCAACGCCACAAACCCCGCAGTGCAGATGATGGTGAGCAGCCACGTCGGAAGGCCGCCGAATCCCCCTTGCGGCGGCGGCTCCGGCGCGCCAAACAAGCTCGACATTCCGGGCGCCGAGTGTACCGGCGGCGGAGCGGGCGCAGCCATCGGCTCCGGTGGTGCAGGCAGTGGCGGAGGCGGTGGCGGAGCCGCGGACGGCGGTAGAGGAGGTGGAGGCGGCTGGTATTGCGGTTGCTGGTAAACCGGCTGCTGATACGGCGGTTGTTGATAGACCGGCTGCTGGTAAGCGGGCTGCTGCGGCTGCTGATAACCGGGCTGCTGCGGTTGCTGATAAGGAGGCGGAGGATACTGAGGATATTGCGGGTACTGCGGATATTGCGGCTGCGGTGCGTAAGGCGGGTAAGGCTGCGGTGGCCCAGGCATCCCTGCCTGTGTGGGCATGCCTGATTGTGCAGGTGGTTGATAAGCGGGCTGCTGTGGCGGCGCCGGTGGCGGCGCTGTTGCGCTCGCGGCTTTAGCGGCGCAGTCGGGACACTCCGTATAAGCGGGAGGAACTTCGCGCCCGCACTGCGGGCAAATCCACGTGAACATTCAATCGCCTCACTTTTAATTTACCGCTTACCGGATGCCCGCAAACGAAAACAATCGCCCCGCCGCTTCGCGGTCGCGCCGAAACGAATGAAAATCGCCGGAGAGACACTTGGTGCACAAATTCGACGCGTAGATTCGCTCGTCCGTTACGCCCGCTTCGAGAAGCTGCCGCCGGTTCTCAGCCGCCAGATCGATATGCACCTTGTCGGCATAGTGGGGTGGGCCCATGGCCTGCCCTGTCCCGAGCCGCTCCGAGCGCTCGGCCTTTTGCCGCCGATCCGCGATGGAAGCCTCAAGGCTTAACCCAGGCCCGCCATAGCTCAGCTCCTGGGCCGCCTTATAACTTGGGAAAACGGGCGGCGCTGCCACGTCGTTACCAATGTCGTTGCCTATGCCGCCGCGCCCGAATTCCGCCGCCACCTCCGGCCCCACCTCGAAGCAACACTCGCCGATTCCCGGCCCGATGGCCGCATGCACATCGCCCGCATCCGTGCCAAACCGTTCGCGCATAGCCTCCACCGCGCGCCGCGCAATGCCGGCCGCCGTCCCGCGCCACCCCGCGTGGACCGCAGCCACCGCGCGCAGCCGCTGGTCCACCAGCAGAATCGGAATGCAATCGGCAGTCCTCACGGCGACAACCGCGCCCGGCGCATCTTCCAGCAGCGCGTCGCCCTCGCCGATAAGCCCCGCTCGTCCGCCCGCGGGCAGGCAAGTGGAGGAATGTATCTGTTTCAGCGTGGCAAGATTGGCGAACAGCCCCGGAATATCGGCGTTCCGCGTCCCAAATCCATGCACCAGCCAGGGGAAGTCTTCCAGTTCCCGCACCCGGTAGATCTGGTCGGCGTCCCGATAGAAACCCATCACTCGAAGCGTAGCGCACGCATCGCAGGCCATGGGCCCGCGCCACTGTCACTCGAAGCGTAGCGCATCCGTCGGGTTGACGCGCGTCGCGCGCCGCGCCGGAACCAAACAGGCCGCCGCGGAAACCGCCAGCAGCGTAGCCGTCGCAATTCCAAATGCCACCGGATCGCGGGGGCTCACTTGAAACAGCATGCTGGCCACATATTGGCCAATCCCCAGCGCGGCCACCGCTCCCGCGCACAATCCCGCGAACACCGGCGTCATTCCCTGCCGCAGCACCATGCGCAGCACGTCGCCCCGCTGCGCCCCCAGCGCCATGCGAATGCCCATTTCAGCGCGCCGCCGCGTCACCGCGTAAGACACCACGCCGTACGTGCCGAATGCCGCCAGAGCCAGCGCCGCCGCCGCGAATAGCAGCACCAACAGCATCTGAAAGCGCCGCCGCGCCACCGATTCGGACATTACCTGGTCGAGCGTGCGCTCCTCGGGAACCGGAGCTTCCGAGTCCACGCTCCAAATCGCCGCGCGCAACGCCGACGCGATGCCCGCCGGGTCCATCCCCGTGCGCACCAGAATCGACGACGAAAACCGCGGCCTCTGCCAATACGGAATGTAGAGCATGTTGACCGGGTCCTTGTCCAAACTGGTGCTGCGCACATCGGCGGCCACGCCCACCACGTCATGCAGCTTGCCGTTGTCGTTCAGCTTGCGCCCGATCGGGTCGAGTCCCGGCCACAGCTTCTGCGCCAGCGCCGCGGAAATCACGGCCACCATCCGGCTCCGGTCGCCGGGCTCGAAATCGCGTCCCGCGCGCATCGCAATATGCAATGTCCGGAAGAATCCGGGGCTCACAAATCGGATGTTCGTGGTAGGAAGCTGCGCTTCCGGCCGCGTGTCGTTCTCCGTCTTCACAACATCGATCCAGTTTTCGCCTTGCAGCGGCAGGTAGGATGAGATCGACGCGGCCTGCACTCCCGGCAATGCCCGTGCCTGGTCGAGCACACGCTGGAAAAACTCCGCCCGCCGTTCGGGATTCGGATACTTCGCCGCAGGTAGCCTCACATCTACCGCCAGCACGCGATCCGCGTCGAAGCCCTTATCGATAGTGGTCAGCCGCACGAAGCTGGCGATGAGCAGCCCCGCCGTAACCAGCAGCGCCGCGCTCAATCCCACCTCCAGACCCACCAGAATGTTGCGGACGTTGATCCCGCCGCGTCCTTCGGTGCTGGTGCGGCTGCCCGCTTTCAGCGTTTCAAATGGATTGCGCGAAGCCGCGCTGCGCAGCGCCGGAAGAATGCCGAAAATCAGCCCCGTCGCCAGCGAAATTGCCAGCGCGAACAGCAATACGCGGCTGTCCATGTGAACGTCGGCCAGACGCGGAAGGTCGATCGGCGCCGCGGCCACCAGCCATCGCACTCCAAAATATGCCAGCAGAATTCCGCCCGCGCAGCCAATCGCGCTCAGTACGGCGCTCTCCATCAGCGATTGCCGCACCAGTTGTCCGCGGCTGGCGCCGAGCGCCGTGCGGATCGCCGAATCGCGCGCGCGTCCGGCCGCGCGCGCCAGCGACAGGTTCGCCAGATTGACGCACAGCACCAATAGCACCGCCCCCACGGCGCCCATCAGCACGATCAAGCTCTGCCGAATGTCGCCGGTGAGCTTATCCTGCAACGGCACGATGGTGGCGCGAAAGTCGGAATCCGAGCCGCTTTTGGCATTGATCGCCTCTTCCACCGAGTTCAGCTCCGCGCTGGCGCGGCTAATGGAGATTCCCGGGAGGAGCCGGGCAACGGGCCAATAATTCATGTCGCCGCCGTGCAAAACGGTGTCGTCCGGCTCATAGCCCAGCGTGCGATAGATCTCCATGCGCCCTTCGGTGTGCGTGCCGATGTCGTCTTCCTGCTTCGGAAATTGGAAATCCGCCGGCAGCACGCCAATCACTAAGAAGGGCTTGCCATCGAGCATAATCTTGCGGCCAACCACGCTGGGGTCCGCTTGGAACCTGCGCCGCCAAAGCGAATCGGCCATGATCGCCACCTGATCCTGCCCGCTGCGGTCTTCGCTGTCCAGAAATTCGCGCCCCAACCGCGGCGCCACTCCCAGCACGTGAAAGAAGTTGGCGGAAACGGCCGCGCCTGTAATCAATTCCGGCTGTCCCGATCCGGTCAGGCTGAGCGCCGTATTCCGGTACGCGCCAATACTTTCGAACGGCGACGATCGCTTCCGCCATTCCAGCAGCGTGGCGATATTGACCGGCAGCGCGGGGTAGAGCTTGAGGAACTTAGGCGAGGCCTGCGAAATGGCCACCAGCCGCTCCGGCTCGCGATAATCGAGCGGCCGCAACAGCACGCCATTCACCAGCGAAAAGATGGCGGTGTTCGCCCCGATTCCCACCGCCAGACTGAGGGCAACCATGGCGGCAAACCCGCGGTCTTTCGAAAGCGAGCGGACGGCGTAACGAAGGTCGCGGCTCATCGGCTTCTCCTGTACATAAATGGATTACGACGGGCGACGGCGCTCCGTTCGCAGAATACTACTCTGGCGCGCTTTAAAAATTACACGTGGCGCGGGCCCATGGCCTGCGGAGTCCCGAGCCGCTCCGAGCGCTCGGCCTTCTAGCGGCAAATCTGCGATTCGGCTGCTTGCGCGGCGGCACCCATTGCGAGCAGATTGCCGACAATCGCCGAGCCGGCCATCGCAGGCGGCCGCCACCATCGGCGGAACCCAGTTTGGTGCGCACGTTAAATCGGAACCGAACGTGATACGGGCGCTGGGATCGGAGACGGCAGGCCAGGATGCCTGTCCCACAGAGCGCGGCGATCCGGGACGACAGGCCCGGAGGCCTGTCAAACTCAGGCGGCGCCTCCGGATTCTTTCGCGCGTAGCGGTGGGGCGGGATGGGCAGCGGACGGTTGAGCGGGAACGGGGCTGGCGGTGGAAGCGGCTGCGTATGCGGAGCGAGGAGCGGCGAGCGAGGGCTGATGCAAGCTAAAGCATGCGCTACCAAGTGATTCTGAATCAGCGGCTGGCGGGGGTGGCAGCGGTTCTTCGACAGTTGGAGCACTGGGTGCGATTACTTCCGGCGGGTGTTCGGAAATGGGACTAGGGTCGTTTGGTAACTTGACTGTGCGAAGCATGATGAAGGTGCGGAGCGCGCGCTGATACATGAGGTGCTGGCGGGTCTCATAGCGGTGCAGCAGGGGTAAGGTGGGCGCGGCGGCCAGAGTATCGAAGGCGGCGGCCAAGCGTTCCGGCCCGGTTTCGCCAAGTTGGAGGGCGATATGCTTATCGAGCAAGGCGGTTTCGATGGACCAGGCGCGGCGCTGGCGCCAGTAGGAGGCGCACATTTCCTCGATCATGCCGAATTCGACCTCGTCGGCAGGTTGGAAGCGGTCGATGTGCTGCTGGAGGAGAATCAGGAAGTTCTCGCGCGATTCGTGGTCCAGAACGATACACTTGGCGCACAGGCCGTGACGGATAGCGTTTAGCGAGGAACGCCGTTTTCCTGCTGGGGTGGAAGGCCCTTTAGAGAGGGCGCCGTTGGCTTTCGATGATTGAACTCTTCTAAGTGAAGACATACTTTTTACCTACCAATACTAAGTTAGTACGGAGGGGGTGAGCGATTAGGGTAAGTTACTAGTAAGTTGTTGTATCTACGGGCTGGAAATATTTGTCATTTCGAGTGATTGGGGTTCGGGGTGGCATCTGGTTTCGACAAAGCGATCGAATTCCGCATCGTTTTCGATGCGCTTGGGAAGGGTTTTCGAGAGCAGTCTTCCGTATTTGGCCGGGCTGAGTGTTAGCGCCATAATCACGCGTCTTTTGTTTATGCCGCCTTGATTCTCATGGGCTTTTACATCCCGCGCGATCTTCGCCCCGCCTTGGCTTGCGTGATGTTAAGAGGCGCCAGATAGTTCTCCGATCGTTTGATCGTTTCACTGGGATGGGGAATTTCCAAGCCTTCGGCTTCTCCGTTCCGATGCTTACACTGCCCGGCGCGGTTGTTTGCCGAATGATAACGAGCGGACCCGTCCGCTCCACAAGCGCTGCATGTTCGAAACCTGGCAATTGAGCCTAAGGCAAATCGAGTACTTGAGCAAGCCAGTCCGGCGGGTCCTCCACCAGGAAGCGGATGACGCCCTTCTCCGTCTCAATAAGGAGCCTCGGTGGTCCGCCAACCGCGGAATTGTCATACACCCAAACGTCATCCATCTCGGCCACTGCTCGATGCAGATTCGCAAGGCTCGATCGGTAGATCCGCCGAAGAGTCGCCTCCGAAGCGCTGTGTCCTCCGGCATCTGCCCGGATCTTAATGCGCTCCAGGTGCATCGCGAAATCCTTCACCGCGAGGTAACGCATCTCGGTTACGAATCCAGCCGCCTTGGCGGAGCTCGCCTGTTCGAACGTAACGTCGCTACGCAACGTTGTCTCAATCGCAAAACTGCTTCGCGTCTCAATACAGGCCAAAACAAAGGCCTCGAACTCCCGGTTGACGGCTCTGCGGATATCGGTGGAGATGCCTACGTATGAGCCATTCAGCTCAGCGGCGCGGTCATCGGCGTTGAAGTGCACGACTCCAAAGCTCGCGACCGGAAAAATGGAAGACTTGCCGCTCCCCGGCGGGCCAGCCACCACGATCATCTTCGGAACCATTAGCCGCCGTAATCGCGATCCTGGCCGTCCAGCATGTCGGCGGGTAGGTCCGTCCGGATCCTGTGTCCCTCGGCGTCGATGATCCCCGCGCGGCGCAGACGCTCCGCCACATCCTTCGCCCGTTGGACCGCAGCCGAGTAATGCGGATCTGTCTTCGGTTTGGGCTTCCTGGCTTTCGGAACTGGAATCGTCTTCACTGATTCTATTCTAACTGGTTCCGCTCCAACCGAGGCGGCGATTCCCTACTCTTCGTATGCCGGGTGCGCGCTCCCGGAATCTGTGTTGAGGGGCGGCCCACTCGCCGTCGTTATGTGAGCTAAACATGTGAGCTAAACATGTGCCAAACATGTGCCAAACGCAACGTGAGCTAAACTCAAAGCTGCCTCTCCATATCTAATGTCTTCCGCCGCTTCCGGTCTCGTCAACAAAGTCTGGAACTACTGCAACCTGCTCCGCGACGACGGTGTCTCCTACGGCGACTATGGCTCCCAGCGATAAAAAAGTGAAACAATAGTCCCATGAAATTCTCAACCATCGCCCTACTGTTGTGTTCCGGCGCGGCCATATTACAGGCCGCGGATGCGCCCACGCTCGCGCAGATTTACGACAAGAACCTCGCCGGCGTCGAAGGCGAATTAGTGCCGCTGGCGGAAGCTATGCCTGCCGACCGCTACAACTTCGCACCCACCGCGGGCGAATTCAAGGACGTGCGAACTTTCCGCCAACAGGTGAAACATATCGCCGCCGTTAATTACATGATCGGGGCGGCGCTGCTGGGGCAGAAGCCTCCGGTGGATTTGGGCGCCGGGGAGAACGGGCCGGATTCCATAACCGGCAAGGAGCAGACTGTCGCGTTCCTGAAGGATTCGTTCGCTTATCTCCACAAGGCGATGCTGACGCTAACCACGGCCAATCAAAGCGGCATGATCCAATCGCCGTTTGGGAAGAGCCAATCGCCGCGCGTCGCCATCGCGCTCATCGCAGCCGGGCACTGTTTCGATCACTACGGGCAAATGGTGGTCTACGCGCGTATGAACGGAATCGTCCCGCCGGCCAGCCGTTAACCCGCTATTGAAGGTCGCCGATTTTGTTCAGGTCCACCACCAGTTCGCCCCCGGCATCGATTGAGAAGGCGGGGGCGAATTTCCTGCCCCAAACGAACTCGTCGTGCCGGTAGGAGTGGCGCGCCTGCACCGTCTGCGCAAAGGTGTCGTCGTAGGCTTTGATGAGAATCAGCACCTCGGCCTGCTCGCGAGTCAAATCCTCGGCGGTCTTGCCCCAAAGCGGGCTGTCATGGTCGATAGGATGCACAATGGTCCACGGCGCGGCGAGGAACATAACGCCGTCGCGCTCCAGGTTCAACAGGCTAAAGTTGCGTTTCAGGCCGCCGTTCCCCGGCTCCACGGTCATGAGCAGAAGCTTGGCCTGAGCTTCTATCAGCGCGTTGGAACGGCGATTGGCGACGCGGAACTCAAGGGCGGTTCCGTCCTGATACGGCGCTACCAGCATATTGGCGCTGAAGCCGATCCGGGCGGACGGTTTCGATATGCGCCCGAAGAGCAGTCCCGTGGCCACCGCCAGACCCAGCACGCCGGTCAGCGCCTCTAACGCTGCCACGGTGTTTGCGCCGATGCCGCGCGGCGAGATGTTGCCGTAGCCCACCGTGCTCAACGTATGCGAGCTGAAGAAGAACATGTTCAGGAAGCGGCCCATCGCCGTGGGTGCGTTGGCGCCGTCGAGTTGTTCTATGCCAACGGCGCAATAAATGCACGCGAAGAAGAGGTTGATAAGGAAGTATCCGAGGAAGATCGTGGCCAGGAACACGGGCCAGCTCATGTTGATCAAATGCATGTAGGGATGGAAATCGTTCCACGCGCCGCCGGTGCGGCGCACGTTGAACTCGCCGTCTTTGTTGATGACGCGGCTCAGCGGTTTGATGTACTGCTGCGTCAGGCCCGGATCGAAGCTGGGTTTCTTCATATTCATCCGATGATGACAGACCGCCCGGCGACGGTGGACATCTACGATTCGGCCAGCCAGCTTCGAATCAATTGTTCCGGGTCGCTCTTGAGATCGAGCGGCTCGACGCGCGTCTCGCGGCCGTTTTCGATCCGCGCCGCCACAATGCCTTCGGCCGTGGGGCGAAGTTCGAGGCGCTTCTCGCGCGCCTCCAGACGTAGCGTGGAGCCCAGCCAGACGATGTGGATCTTGGTGCGAAGCGAATGGCCCACGCGCGCGGCGTCGCGCAGCAGCGCCGTTGTGAACGGCCCCTTCCTGAGCTCTTCAGCGGAGGGAGCGACTGCCTGCGCAGCCTCGCGATCGCGCTTGCGCAGGCGCTGCTCGCTTTCGAGACTGGCGCGCCCCTCTTCGGAGGATTCCAGGTTCTTGAGGCTGTTCTCCAGGTTGTCTTCGTAACTCATCTATATTACTTATACTGGAAGAAACGGCATGATGCCCAATGAAGCGCGCCGGCGCTTGACCAATCTGCGGAACGGCTTGCTTCCGCTCCACAAGTATTTGCTGGATTCGGAACGCGCCGCGTATGAACGCGATGTCGCGCCCATCGCCACCCCCGGACAGTTTTTGGACCTGGTGCTCAACGACCCATGGTTCGCCTGGCTCCGTGAGCTTTCGCAGCTCATCGTGGTGATCGATGAGACGCTCGGCCTCGACGAGCCCGCGACGGCCGAGGACGCGGCGAGGCTGATCGCGCAGGCGCGAACGCTGGCATCGCCCGCGGAGCAGGGAACGGGCTTCGCGCGGCGGTATTACGATGCGATGCAGCGCGACCCCGGCGTAGTGCTTGCGCACCGGGACATGATGAAGGTATTCGCCGGGCTGGGATAAACGTTGAGGTGGGACAGACGATCGTTTTTTGTCGNNAACCCGCCGAGGCGAATAAATCGGGAACAGAGGGCGGGGTTTTTCGACCCTGTCGGGCGGCCGGACTTTAGCGAAACATGACAGACCACTAAAGGCGATGGTCTGTCCTACCGGGCGACCACTCCCTTACGGTCGTGGCTCCGATCGGCTTTTCTTCTTGCGCTCCAGCGCCGCCCCTATCTTATGCCCCAGCGCAGCCGCGGTAAACGGCTTCTTCAGAAACAGCAGCGCCGGGTCGTCCGTGAATTGCCGCATGGCGTCCGCTTCCTCGAAGCCGCTCGAGATCACAACCGTCATATCCGGACGTATGCCGCGGATGTATCGCCACACGTCGTGGCCGTCCATGCGCGGCATGGTCAGGTCCAGCAGCACGGCTGAAATGCGGTCGTGCCAGCGGCTGAACAAATCGGCGCCATCGCGGCCGTCCGCGGCTTCAAACACGGTGTAGCCAAAATGTTCCAGCGTGGCGCGGGCCGCGCGGCGGACCAGGTCTTCGTCGTCCACGATCAGAATCACGCCCGCGCCCTTCTCCACGGCGGCGCCCGCCGCGCTTTCCGAATCTTTCGCCCCTGCCGCGGCCTCCATGGCGGGCATCAGGACGCTGAAGGCGCTGCCCGTTCCCACGGCGCTTTCGACGGCGATTGCGCCCTTGTGGCTGTTCACAATCCCCAGCGCCGCCGACAAGCCCAGGCCGCGTCCGGTGAATTTGGTGGTGAAGAACGGGTCGAAAATCTGCGCCTTCACCGCTTCGTTCATGCCACACCCGTTGTCGGAAACCTGGATCTCGATATACCGTCCCGGCGGAGGCGGCCCGGGGCGAAACTTCGTCACCGGTTCCGATTGCCCGATGTCGCGGATGCCCGTGGCGACGAACACCCTGCCGGGACGCTCTCCGGTGGCTTCCACCGCGTTCAGGATCAGGTTCATCACCAACTGCTGGATTTGCGTCGGGTCGCCTTCGAGCGGCGGCAGATCCGGGTGAAGATCGAGCGACAGCTCCACGGTGCGCGGCACGGACGAGCGGATCAGCTCGCTGATATCGCGCACTACGGCGGAAGCATCCACCCGTTCCACCACGAACTTGCCCTTGCCGGCGTAAGCGAGCAACTGGCGGGTGAGATCGGCGGCGCGCTCGCTGGCCCGGATGATATCCTGCAGCATGCCGCGCACCCCAGACTCCAAATAAGGCGTTTCCATCACCAGGCTGGCGTTGCCCATAATGCCGGTCAGCAGATTATTGAAATCGTGCGCAATGCCGCCGGCCAGCAGCCCCAGGCCTTCCAGCTTCTGCGCGCGGCGCAACTGTTCCTCCAGCGCCCGCCGCTCGCGCCGCAGCACGGATTCGCGCAACTCGCGCTGGACCGCGGGGACCAGACGGCCCAAGCGATGCTTCAGGATGTAATCGTGGGCGCCGGCCTTCATCGCCTCCACCGCGGCTTCTTCGCCGATGGTTGCGGAGACAATGACAAACGGTACATCGGATTCTTGCCGCTGCACCAGAGCCAGCGCCTCGGAAACCGAGAACCGGGGCATGGAAAAATCCGAAAGCACCAGGTCCCACGGCTTCTCGTCGAGTGCGCGCAACATCCCCTCGGCCGTATCCACGCGGCGGAATTCCGGGTCGTACCCGCCGCGCTTGAGCTCGAGGACGATCAGGTCCGCGTCTTCTTCCGAGTCTTCCACAATGAGGACGTTTAGAGGCGTGCTTTCGAGTTGGACGGCTGCTTGAGTCACTGGTCTTCCTCCTGGCGCAGCGTGAAGTAAAAGGCCGCGCCGCGTTCAATTTCCCCTTCCGCCCAAATGCGCCCGCCGTGCCTGCGGACGATGCGATCCACGGTGGCAAGCCCAATTCCCGTACCTTCGAATTCGGAATCCCTATGCAAGCGCTGAAACGGGTTGAACAGGCGGCCGGCTTGCGCCATATCGAACCCCGCGCCATCGTCGCGCAGAAAGTACGCGCGGCCGTGCGGCGTCTCCGCCACGCCGAATTCGATGCGCGCCGAGGCGTGCTTGCGGGTGAACTTCCAGGAATTTTCCAGCAGGTTGAGCAGCGCGACCCGCAGAAGCGTCGCGTCGCCCCAGGCGTTCACGCCATCGGGAATGACGAATTCCACGTTGCGCTGGGGCTCGCGGGCGGCCAGCTCCACGGAAAGGGCGCGCACCAATCCGCTCAGGTCTACGGATTGCTCCTTCATTTCCATCCGGGTGAGGCGCGAGAAGTTGAGCAGATCTTCCACCAGGTCGTTCATGCGGCGGGCCGAGTAATCGATGCGCTCGATGTAAAGCCGGCCCTGGTCGTCCAGTCGATCGCGATGAGACTCAAGCAGGGCTTTGCTGAAGCCGGCAATGCGGCTCAGCGGGCCGCGAAGGTCGTGGGAAACGGTGTAGCTGAAGGTCTCCAACTCGCGGTTGAGGTCGTCCAATTCCGCGATGCGGCTCTCCAGGCGCCGGTTGAGGGCCTTGACCTCTTCTTCGGCGCGCCGGCTTCGGTGAATCGCCTCCTGCAGTTCCGCATTCTGCCGTTCCAGCAGCTTCGATTGATGGGCCAGCAAGCCGGACTTACGGTGCAGCTCCACAAACACGCCGACCTTGGTGCGCAGAATTTGGGGCACAAAAGGCTTCGTGAGGTAATCCACCGCGCCCAGCGTGTAGCCGCGCCGGATGTGCTCTTCGCTGCGGCCCAGCGCGGTGAGAAAGATGATAGGCGTGTGGCGCGAGCGCTCGCGCTCGCGGATGAAGGCGGCGGTTTCAAAGCCGTCCATCTCAGGCATCATCACGTCAAGCACGATCACGGCGAAATCGTGATCGAGCAACTGGCGCAGGGCTTCGCGGCCCGATTCGGCGGTGACCACTTCCTCGCCCAGAGCTTCCAGCACGGCCCCGGCGGAGAGAAGATTATCCGCCTGGTCGTCCACCAGCAGAATCTTCACGCGCTCCGGCGTCTCGGCGCTCATGCTAGGAGAATCCTTGGCGGGTGCGGGTGCGGGCGCGGCGAGCCGCGTCATAAGGCCATACCCGCTCGCGATGCCTTCATATGACGGCGGTCATGCGTCCAGACGCGCATCAGCGAGAAGAGCTGGTCGAGGTCGACGGGCTTGGCGATGTAATCGGACGCGCCCGATTCGAGGCACTTCTCGCGATCTCCCTTCATGGCTTTCGCGGTGACCGCGATGATGGGCAGCTCGCGCAGAGCTTCCACCTGGCGGATGGAGCGGATGGTCTCATACCCGTCCATTCCGGGCATCATGATGTCCATCAGCACGATGTCGATCTCCGGCGATCGGGCCAGCAGGTCGATGCCGGCGCGGCCGTTCTCGGCGTGAACCACCTGGATCTGATGACGCTCCAGAATGCTGGTGAGCGCGAAAATGTTGCGCACATCGTCGTCGACAATCAGTACGCGGCTCCCCACCATCTCGTGATCGCTCTGCCGCAGCTTTTCCAGCTTCAGGCGCTTGTGCTCCGGCAAGCCGCTTTCCGGGATATGCAGCAGGCGCGTGACTTCGCGCAGCAGGCGGTCCGCCGAATCCACGTTGCGCACGATGGTTCCTTCGCGGAAGGGCGCCATGCTGAGATTCTGCGGCGCGGATCCCTCCGGCGTGTAGGCGATCAACTCCAGATCGCGGTCCGCGGCCTTCTGCAGATCCATCAGCAGATCGGCGGCGGAGCCTTCGGACTGGCCCACGCCGACGACGATGCAATCGTACTCCCGCGACTTGAACCGGCCGATGGCATCCGCGGCGGTTTCGGAGTAAGTGACGTTGACGCCGTCCAGACCGGCGACATCTTCCATATCGCGGCGCAAATTGGGGCCGGCGTTCACCACCAGAATTTCGCTGGCATGGCTCTCCGCGGCCTGTTGCACGCGCCTGAATACCTCATCCAGAACCTCGCGGCCTTCCACCTTGCGGGAGTAGGAAGCTGCCCCGAGAGTCAGCCCGCGCCGCCGGTCGTCGAGGATGGAGAGGATGTGAACCGGAATATGGCGCAGGTCGGGATCGTGCTGGAACTGGTCGAGCACAGCCCACCCGGTGGTATCCGGCAGGCCGATATCGAGCAGCGCCGCAGTGGGCCGGAACTTGCGCGCCATCGCCAGACCCATATCGCCGCGCGTGGCGACGACCACCTTGTAGCCGCGCTCATGCGCCGCATCCAGCACGATGCGGGAATAGGTGATATCGTCTTCGATCGCCAGCAGCACCTGGTCGCCGGGCTTGATGTCGTCGCGGTCGTCGTCCTGATCCAACCGGGCGAGCAGCGAAGGCTTCAGGCGCGCTCCGGCTATGATCGATTCGATGCCCGCCGCGGCTCGCGTACCGGGGCTGCGTCCATCGGCCCGAACGGCCGCGTATGTCTCCGGCAGGAAGAGAGTGAATGTGCTGCCCACCCCAGGCTTGCTTTGCAGGCGGATTTCGCCGCCCAGCAACCGCGCAAGCTCGCGGCTGATGGAGAGGCCCAGGCCGGTGCCGCCGTACTTGCGGCTGGTGGTTCCGTCGGCTTGCTGGAACGCTTCAAAGATGATGCGCTGTTTTTCGGCGGGAATGCCGATGCCGGTATCTTCCACCGAGAACGCAATCACCGATTCGGCATTGGCGATCGCCGCGCTGGCCGGACGCCAGCCGGCGGGGGCGCGGTCGATCCGCAAAGCCACCTTGCCGCGCTCGGTGAACTTGAGCGCGTTGGAAAGCAGATTCTTGAGCACCTGTTGCAGCCGTTTGACGTCGGTGGTGATCAGCCGCGGCAGATCGGCGTTGAGCTCCACGGTGAATTCCAGGGCTTTGCCGTCGGCCACATGGCGGAAATTGCGGGTCACATAATCGCGCACTTCGCCCAGTCTGACTTCGTTGGGCTCTACCGTTATGGTTCCGGATTCGATCTTCGAAAGATCCAGAATGTCGTTGATGAGCGCCAGTAAGTCGGTGCCGGACGAGTGTATGGTTTCGGCGAACTTTACCTGCTTGGTATTCAGGTTCTCTTCGCCGTTCTCCGCCAGCATCTTGGCCAGGATCAACAGGTTGTTGAGCGGCGTCCGCAGCTCGTGAGACATGTTGGCCATGAACTCCGACTTATACTTCGAAGTGAGCGCCAGCTGCTCGGCCTTCTCTTCCAGCGCCCCCTTGGCCTGTTCCACTTCGCGGTTCTTCTGTTCCACTTCGGTCTTCTGTTCGGCCAGCAGGCGGGCCTTTTCCTGTAACTCGCCATTCGCGCCCTGCAAGCGCTCCTGCTGGCTCTTCAGCAGCTCTTCGGACGCCTGCAGCGTATTCGCCTGCTGTTCCAGGCGCTTGTTGGTGTTGGTGAGCTCCGATTGCTGGCTCTGCAGCTCTTCCGCCAGCGCTTGCGACTGCTTCAGCAGCTCTTCCGTTCGCATAGTCGCCGCGATGGTGTTCAACACGATGCCCATCGATTCGGTAAGCTGGTCGAGGAACCCGAGGTGAATGTCGCTGAAATGGTGGAACGACGCTAACTCCACCACGGCCTTGACCTGGCCTTCAAACAGCACCGGCAGCACCACGATGCTGAGCGGCGTCCCTTCGCCCAGACCGGAGCTGATCTTGATATAGTCGTTGGGAACGTTAGTTAGTACGAAGCGTTCCTTTTCCAGCGCGCACTGGCCGACGAGCCCTTCGCCGGAGCGGAAGACGTTGGCGACGGTTTTGCGCTCGCGGTAGGCATAACTCGCGAACAGCTTCATGATTGGCTCGTCGCCCTCGGGCGCGTCGTTGATGTAGAAGATGCCTTGCTGCGCGTTGACCAGCGGGGCCAGCTCAGAGAGCACCAGTTTGCAGACGGTAAGGAGGTCGCGCTGTCCCTGCACCATGCTGGTGAAGCGCGCCACGTTGGTCTTGAGCCAGTCCTGATCGGTGTTCTTGCGCGTGGTCTCCTTGAGGTTGGTGATCATCTCATTGATGGTGTCCTTCAAGGCGGCCATTTCGCCCTGAGCGTCGAGAGCGATGGATCGAGTCAAGTCGCCCTTGGTCACGGCGGTGGCCACGTCGGCGATGGCGCGGACCTGAGTAGTGAGGTTCGCCGCCAGCTGATTCACGTTGTTAGTGAGATCGCGCCAGATTCCGGCCGCGCCCGGCACGCGCGCCTGACCGCCGAGTTTGCCTTCGATACCCACTTCGCGCGCCACGCTGGTCACCTGGTCGGCGAACACCGCCAGCGTGTCGATCATGCCATTGATGGTGTCGGCCAGCTCGGCGATTTCGCCCTTGGTTTCGAGAGACAGCTTTCGTTTCAAGTCGCCGTTGGCTACCGCGGTAACCACTTTGGCGATGCCGCGGACCTGAGTGGTGAGGTTCGCCGCCATGAAGTTGACGTTGTCGGTGAGATCTTTCCAGACGCCGGCGACGCCTCGCACCTGCGCCTGGCCGCCGAGGATCCCCTCAGTTCCCACTTCGCGCGCCACGCGAGTTACTTCCGATGCGAACGAATTGAGCTGGTCCACCATGGTATTGATGGTGTTCTTGAGCTCCAGAATTTCGCCGCGC
>PLDF01000402.1 GCA_003135055.1 Bryobacterales bacterium | reverse complement strand
CCATGAAATTCTCGGAAATGATCTCGAACCAGTCCACCACCGGCTTGCGCTCGAAGATGTGCCGGTAGTGCGGAATGCGCAGACCGATGCCTACTCCGTAATCCGTGAATCCGTTGAAAGAATTGGCAGGCATACTGGGGACTACAAATTCGACGCAGAGACGCAGAGGAGCAGAGAAGACGAAAAAATTAACCGGTTCGAGTTTGCTCTGCGTCTCAGCGTCTCTGCGTCGAAAACTGCTTTATTACTTCTTGGAGCCGTCGGTTGCGCAGCCGCCCTTGCCCTTGCAAGAGTTCTTCGCCTTGCAGCCCTGGTCGCTGGTCTTGCAGCCGCCGTTGCCTTTGCAGGAGTTCTTCCCTGCGCAAGAGTGCTTTTCCACTTTCGCGGTCTTCTTGGTGGACTTCTTGGCGGTGCTCTGGCTACCCGTATCCTGGGTTGCCGGGGCAGCCGCGCGCGCGACCGTTCCGCCGAGCAAACCGGTGAATGCCGCCGTTAGAATCAGTGAATTCTTCGAAACTTTCATGCCTATCTTCTCCTCGAATGCTTTAATTGACCTACAGTGGGCCTGTGGGGCGATTGTACCGTATCTTTTTGACGGCCTAAACTGTCAGTCAAACAAGTTTACGTATCGGGCGGCGGAATCGGATGTTAGTTCGCGAACTTCGTCACAAACCGGCGGCATGGGGGGAACACCGGAAGTCCATCCGGAGCCGCTGGGCACTGCCGTTTCACGCCTTCGACTGGTGTTTGCATTGGACCGCGTATTTTCTAGGCCAGTGGGCGTTCCTCGAAGTGCTGGAGTACCTGGGCAGCCTTTCGGTGATGGTCGCCGTAATCTTCTACTTCGCCGAATCGGGCGACCGCATCAAGCAGCGGCACTATCAGGCCTGGCAGGTGATCAATACCGCGCAAGGCAAAGGCGGCAGCGGCGGCCGGATTGAGGCCCTGCACGAGCTCAATGAAGACCGCGTTCCCCTGGTGGGCGTGGATGTTTCCGGCGCCTTCCTGCAAGGCCTCGAGCTGGTCAAAGCCAGCCTGATGCGCGCCAACCTGGAGGCGGCCGATCTGCGCAATTGCAACCTGCGCGCGAGCGATCTCCGCTATGCCAACCTGCACTCCGCCAACCTGCGCGGCGGCGACTTGACTACCGTCGATTTCAGCGATGCCACGCTGGCCGATTCCGATCTCAACGGCGCCAACCTTTCCGGCGCCGACCTGACCCGCGCCGATCTCACCGATGCCGACCTGAGCAACGCCAATCTTCGCGGCATCGTTTGGCATAACCTAAAAGGAGTCGATTCCGTCAATATCTACGGAGTGCGTAACGCGCCCGCGGGCTTTGTGGAATGGGCGATGCAACATGGCGCCCAATCGCGCGCCGGCGAGGAACCGTGAAAACCGAATGAAATCGCGCTCGAACGCGCTCCCCCTGTCGCGCCGCCCGCGCCTGTCACGCAGGGAGATCCTCGCGCTCGGCGCCGGCGCCTTCGGCTCTATCCCGCTCGCTGCGGCGGCCGACGACCAGACCTTTCAGGTCACCTCGGGCGAATCCACCATAAATGTGGCGTTCGCGCCGGGCGATTTCGACCTCGGCCCGCCCGCCATCCTCGGCTGGATCTCGGTGGCCGCGCGCGGCGCCTCGGCTTATTACGGGAAGTTTCCCGTAGCCAACGTCTCGGTTCGCGTGCGCGCCGTGCCCGACCGCGCCGGCGTGCTGCGCGGAACTACCTACGGCGAAGGCCCGCGCACCATGATGGGCGTGGGCCAACACTCCACGCGCCGCCAGCTCGACGACGATTGGACCATGACGCACGAGTTCATCCACCTGGGCTTCCCATCCATGCGGCGCCAGCACCATTGGATTGAGGAAGGCATCGCGGTTTACGCCGAGCCCATCGCGCGCGCGCAAATCGGCACGGTCACCGTGCAGCAGGTATGGGGCGACATGATTCGCGACATGCACCAGGGCCAGCCCGGCCCCGGCGACCAGGGCCTGGATGGCACGCACACCTGGGGACGCACCTACTGGGGCGGCGCCCTCTTCTGCCTGCTGGCCGACGTCCGGATTCGCGAGCGGACCTCGAACCGCTTCGGACTGCAGCACGCGCTCCGCGGCATTCTGGCGGCGGGTGGAACCATCGAGTACGATTGGTCCATCGAAGATGCGTTCGCGGCCGGCGACGCGGCCGTGAAGGTTCCGGTGCTCACCGAATTGTACGGCCAGATGAAGGATAAGCCCGTCGTCACCGATCTGGACCAGCTCTGGACGCGGCTAGGCGTGGAAGCCTCCAGCGGCAGCGTGGTGTTTCACGCCGATGCCCCGCTCGCCGCGATTCGCCAGGCGATTACGAAGGCCTTGGGATCGTAAAGCGCTTGGCATCTTGATGTGATCGGGATTTCCGTCCCACCATCAAATTAAGCCGACATGCGAAGAAATCGGAGCGCGATGCAACTTAACATAGTGGCGCGTTCTACGGAGCGGAGGTAGCAGGCCCACCAATAGACGCAAAGCCATCAAAGCCTTTAGCGCGGAATCGTCATGCCGTCGAAGCGGTTTCGTGGGCCTCGGCCAAATCGCCTGTGCTCGATCCGGCAGTTGTGGCACGTCATCTACCGCGAATTGCCCCAGCGAACAGTCGGCCCCCCTGGACGGGAAGTGATTCTGTAGCCATGCCCCGATGCCCATTGGTTTGCCGCCGTTGCCAGGTCGGAATTCCCGCAGTTTAGGAAGTCCACAGCCATATCACTATCCCCCTTAGCATCTAGCGCCTGAATCAAAGCGCTCTCTGATCCCGGTTCACCCCTTTCGATGAAAAACTGATAAGCTCCTACGATCACTCCGATATCATGTTCCCTTAAGCCAGTCAGTAGGAGTGCCACGGCGCGCGCGTACTGGCGGCTGCCCGATTCCATGACCGACGCCGGAACCTTGATCTTTCCCAAAAACCATGGCGGCATTTCGTCGGACCTGCCAGTCTGTATCTTTTAGGGCGGCAATGAGAGGCTCTACGGCCGGTGCGCCGATACTTACCAAAGCGCCAGTCGCAACTCGCCGGAAGTCCCAGAACTGCGACGTTGGCGCGCTATCATTGAGTTCGGCAATCAGGGGTTCAACGGCGCGGGCATCTCTGATCTTTCCTAACGCCTCGGCTGCGTCCCTTTGGACGGACTTGTTGCATCCTTTAGAAGGGCAATAAGGGGCTCAACGACGCGGGAATCTTTGATCTCCCCCAGTGCTTCAGCCGGATAACGCCGGACGTCCGCGTCCGGATCCTTTAGGGCGGCAATAAGAGGCTCGACGGCCGGTGCGCCCAGTTTTCCCAATGACCCAGCCGCCTGGACTCGCACCAATGAATCTGTGTCCTTGAGGGCGGCAATCAGGGGTTCAACGGCGCGGGTGTCTCTGACCTTTCCTAACGCCTCGGCTGCGTCCCTTTGGACGGACTTGTCTGCATCCTTTAGAAGGGCAATAAGGGGCTCGACGACGCGGGGACCTGGTGTGAGGACTGCGACACAACTCTTCGGCGAGAGCAGCGGCCGGACCTTAAACTCCTTCGTGCGGCTGTGTTCAACGCCAAATCAGGGTTCGATGCCACCGGCAAACCTTGGCAAAGCAGCCATGGCTACCTCTTCGAAAGCCTAAACTTCTCTTCCTTAATTGCAAGGGCCTTCAGGGCGACTCAGGGCGATGAGCGGTGGCAACTACTGGACCCAGAGCTGTGCTAAGCCGGCCGCGATCCTTCAACCAAGCGCGGAGGCCCACCGGGGCATACGGTAAATGTCGACCGTCTCCGGAATGGCGGGGCGCCCGCTGCTGGTTTGTCCGCAATCCGTCGTTAAGCATGGTCCTCAACGCGGAGACGCGGAGAACCTGAGGCAGCGCGGAGTTCTTAAACTTAGACCTCCGGGATCTTCGGTTCCTCGGTGGCAACTTTTAATGTATTCAAGCGGGGTGCAGCCAGCGTCCCAGGAGGCGCCGTGTATGGTCCTCTGGCGCGTCGACAACCCCAAACTTTAACTATGGACGAGCGCAGCGATGAGATAGCGCGCCTGAAGCGGGAGATGGCCACGCTTCGTGAACGGACCTTCTCATACAGTACGCCGCCGGCCGGGCCCTCGCGGGCGCAGCCTCACTGGAAGCCGCCGCACCCGTATTTTGGAAGAAAGTGGTCGCAAACCAACTGGATTGCCGCGCGAGCTTGCTCCGATCATCGTTGAGCAAGGTCATTCGAGCAGGCCGCGAACCAACGTGGCCGGATGCAGCGCCCTCGCTCCTATAAGATCCCCGACCTGCCTCCGGCACGATGTTCCCGGCGCCACCAAAACCTCGCCGGGCTGCATTGCCCGGACAGCCGGAATCAGCCGGCGGTTCGCAATTGCCACGGAGACATCGTAATGCGTGTATCCGAACGACCCCGCCATCCCGCAGCATCCCGCGTCGAGGTCCACCACGCTCGCGGACGGAATCCGTGAAAGCAGGGAACTGGTCGCGCCCAGCATTCCCATCGACTTCTGATGACAATGGCCGTGCAGCAGGATTCGTTGCGGCCCGGCGCGCAGCGGCAAGTCGAGCTTCGCCGCGAATTCTTCAAACAGCATGCACGATTCGGAGACCACGCGAGCCTTGCCGCCGAGTTCGTCGCGCAGCAGGGACGGCAGATCTTCCCTCACCGCCGATAAGCAGCTCGGTTCGCAAAACAGGATCTTTTCTCCGCGCTCCGCGATCGGAAACAACGCGTCGATCAAGTTCGCCGCGCCCGCTCTTGCCTGGCCCAGCAAGCCTTGCGATATCAGCGGGCGTCCGCAACACCCCGGCCGGACGATGTTCACCCGGCATCCGCCCCGTTCCAGAATCTCCACCGCGGCCGCGCCGATCTCCGGCTCGTAATGATTGGTGAAGGTGTCGTTAAATACGGTCACCCCCGCGCCGCGAGATGGCTTGCGCTTTGCCGCCCACCCCGCGAACGTCTCGCGCTTCCATGCGGGGAGCTTTCTGCGCCGGTCGATGTATGGCGCCGGCGCCCAGTTGGATAACGGCGCGAACCGGCTGCCCCATTTCGACAAGCGATCGATGTTACCCAGCACGCGCGCCTGCAGCGGCGTTCCGTGACGCGAATAGTAGTCCGCCAGAAACTCGCTCTTGAACCGCGCCATATCGACGCCGACCGGACACTCTGTCTTGCACGCGCGGCACTCCAGGCACAGATCCAGCGCGCCTAACACGCCATCGTCGCCGAGCCCCGCTTCGTCGAGCCGCCCCGAAATCGCCAGCCGCAGAACGTTCGCCCGTCCCCGCGTCGAATCCAATTCCTCGCGCGTCGCCATGTACGAAGGACACATGGTCCCGGCGAGTTTCTTGCGGCACGCGCCCACGCCGCTGCACATCTCGACGGCGCCCGCCAATCCCCCGTACTCCGAAAAATCGAAAAATGTCTTGGGATTCCGCGCTGCATAATGCGCCCCGAATCTTAGATTCGACGTCAATGGCGGCGCATCCACGATCTTTCCCGGATTGAAGATTCCTTCCGGATCGAACGTCCGCTTGATCTCGCGAAACGCTTCGTAAATCGTGTCGCCGAACATCCTTCGCAGGAACGGACTCCGCACCAGGCCGTCGCCATGTTCGCCCGAAAGCGCGCCTCCGAATTCGAGCACCAGCTCCGCGACTTCGTTCGCGATCGCTTCAAACTTGCGGACGCCGGACTCGGTCTTCATGTTGATCGCCGGCCGCACGTGCAAACATCCCACCGATACATGCGCATAAATCCCCGCCGTGGTTTCATGCGCGCGCAGAATGTCGAGAAACCTCGCGATATATTCTCTCAACCGTTCCGGCGCGACCGCCGTGTCTTCGACAAAAGGAATCGATTTTGCGTCTTCCTTCATCGCCATCGAAAGTCCCAGCGCGGCTTCCCGTAAGCTCCAGATGCGAGCCTGGGCGGCCGGATCGGTCTCCACGCGATACCGGTACCCGAGGTTGCTCGCCCGCAGGTTTTCTTCGAGCGCCCGCAGCCGCGGCGGCAGATCTTCTTTTCGATCGGCGTAGAACTCCACGCACAACGTCGCCCCCGGATCGCCTTCGATGATCGATTTGCGAATACCGTCCAGGGCCGCGTTCTGACGCGTGTTGTCGAGAATCGTTTTGTCCATCACCTCCACCGCCGATGGACCATGCCGCAGAATCACGGGCGCCGCGGCCAGCGATTCGAGCAAATCGCCGAACTCGATCACCATCACCGCCTTCGCCTTCGGCAGCGGAACCAGCCGCAGCTTCGCCTCCAGCACAACGCCCAGCGTCCCTTCGGAACCCACCATCATTTTCGCCAGATTCACTGGCTTCGCGGTGTCCGTGAACTCGTCCAGATTGTATCCGCCCACGCGCCGCAGCACCTTCGGATATCGCCGCGCGATCTCCCCGGCGTGTTCCGACGCCAGCCGCAGGACCGTCCGGTAACAAGCCGCTTCGAGCGATTCGCCCGCCGGAATCTCGCCGCGCGCGATCTCTCGAAAATGGGCGACGGTTCCATCGGAAAGCATGACCACTTGTTCCAGCACGTGATCGATGGTCTTCCCGTAGAGCACGCTGCGCGCGCCGGCGGAATTATTGGCCATCATGCCGCCGATGGTCGCGCGGCTCGCCGTTGAAATATCCGGCGCGAAGCGCAAACCAAGCCCGGCAAGCTGTGCGTTCAATTCGTCCAGCACAATCCCCGGCTCGACGCGCACCCAGCGCTGCCCGGCGTTCACTTCGAGCAGGCGATGAAAATATTTGGAGGTGTCCACGACGATTCCCGCGCCGATCGCCTGCCCCGCTTGCGATGTTCCGCCGCCACGCATCGTCATGGGGCAGCGATGCCGCCGGCAGATTTCGACCACGCGAATCAGATCCTCGCGATGCCGGGGAATCACCACCCCCAGGGGCTCGATCCGATACACGCTGGCGTCCGTCGAATACAGCGCGCGGGAGATTTTGTCAAACCGGACCTCGCCTTCGATGCCGTCTTTCAGCTCGCGTTCGAGAGCTTCATTCAATGCGCCAGCTTCGTTCAATGCGCCAGCTTGGTTCAACGCGCCAGCCCTTCCCGCAGCCGGTCCAGCCCATGGGTCAGGTTCTCGCCGCCGCTTGCGAAGGAAACGCGCAGCGTGCCCTCGCCGCCCGCTCCGTAAGCCGCGCCGTGCACCACCGCCACGCCATGTTCGTGCATCAGCCGCTTGCGAATTTCATTGGAAGGAACCTGCGATTCGCGAACATCCACCATCGCGAAGAATCCGCCCTCCGGCGCGATCACACGCACGCCGTGCAACTGCTCGATCACCTGCGCCCGCCGCCGCCCATATTCCTCGCGCATCGCCGCGACGCAATCCTGCGGACCCGTCAGCGCTTCCGCCGCCGCGTCTTGGATAAAGGTCGCAGGGCCCCGGCTCGATTGCGCCAGCGCCAGAAACATCGCTTGGATCAGCGGCGCCGGACCCGCGCAATATCCCACCCGCCAGCCCGTCATCGAATACGTCTTGGAAAGGCTGTTCACCAGCACGCATCGCTCGCGCAGCGCCGGCGCAACTTCGAGCGGCGAAAGGTGCGCCGCTTCGCCATAAGTGATCGCTTCGTAAATCTCGTCGCTGATCAAAAACAAATTTCGCCGCTCGCAGAACTTGGTGATCGTTTCGAGGTCGTCGCGCCGCAGCACCGTCCCCACCGGATTCCACGGCGTATTCAAGACCATCGCCTTCACCGCCGGCGACCATGCCCGCTCCAGCGCTTCTTCGGTGATGACGAATCGTCCCTCGCGAATTTCCGCTCTGACCGGCCTGACCTTCCCGCCCGCCATCCGGATCGGCGATTGATAAGCGTCGTATACCGGATCGGGCAGCAGCACTTCGTCGCCTTCGTTCAGCATCGCCATCAGCGCCGCGAACACGCCGAGCGTCGCGCCTGTGGTGGCCAGCACTTCGGTCCCCGGATCGAATCTCAGGCGATTGTCGCGCTCGAGTTTTTGCGCCGCCGCCTCGCGAAAGCTTTTCTCTCCGCGATTGTCGGGATAAGACGTGCGTCCGTTGCGCAGCGCGCGGATGGAAGCTTCCACGATGTGCGCGGGCGTCGGAAAGTCCGGCTCGCCGCGCATCAGCGAAATCAGCGATTTCCCTTGCGCCTGGAGGATGCGCATCTCCGTCAGAATCGCGTTCACCGCGGTAGGCCGCATGGCGGAAATCCGGTTCGATCCGGAAAGAACGGGGAGAGGAGCGAGCACGGCATTATCATAATTCAAGTGCTCACGAAAAGTCAGATCCCCACGCCCGCGCTGCTCCTCGATGCCGATCTTCTCGAATCCAACCTCGCGCGCATGGCCCAGCGGGTGAAACAATCGGGCAAGCAGCTCCGTCCGCACGCCAAAGCGCACAAGTGCTTTGAAATCGCCCGCCGCCAGATCGCGCATGGCGCGTGCGGAATCTCAGTCGCCACCGTTGCCGAAGCCGAGCTGATGGCCGCCAACGCCATCCCCGGCATCCTGCTCACGTCTCCGCTCGCCGATCCCGCGAAAATCGCCCGCATAGCCGCTACCGGCGCCATGGCCGTCGTCGACCACGTGCGCCAGGTCGATTGGTATGAAGCCGCCGCCGCGCGCTCCATCGATCTTTTGATCGATCTCGATGTCGGCGATCATCGTACCGGCGCAAAATCGGCGGCGCAAGCCCTCGAAATCGCCCGCGCGATCGCCCAAAGCCCGCAACTGCGCCTGCGCGGCTTGCAAGCCTATTCGGTGAGTGGATCGCACGGCGCAGATCCGGCCGCGCGAAGACACATTTCGCAGGCCGTGTTTCAAACAGCCGCCGCCATTCGCGATTTGCTCGCGAGCGAAGGATTCCCCGCCGGAATCCTCACCGGCGGAAGTACGGGGACCTGGGACATCGATCTCGATCTACCCGAGGTGACGGAGCTGCAGGCCGGATCGTACGTCATGATGGATCTTGCGTATCGCCGTATAGGGATTGACTTTCATCGCGCCATGACGATTCTCGCGACCGTCGTCAGCGCCAATCACGACTCCTTCGTGACGCTTGACGCAGGATTCAAAGCGTTCGCTACCGATCGCGGCTACGGCCCCGAGCCCGTTTGCCCCGCCGGCGCGAAATATCGCTGGGGCGGAGACGAATTCGGATTTCTCGAAACATTTCTCGAACCCAAGCCCGGTCTTGGAGATCGCGTCGAGCTGATCGCCCCGCACTGCGACCCGACCGTCAATCTCTACGATCGGATTTATGTGTGCCGCGGCGAATCGGTCGAAGCTATCTGGCCCGTGATGGAGCGCTCCTGATGCAGCCGGTTCGTCCAACGCGGGTGCGCTACGTCGTGCTCGCCTTCACCGTCGCCGTCTACATGATTACGTACATGGATCGCGTCGTGATCTCGAATGCCGCGCCCGTAATCCAGAAGGAATTCGCGTTTTCGCTGGTCACCATGGGCTGGATTCTATCGAGCTTCCGCTGGGCCTACGCGCTCTTTCAAATCCCCGGCGGATGGCTCGGCGACCGCATAGGCCCGCGCCGCGCGCTGGCGCTCATCGTCATCTGGTGGAGCGCCTTCACCTCGCTCACCGCTCTCGCCTGGAGCGCCGCCTCGATGATCGTCGTTCGATTCCTGTTCGGCATCGGCGAGGCGGGCGCGTTCCCCATCGCCACGCGCTCTCTTTCCCGATGGATGCTGCCCGGCGAACGCGGTTTCGCGCAAGGCATCACGCACGCCGGATCGCGGCTCGGCGCGGCGATGACGCCTCCGCTCGTGGTCTGGATCGTCACGCGCTACAACTGGCGCGCCGCCTTTGTCACCTTCGGCGTCACGGGCGTCCTCTGGGCCGTCGCGTGGCTGTTCTATTACCGCGACGCGCCCGATGAACATGCGGGCTCGAACCTCGCCGAGCGCGACCTGATCCGCTCCGCCACCGCGGGCGCTCAGCGCCGCGTGGGAGCCGCCGTCCCGTGGCGAAGAATTCTTTCGAACTCCGGCCTTTGGTATCTCGCCGCGATGTATTTCTGCTACAACTATTGCCTCTCGACTTATCTCGACTGGTTCCCCACGTATCTTCATCAGCATCGCGGTTACGATCTGAAACAAATGGGATTTTACGCGAGCCTTCCACTGCTCGCGGGAACCGTCGGCGATCTCGCCGGCGGATGGCTCTCCGACGCGCTCCTGCGGAGGACCTCGAACGTGAAGCGATCGCGCCGCGTCGTCGCGGTCGCCGGATTCCTCCTCGCGGCCGCCGGAATCGTTCCCGCCACGCTCACCACGGACCCTCAAACGTCCGTAATCTGGTCCTGCATCGCCTTCTTCGGACTCGAAATCACCGTCGGCGTTTCGTGGGCCATCCCGCTCGATATCGGCGGCGATTGCGCCGGTTCTGTCTCGTCCGTCATGAACATGTGCGGTAATATAGGAGGTGCAATTTCGCCGGCCGCGCTCGCCTATCTGGTGAGAGCGTACGGCTGGAACGTCCCGTTTCTGGTCGCCTCTTCGCTGTGCGCCGTTGGAGCGGCGCTCTATTATACGAAGATCGACGCGAGCCGCCGGATCGAGCTTGCATGAGGCAGTTGTCATGAAGATCAGCCCCGAAAAATGCGTCGCCTGCGGCAACTGCACCTACGTCTGCCCGATGGGCGCGATTTACATCGACCAGACCATCCATCGCGCCACCATCAATCGCGACGAGTGCGTCGAATGCTACGCCTGTTTCAACGGGCTGAGCCAGGAACATCTCAATCCGGTCTTTGTCCGCGTTGTCCGAAAAACCTTTCAGATGCTGCGCCTGCGCTTCGATCCCGAACCCGATGTCTGCCCCACCGCCGCGTTCGAGCCCGATGAGCTCGCCTGGCCGCGCGTTGTCCGCCGGGCCTTCTCCGATCCGCGCGTTCCGCATGAGTCCACCGGCGTCCACGGCCGGGGCACGGAGGAAGTCAAGACCAACGACGTGAGCGGCCGCGTGAAGCTCGGCGAGGTCGGTTTCACCATCGAATTTGGCCGCCCCGGCGTCGGCGTGCGATTCCGCGACATGCAGAAAATGTGCACTGCGCTAGCCCTGGCCGGCGTCGCGTTCGAAAAGAAGAATCCCGTCACGTCCCTCATGAGCGATGTTGCCACCGGCGCCATCCGCGAAGACATTCTCGATGAAAAGGTCCTGTCCGCGATCGTCGAAATCAAGGTCTCACTGGAACGCGCCGAAGAAATCATCCGTCTGGTGTGGGAGGTCGAAAAGCGGATCGAAACCGTCATAGCGCTCGGCGTCGGCGTACGCTGCGATCAGGACGGCGAGGAAAACGTCGTGGCTCCGATCCTCGAAAAGCTCGGCTATAAATTAGAGCGCGCGAAAACGAACATCGGCCTGGGCCGCATCACAAACCCGGCCGGGCCTGATCCGGGCCGGGCAACGGCCGGTGCGGCATGACCAACACTCTGCATCGCTTCGGATCGGCGGAAAGTTTCCGCGACGATTTCGTTGTCTTCGCCATGTGCAGTAAAGGCCGCAACGATTTGGATTCGCTGCCCAAGCTCAAGCGATTCCTCGAGCTCGCCCTTCCGTTCAAGCCGGTCAATCTGGGCGACGCGATCCACGGCGGCGCGCTCCGTCCGTGCAGGAATATGAATCCGGTCTCGCATTGGCGGCGCGACGCGACGCCCGATTTTCAGGCCGTCGTAGACGGGCTCACCGGTCCCACCACGGTGGCCGCCGTGTTCGATAATCGCGTCGCCGCCGAGGATTTCGTCAAAGCCGTGAAGGACGCCGACCTTGGTCTTAGCGTCAACGTCTCGACTTCCATCGACGGAGCCGAGCAATGCTGTTTCGCCGCGGGCATTCCCCGCCACAGCGTCGGCTATTCGCTTGGTTTCGAAGGCGCCACGGCAAAACTTCCGGGCTCGAAAGTGATGATGCTGTCGACCATGTGCGGCCACGGCATGGTCAGTCATTCGCTCGCGAAAAAATTGATCGATTGGGTTCGCGAAGGCCGCCGCACGCCGGAGCAGGCCGCCAGTTACATGACCCGCTTCTGCTCCTGCGGGGTCTTCAATCCGACGCGTGCCGCCCGCATCCTCGCCGAAGCCGCCCGCGGCGAATCGCAGTAGCCGAGCGGGGGGGCCCGTTCGAGAAGCGACCGGAACGGTGGACACTGAGAAGGATCGCTTCCGTGCACCTTCCTGAGCGGCCCCGGCTGGCCAGGCATCAACGCGGGACCGGTGTTCCGCTCCATCAATGGCCATGGGCGAATCCAACCGGGCCGATTGTCCGCTAACGATAGCGCCCCCACCGCCCAGTCCCTGCATGATTCCCCTTATTTTCTTACCGGCGCCAGCGCGTTTATTATGATTATTGACTGCGGGAAAGCATTTGCATAAGATATAGCCCACGTCTCCTGGAGGGGATCATGCCGCGAATTTCGTTGCCCGTTGAGCAGATTCAAAATCACTACACGGTGGTCGTAATCGGGTCCGGTTATGGCGGCGGCATTGCCGCATCGCGAATGGCCCGCGCCGGGCAGAAGGTGTGCGTGCTGGAACGCGGCAAGGAATTGCAGCCCGGAGAGTATCCCAATACTCCCGAAGAGGCCGCCCGCGAGTTCCAGACCGACGCCCCGGAGGGCCGCATCGGATCGGCCACCGGCCTGTTCGACTTCCGCGTCAATGATGACATCAACGTCGTCCTGGGCTGCGGACTGGGCGGCACTTCGCTCATCAACGCCAACGTGGGTCTGCGCGCCGAGCCGCGCGTGTTCCAGGACCCCGCCTGGCCTGCGGACTTCCGCAAAGACACCGCGCTGCTGGAAGACTGCTACCGGCGCGCGGAAGAGGTGCTGCAACCGCGGCCCGTGCCCAACAACTACGACCCGCTGCCCAAGATGGAGGCCCTGCAGCGCTCCGCCGAGTTCATGGGCGCCAAGTGGTATCGCACTCCGCTGTATGTTACTTTCGAGGACCCCAAGGACGGCGTCAACCCGTTCGGCGTTCCGCAGCAGGCTTGCATCGGTTGCGGCGATTGCGTCTCCGGATGCAACTTCCACGCCAAGAATACTACGCTGATGAATTATCTGCCGGACGCCGTGAATTTGGGCGCGGAAATATTTACCGAGGTTTCGGTGCGCTATCTCGAGCGGCGGGGCGACGGCTGGCTGGTGCACTTTCAGCCGCTGGGCGTGGGACGCGAAAAATTCGGCGCCCCGGACCTTTTCGTCGCGGCCGATATCGTAATTCTGGGAGCGGGCGCGCTGGGTTCCACGGAAATTCTTCTGCGCTCGGCGCAGCAGGGTCTGCCGGTCTCGCCGATGGTGGGCCAGCGGTTCACCGGCAATGGCGACGTTCTGGGCTTCGGCTATAACACCGACGATACGATCAACGGCATCGGCTTCGGCAGCCACAACCCCCTGGGACGCAAGAAGGTGGGTCCGTGCATCACCAGCGTGATCGATCTGCGCGAGCAGCCCGAACTCAGCCAGGGCATGGTGATCGAAGAGGGCTCCGTCCCGGGAGCCATCGGCGCTTTCCTGCCGGTGGGGCTCGAAGCCGCCGATACGCTGGGCGGCAACAAGCCCAAGAGCCTCTACGAAACCATCATGATGAAGAAGCGCGAGGTGGAAAGCCTGGCTGGCGACCCTTATATTGGCGCCATCGGCGACACCCAAACTTACCTGATCATGACCCACGACAACGGCCGGGGCCGCATGTACCTGGAAAACGACCGCCTGCGCATCTCCTGGCCGGGCGTGGGCAGCGAGCCTATCTTTCTTGAGGCCAACAACAACCTGAAAACGGCCACCGAGCCCTTGGGCGGAGTGTACACGCCCAACCCCAGTTGGCATTCTCTGCAATCGAAATCGTTAGTCAGCGTGCATCCGCTGGGCGGCTGCGTGATGGGGGAAGACGCCGCCAGCGGGGTGGTGAATCACAAGGGCCAGGTGTTCGCCGGCGCCGGCGGCAGCGCGGTTTATCCCAACTTGTATGTGGACGATGGCGCGGCGCTGCCGCGTCCGCTGGGCGTGAATCCCTCGCTCACCATCTCCGCGGTGGCCGAGCGTACTTGCGCGCTGATTGCGAAGGACCGCGGCTGGAATATCGACTACACTTTGGGGTCCAGGCCACAGAAGGCGATGGCTGCGGCCGTGGCGGGCGTCGAGTTCACCGAGACCATGAAGGGCTTCTGGGCGCAAGGCGCTGTCGATTATACGTCCGGCGCGCAACAGGGCAAGGCCGCCAATAATTCATTCCAGTTCACGCTCACCATCCGCGGCGACGATGTCAACCGGATGCTCTCGGAACCGGGGCACGAGGCGCGTATGGCGGGCACAGTGCTGGCCCCCCGGCTTTCCGCCAAACCCCTGACCGTGGATGGCGGCATCTTCCAGCTCTTCGTGGTAAATCCCGACCAGGTGGAGACCCGCAACATGGTATACCGCATGACCCTGGTCTCGGAGGAAGGCGAGCGCTGGTATTTCGACGGCTTCAAGGTGGTTCACGAAGCCGCGGTGACTGAGATCTGGCACGACACCAGCACGCTTTACATTACGTTGCGCGAGAACGACCAGACCGGTCCGGTGGCGGGCATGGGCATTCTGCAGATCGCGCCCGCGGATTTCGCCAAGCAGATTACCACCGTGCAGGTGACCAACGCGGCCAGCGCGGAGGAGCGTCTGAAGACCATAGCTCGCTTTGGCGAGTTCTTCGCGGGCACGGTGTTTGAAACCTACGGCGGCATCTTCGCGCGGACCACCGCGTTCAATCCCGATGCGCCGCCGCGCAAGAAGCGCGCGCTGCGGGCGGGCGCTCCGGTTGTGTACGCCTTCCCGGCGAAGGACGGCGTGCCGCTGCGCCTCACGCGCTATCAGGGCGGCTCCAAAGGCCCGGTGATCCTGTCGCATGGTCTGGGCGTTTCCAGCCTGATTTTCTCGCTGGACACCATCGACACCAACATGCTGGAATACCTTTACGCACACGGGTACGACGTCTGGCTGCTCGATTACCGCAACTCCATCGCGCTGCCTTCCGACGCCGCGCTGCAGGCCTCAGGCGACGATGTGGCGCTCAACGATTATCCGGCGGCGGTGGACAAGGTGCGCGAAGTGACGGGCGCGCGCGACGTCCAGATGGTGGTGCACTGCTGGGGCTCCACCACGTTTTTCATGGCCATGCTGGCCGGGCTTCAGGGCGTCCGCTCGGTTGTCTGCTCGCAAATCGCCACGCACGTTGTGGCCCCCATAGCCACCCACCTCAAGACCGGCCTGCATGTGCCTTCGTTCCTCGACGCGCTGGGAATCAAGGCGCTGAGCGCTTTCGCCTCCACCCAGGAAAGCCTCATCGAAAAGGTCTACGACGGCGCTTTGCGTCTCTATCCCACTGAGGCCCGCGAGCGCTGCGAGAATCTTACCTGCCACCGCATCACGTTCATGTACGCGCCGCTTTACGACCACGCGCAGTTGAACGAAGCGACTCATGAGACGCTCTACGAGACCTTCGGCGTGGCCAACATGAAAGCCTTCGAGCACCTGGCGCTGCTGACTAACAAGGGGCATCTGCTCAACTTCGCCGGCGAGGACGTCTACCTGCCGCACCTGGACCGGCTGGCGCTGCCGATCACTTTTATTCACGGCGCCGATAACGAGTGCTTCGAGCCCGAGAGTACGCGCATCACTTACGACCTGTTGCGCCAGGCTAACGGCACGAGCTTCTACGACCGGCACGTGATCCCGGGTTACGGACACATCGACTGTATTTTCGGAAAGAATGCCTCGCGCGACATCTTCCCGATAGTGCTCAACGCGCTTGACCAAGCCAAGCCGCGGCCGGTGGCGGTGGGGGCCTGAGTTGTGAAAGAATTTGGGATCGCCGGATTGACAGACGAAAGCGTCCCACATTAAGCGCGTTCCCTCGAACGAAAGACGGTCCCTGGCGGGAGCGTCTCTGGCAGCAGAAACCGGCGGGCGCGCAGGTGAAGAGCCGGCTGATAGCCGGCTGCAGCCAGGATTGGCTGCCCCACAAAAGGAGAGCTTATGGCTATTTTCTCGCAGCTTCATCACCCCGATTTTTCTCTGTGGCAATCGGCCGTGGAGCAGACGGTTGCGAACATCGAGGGCTCGGCCGATGAGCTCCGCGGCGATGCCACCCATGCCATGATCGAGGCCACCAACACGGTTGCTTCGAACCTCAAAATCGGCGTTTCGCCGGCCCATGAAGCCCAAGCGGGCGCCGCCAATGGCAACGAAGGCTGGGCCAAGTACTGCTCGTCCATCTGGTGGGAAATCGCCAAGGCCCAGGTGGAGGGCAACCGGCAGGCGGAGCAGAATTGGCGCGACCAACTGGGCCAATTCACCACTTGCGACGTCCGCTATGCGCAGGCCGCCGAGCAATACGTGGCATTCCAGGCCAAGAAAGAGAGGATACCCTATAAGGTCTGGCACGATCTGAGCGACTTCATCGTCGATTGGAAGGTGCCGGCGCAGGCGCGGATCGCCATCGTGGGCGACTGGGGGACCGGGCAGGCCGACGCCCGCGCCCTGCTGCAGGCCATCGCCCGCAAAAATCCCGATCTGGTGATTCACCTCGGCGACATCTACTATGCGGGTACCGAATTCGAAATGGAGAACTACTTCCTGAACATCTGGAAGAGCACCTTCGATCTCACTAAGATTCGCACCGTCACACTGGCCGGCAACCACGATATGTACTCCGGCGGCGTCCCTTACTACCAACTGATCCGGAGTCTGGGCCAGCCCGCCAGTTACTTCTGTCTGCGCAACGACGACTGGCAGTTTGTAGCGCTGGACACCGGCCTGCACGACGACGACGCGCTGGCCGCCAAGCCTACTTACCTGGAAGACACCGAAGTGACATGGCTCAACGACAAGATAGCTACCGCCGGCGCGCGCCGCACCGTGCTGCTGAGCCACCACCAGCTTTTCACCGCCATCGAGGACATCGGCGGCCAGAGCGTCAACGTCAGGCTGCAAGGGCAGGTGGGACCCATCCTGCCGAAAGTTGACGCGTGGTTCTGGGGGCATGAGCACAATCAGGTGATCTATAAGAGGTGGGAGGGCGTGCTGGCGCGATGTCTGGGCCATGGCGCCTATCCCGTGGGTCTCGACGAAATTCCCGCGAAGCCGAAGTTCGACGTGCCCATGGAGAATATCTTCCTGACCAGGGGCGACGCCTTTCACTCCCACGGCTACGCCATGATGGAGCTGGACGGCCCGGCGGCGCGCGTTTCCTATTACCAGGATAGCGACCCCGAAAACCAGCCGATGTTTGTCGAGAGCTTCGGCGCCGCGGCCGCGGGCCGGTAGAACTATGTACGACAGGCCTCCCGGCCTGTCGCTCTTTCGGACACTAGAAACGCAGGAGGCAATGTGACGCCAAAACCTCAACTGATTCACGCAGAGAGCTTGCCCAACTCCGCCGCCCGGTGGTTCAGCCGCGTGGTGTGGCTGGGCATCGTGTTCAACCTGTTCTTCGTGCTGGCGCAGGTGTTCGCGCCGGATTCCATCAACGTGGCGGTGGGCCTCGCGCCGGGCTTTCCCACCGTGTGGAACCGCGCTCACGGCATGATGGTGCTGGCGCTTTCCATCCTCTATATCCCAGCCGCGCGCGATCCGCTGCGCTATCCCGGATACTCGTGGCTGCTGGTGGTATCGCGCCTGGCCGCGGCGAGCTTTTGGGCCTGGTGTCTGGCCAGCGGCCAGGGCGCGTTCGGCTCATACCTGGCCATGGACGGCGGGTTCTGCGTGGTGCAGGGCATTCTATTGCAGGCGGCGCTGCCCGCGGAGCAGAAGTTGCCGGCCGTGCTGGGCCGCCTGTTCGCCGGACTTGGCGCCGGCTTGAAGGCTGCGTATCGGCGCACCGCGGTGCGCGTCGCGACGGGCGCGGTAGTGGTTGTGTTGCTTCTGGGCGGCTGGGCGTTCTACGACAACCTGCTGCGCCCGCAGCCCGATCTGGTATACCCCGATATCGTGCAGCATTACAAATACGCGGCCATCGGCCTCGGCTCCTCCAGCCGCGTTCCGTATTGGATCTTCAAAGTGCTGCCGGATGTGTTCGCCGACAAGCTGCCCGGTCCCGGCGGCTATGCGTCATTGGGTCTCATCATGGAGGATGGCGCCGACCGGCCGGTGGGCTTCGCCAAACGCGTCTTCGGCTATGAGTGTCTGGAGGCGAACTGCTCGCTGTGTCACACCGCGTCGTATCGCACCGCGCCCGGCGCCAAGCCCGTGATTGTGCCCGGCGGACCTGCCCACACCATGGACCTGCAAGGTTTCCAGCGCTTCCTTTTCAGCGCGGCGGCCGACCCTCGATTCAACGCCGCCATCCTGATGGAAGCCATCGGCAAGGTACACCAGTTCTCGTGGATCGAAGGACTGTTCTATCGCTACCTGATCATTCCCGCCACCAAGGTGGCGCTGCTGGAACAGAAGGCGCAATACGCCTGGCAGGATAGCCGGCCGCCGCAGGGAAGGGGCCGCACCGATACCTTCAACCCCACCAAGATCGTGGTCTTCCACATGCCCGACGATCACACCATCGGCACCACCGACCTGCCGCAGGTTTGGAACCAGAAGCCGCGCGAGCACATGTGGCTGCACTGGGACGGCAACAACGACGAGATCACCGAGCGCAACTACGCCGCGGCCATGGCCGTGGGCGCCACGCCAACTTCGGTGCTGCCCGAGAGCTTCACGCGCGTTACCGATTACCTGCTGCAATTGCAGCCGCCGCCGTTTCCCTTACCCATCGATCGGGTGAAGGCCGGGCGCGGCGCCACCGTCTACCAATCCGCTTGCGCCGGCTGCCACGCCTTCGGCAGCGCAAGCGTGGGACAGGTGGAGGACATCGCGCAGATTGGCACCGATCCTAATCGCCTGAGCTCGTTTAGCCAGAGCCTGGTGGATCGCTTCCACACCTTCACCACCGCGCCGTTCGTGTTCACGGCTTACCGCAAGACTAACGGCTACTCGCGCGTGCCCATCGACGGCATCTGGCTGCGCGGTCCCTATCTGCACAACGGCTCGGTGCCCACCTTGCGCGCGCTGCTGATGTCCGAAGATCAGCGCCCCAAGGTCTTCTATCGCGGTTACGACGTGCTGGACCCGGTGAACGTAGGATACATCTCCGACGGACCCGAGGCCGCAAGCGTAGGCTTCCGGCTGGACACTTCCGTGCCCGGGAACTCCAACCGCGGCCACCTATATGGAACCGATCTTGCGGCGCCGCAGAAAGACGATTTGCTGGAGTATCTGAAGACGTTGTAAGTGGCGGGTAGCGGCGGTAAGCAAAGTGGGACAGACGCTTTCGTCTGTGAACTCGGTCCTCGTATTTCGAGAAGACCACTCCCTCACGGTCGTGGCTCCGAACGGAGCCGCGCGCGTCGGCAAGCGGCCTGGCAAACTAAGCGATGGACCGGCCCTCACGTGCGGCTCAAGGCTTGGCGCGGCAGTATCCATAGCGATGCGCAGTAGGCCACTGCCGCGACCCCTAAAAAAGCGGGGCTCGTTTCATGCGCCGCGAGACCCAGGCCAATGCCCAGTACGCCCTGCGGCACTCCGACAATTACGCGGCCGCCGGTGAATCGCCAGCGGTACTGCGGATTGCGGCGGCGGACTGAGGAGTAGCGGCCAATCGCGAGCGCAACCAATCCGGAAGTAAGACCTGCGGCCACGCTCAACGGCGCGACCAGAATCACAAGAATCGCCAGATAGGCGATGTCTTTCGCCACGAGGATTTGCCAGAGCGGAAGCGGCAATAAGCGGTAGCGCGTCAGCGCGGAGCCGGAATCGAGGCCGAACAGGCTCTGCGCATAGGTACTCAACGCCAGCGCAATCAACAGCGCGAAGATGGGATACGCTGCCGGGTCAGGCGCATGAAAGAAGAAGCGATAGGCGCATCCGGCGATGGCGAGCAGCAGCGCGATGTAGGTGTCGAGGACGCTGAGCATCTGGCGGATAGCGGCGGCGATCAGCGGGCCAAGCTTGCCGGGAAATCCGAGGCGCACTCCGGTGTTCCATCGTGGCGAGCCCACTGCCATGATCGCGGCTTGCATCGCAACCGCTAGCGCCACGAATGCGAGAGCCAGCGAACGAGCAGTCAGTAGCAGCAAGATAAGTGCGATCCAAGACACGGGGCTGAGCGCTACGCTTACCAGACGCAAAGCCAATCGCTGCGAAGCGTCAAGCGGCCACAAGCCGAATCGCGTTGCCGGAATCTTGGCCAGCGGATCGGACGACATGGGGAACAACAACAGAAACCCCACCATCAACAGGAACGGATAAGCGCTGTGCGGCTGCATGTGATAGAGGATGTTGCTGTAACTCAGGAACAGGACGAACAGAAAGAAGTTATTGACCTTGAGCGCCGCGAAAGAGCCTAGATCGCGGCGCATGGCGCGGCTGAGCGCCCGAAGAATGGCGTTGACGGGGCGCATCTACTTGGGCATGTTGAGCATGACCGGCTGTGTGAAGGCGCCGTTGCCGGCCGAATCCCACGCGGCGAAGCGCACCCACTTCTTGCCCGTGGAATCGAACGGGAAGCTGAACCAGTGACTGCCGAAGGGCGCAAGATCGGTGGCCGGAATGATCTGGCGGCCGGTCTTCTCGCCATCGCTCCACACTAACTCGACGAACTCAAGCGGAAAGGTCCATTCTACTTCAAACGCTAAGACGCGGGACCTCCCCATGATCGTCGAGCCTTGACCGCGAATCAGCACTTCGCCGCTGGTGACGAAGAAATCGCCGCTCTGTAAGGCGTGCAGCACGGGGCTCCAGTCTTCATCGAAGCGCGGCAGTTTATCGAGCTTCACATAGTTGACCTCAAGCTCCGGATAAGTCTCGTCGTCCGGATACTTAGTGTAAGTGTCGCCCTCGGCGATGAGATACTTCGATCCGGCCCAATTATTCATATCGTCCAGCGTGCCGAAACAGCGCTTTTCGCAGATGCGCTGTTCCGATTGATCGACAGGCAGCGATTGGTAAGACGCGCCAATGAAACGGTCGCTGCGGAAATGGTCCCATTCGCGAACCGCGTCGGGATAACCGGCAGAGCCTTTGGTGCGCGGGTGAGTCTGCCACATCACTCCCTGCTCGTCGCGCAGCAGTTGCAATTCCTGGGCGGCGGTAGTGGGGTGATAAACGGAGCCGTATTTGGGGTCCTGACTCTTGTACGGCCCGGCGGCTTTTGTCCAATACACAGGATGAGGGAAAAGGAACATGTAATGCCCGCCGAGTTTGGCGTCGGGCTCTTCGCCGGGCAGCACCAGAAAATCGCTGTCGGAGAGTCGGCGTACGCCTTCGAAGTAGGCACGTTGGTCTTCGAAACGCGCGGGTGGATTGGCGTGCCCGTCGCCGTGGAAATCGGCGAGGATGGCTATGTTGATGCCGAGCGCGCGTAAGACGGGTTGCCACCCGGGCTGCAAGTCGAGCGTGTGCGAATCCTGCAGCTCTTCGTTGACGTGGAAATGAAAATGGCTGACCGCCACCTGATAGCCGGGCATGGGCTTGTAAGTGTCGTTGTGAGTGTAGGCGAGCACCTGCTGCTGCGTGGCTTGGGCGTCGCCGGCGCCCAGATAGTAATAGACCGGCATGCGCTGCATAGTACCTGGGGGCGCGTTGTAGAGCGCGAAGTTGTTGAGGTCTTGCCGCGCCTGATCGGACCGGCGCTTCCAGACCTCGTCGGAGACGCCGTAGGCGCGCCACTCGTCCTCGTGCTCGGGCTGGCGAATGCCGAAGGAGCATGAGCTCTCGCTATCCTTGCGGTACCAGACGTAGCCCAGGTTGACCTCGATTTCGCGCGCGAAGAAGAACTTGTGCGGTGGCGGGAAAACGGCGATGGATCCGGCGCCGGTTTCGATAATCGCCAAGCGGTTGCGCGCATGCAAGGCCACCGGGTCGTTATTGGGCGCGCCGCCGAACGCGTAGTGCTGCCAGGAACGGGCGACGTCCTGCCATTCCACGCGCGTGTTCTGGCCGATGGCGAAACCCTTGAGGCCGGCGTTGTACTTGTAGGCGACGGATTGCTCCTGGGTCTGCGCGATGGCCTCCTGCCGCAGCAGGTTGGCGCCCTTATATACGGTGAAGCGCAGGTCGCCGGCGAAAATGCCCATGGAGAGACCGGGGAACGTGACTTCGAGGCGCGCGCCTTCGGTCTTCACTCGGCAGCCGCTCGCGTCACTGCTCGCGTGGTAAGTGGCGCTGGCGCGGCGGATTTCGGCGGCCGAGCGCGGCAGGTCGAGATTGGTGTTGGGCGAGCCGGGAATTTGCAGCGGCGCGTCCCAAAAGGCATTCCACTTTTCGCGCTCGACCACTTCAGGCGTAAGCTGGATGCCGAGCGCGCGCAGCGGGGCCATCTGCTGCTCTGAGAGCCGGCGGCGGCCGCTGACCACATCGAATTCGGGAGTCAGATCGCGGGCCAGCGTGGCCCAGGCGGCGCCGGGTTTGTGAATGGCAAGCTCGCGGATGGTGGGTTGGGCGTCGTGGATGGCGAACGCCGCACGCAGCTCTTCGCCGCGCTCGCCTTGCCAGGTGAGTTGGAGCTCGTTATTAGCCATAGCGGCGCGGAGGCCGTCGGCCTGGTGGTAGTCGCGAAGATCGCAATTCAAAGTCTGCGCGGACGCGCTGAGAGCCGCGAGCAACAGGAGAATCGCGGGCTTAGACGTCAAACTGGGTGGCATAGTCAATGAGTATAGCTCTGCCCGCAGCCGGACAGAGCCGTCCCGCAAGTGGGACGCCCAGGCCCTAACGCAACGCGGCGATTACGCAATGGCCGCTGTCGAATTGTGGACATTGGCTTGCTCGGAAACCGCTTATGCCCCAGTTGTGGCAAGACCTCCGCTATGCCGTGCGCACACTCTTGAAGAGCCCCGGCTTCTTACTGGTCGCGGTACTCTCGCTGGCGCTTGGGATTGGCGCCAACAGCGCGATATTCGCGGTGATCAATGCCGTGATGCTGCGGACGCTGCCGGTGGCGAACCCCGAGCGGCTGGCGCTGTTGACCGACCCGGGCGCCTCCGGTACAAACGTGGAGACCACGGAGAACGGCGAGCGCCGCATGCTTTCCTATCCGGAGTTCGATCGGTTGCGCGCCGGCAATTCGGTGTTCCAAGGAATGTTCGCGGCCATGAGCGCGCCCGCCACGCTCGATGTGGCCGAAAGTGGCGGAGGAGACCAACATCCGGCGGGAACGGCGAAGGCGCGGGTGCAACTGGTCTCGGGCGAATTCTTCGATGTGCTGGGCGTTAGGGCGGCGATTGGCCGCGTGTTCACGTCGCAGGAAGACAGAGCGCAAGGGGCAAATCCCGTAGCCGTAATCTCGTATGGGTTCTGGGAGCGCACACTCGGCGGCGACCGCGCCGCGCTGGGGAAAACGTTGCGCATCGGGCGCGGACTGTTTCGCGTCATCGGAGTCGCGCCGCCGGGCTTTCGCGGCATGTTGGTGGGCAGCGATACCGACATGTGGCTGCCCATCACGATGCAGGCGCAAGCGCTGCCGGGCCGCGACTATCTGACGCGGCGCGATACATTGTGGCTGCAGGTGATGGGGCGACTGGCGGCGGGGATCTCGGTGGAGAAAGCGCAGGCCGGCGTGAACGTGGAGTTCCAGCAGATTCTGCGCGAGTGGGCCGCGTCAGCGCCAACCGAAAGAGAGCGGCGCGAGATGCTGAACCAGAAGATCAAGCTAAAGGAAGGCGCGAAGGGGGCGTCAGCGCTGCGCGACCAATTCTCAGATCCGCTGGAATTGCTGATGGCGATGGTGGGTCTGGTGCTGTTGGTGGCGTGCGCCAACATCGCCAACTTGACGCTGGCGCGCGCCAGCGGACGGCAGCGTGAACTGGGCGTCCGGCTGGCATTGGGCGCCGGGCGCGGGCGCATCGTGCGGCAGTTGTTGACCGAAAGCATGCTGGTGGCGGCGATGGGCGGAGCGTTGGGGTTGGTGCTGGCGTTCTGGACGACGGACCTGCTGCTGGCGCTGGTGCGGCGCGGCTTCGATGGCGTGGCGCTTGACCCGGCGCGCGACGCACGCGTGTTCCTGTTCACCGCGGCCGTTTCCGTGTTGACGGGCGTGCTGTTTGGGCTGGGCCCGGCGCTGCGTGCGGCGCGCATCGACGTAAACCGCACCATGGGCGCCAACGTTCGCGGATCGACGGGCATGCGCGGGCGCTTGCAAGCGGGCCGGGCGCTGGTGGTGGCGCAGGTGACGCTCTCATTGCTGCTGTGCATCGGCGCGGCGCTCTTCGTAAGGAGCCTGCACAACCTGCTGAACGTGAAGTTGGGAATCGACCGCGAGCATCTGCTGATCGCGCGCATCGACCCCGTGGCGGCCGGATATTCGCAGGCCGCCTTGCCCGTACTGTGCGAGCGCATTCGCGACCGGCTGAAGACTATTCCGGGCGTGCGCGATGCGGCGGTATCGAACGACGGGCTGTTCACTGGCGATGAAGGCGACCACATTTCGATCGATGGAGGCATCCAGCGCGCGGATGACGACATGGGCTCCAATTGGACGCTGATCGGCCCGGGATATCTCAACACCTTGGGCGTTCCGCTGCTGCGCGGACGCGCGATCGATGAGGCCGACATGGAACGTGGCCGGCCCGTATGCGTGGTTAACCAGGCATTCGCGAAGTACTTCTTCGGGGACGAGAGCCCGATCGGCCATCACGTGACGGACCTGTATCCAACCACGGTGACAACCTTCGAAATCGTGGGCGTAGTGGGCGACGTCCGCGAGCACCAGCTGCGCGGCAATATCCGTCCCCGATTCTACGGCAACTACGCGCACCCCATCGGCACGTTAACCGCGCCTGCGATGATGGTGAGCGCTGTGGGAGACCCGGTGATAGTGGTGGAAACGGTGCGGCGCGCGCTGGCGGAAGTGGATCGCTCGCTGCCGGTGCTGAACATCCGCACGCTGAACGAACAGCTGGACCGCGGCGCCATCACGCAGCGGCTGACAGCGGATCTCTCGGCGTGCTTCGGCGGCCTGGCGCTGCTGATGGCGGCGATCGGTCTCTATGGCGTGATGTCGTATTCGATGGCGCGGCGGACGAGCGAGATCGGGATTCGCATGGCGCTGGGCGCGTCGCAAAGCAGCGTGCTATGGATGGCGATGCGAGAGACGCTGTGGATGGTGGCCGTGGGCGTGGCGCTGGGTCTCGGGGCGGCGTGGTGGCTGGGCCGGGTGGTGCAGCACCAGTTGTTCGGGTTGAGCGCGGCTGACCCTGTGGCCATCGGCGGCGCCGTGGCCGTGATTGTCTGCGCCGCGGCGGTGGCGGGATTCGTGCCGGCGCGGCGCGCGGCGCGAGTGGACCCGATGGCGGCGCTGCGGTCGGAGTAGTGGGGCGGGCCCATGGCCTGCCCGCAGTCTCCAAAGCGATCCGCGATAGCAACTCGGGGCGCGCGCGAGTCCTCTCACGGCGCGCGGCATCGTCAAGAAGCGTTCACACGAGTGTGAACGCGGCACGCATGAGCGCGCGCGCCACGACTCGTCCGGTTTTTCAGCGAGCGGTTTCGTAACCAGGCTACGGATTATCCATCTGCTTGATGAGGAGATCGGCCGCCGCAATCTGGGCGGCGGTTCCGCGCAACGTCACTGCGCTGAACATGTCGTCCGGAAATACGTGTTGAGTCACTGTGCTTCGAACCGCTGTGACAATATTTTTAAACGCCTCGCCTGTCGTGGCGGGAGTCAGGTAAAACACTTGCGTCACATCGTCGGCGCCGCCGGGCATCTGGAATTGCTGCGGAAGGGGACTCGATGCCTGCGGGGCCTGGTCGAGCTGGCTGAACAGCCACGCCGCCAATGCAACCGTTGCGGTTGGGCCGCGCACTGACACCGCGGCTGTTGAGGTGCATGGCAACACCTTCGTCAATTGGGGGATGACGCGCAATGTGTTGACGATTTGCTGCATGCTCTGCGGGCTCCAAGGGTGAGTCAGGAAAAGCACTTGCACTTCGTCGTTGGCGGCGCCCGGTGACAAGTATTGATGCGCGGGCAGGCTTTGGACCGGTTGCAACCCGTAGGGCACGTCCAACTGATGAAACAACCACGCGGTCATCGCAGCCTGATTATCCGTCCCACGCATTACCACCGCGCTTTGCCCGAAGTAAGGGAAGATCTTGGTTATTTCCGGAATAGTGCGCACTGCGTTGACGATCTCTTGAAAGTTCTGCGGCCCCTGAACGTGAGTCTGATAAAAAATGCGAATCACATCGTTGACGCTCCCGGCCGGGCGGTATTCCTGCGTTGCCCGATTGGACGGCGCCGGCTGATCGAGCGCGCTAAACAGCCACGCGGCTATTGCAATCTGGTCCGGGGTTCCACCCACCGTCAGGGTTTTGGCATTGGCGTCCAGGGATGCCTGCGTAATCTCCGCGGCGCCACTAATCGCGGTGGTGATTTCCTTGAGTCCCTGCGGCGCCTGGGTGTAGGTGAAATGAAACACCCGATCCGCGTTTTGACTGGGGGTTTGCCCTTGGGCTTGACCACCCGCCACGACGGCGAAAAGAACGGCGACTCCTAATCGAATCGGTTTGGCGCGCATAGCACCTCCTGTGTGTGTGACGCCGCGGCGCCCGATAGCGTGCAGTGATTTGAGCGCTCTCGCGTTATCCCGCGCTCTCGCGTTATCCTTAGTCCTTACCGTTCTCGTCCCGCTGCACATGACTTCCACTCCGTCGATTCTTTCCGAACTGCGCACCCGCGGCCTGCTGGAACAGGTCAGCGACGAGGAGGCGCTGGAGCGCGTTCTGGCCGCGCCGCCGGCGGCCATCTACATCGGGTTCGACCCTACCGCCGATAGCCTGCACGTGGGTAGCTTGCTGCCCATTCTGCTTCTCGCCCGCCTGCAACGCGCGGGGCACCGGCCCATCGTGCTGGTGGGCGGCGCCACGGGTATGGTGGGCGACCCCAGCGGACGCTCGTCCGAACGCCAGTTGCTCACGCCCGAAACCCTGGCGGCCAACGTGGAAGGCGTGCGGCGGCAACTCAGCCGGTTCGTCTCGTTTGAAGGACCGAACGCCGCCATCATGGCCAACAACGCGGATTGGACCGAGGCCGTCAGTTATTTGGAATGGCTGCGCGACGTCGGCAAGCATTTCACCGTGAATTACATGATGGCGAAGGAATCGGTGCGCCGGCGCCTGGAAGATCGCGAGCAGGGCATCTCCTACACCGAGTTCAGCTACATGCTGCTTCAGGCGAACGATTTCCTGCAGCTCTTCGACCTGCACGGCTGCACCATCCAGGCGGGCGGCAGCGATCAGTGGGGCAATATTACGGCCGGCATCGACCTGGTCCGCAAGCGGCGCCGCGCCGAGGTCTACGGCTTCACGCATCCGCTGCTCAGCACCGCCGGCGGCGAGAAGTTCGGGAAATCCGCGGGCAACGCCGTGTGGCTGGATGCGAAGCAGACGTCGCCTTACCAGTTCTATCAATTCTGGGTGCAGACCGAAGACAGCGACGTGGAGCGTTATCTCAAGCTATTCACTTTCGAAAGTCTTGAGGCCATCGAAGAGGCAGCGGCTGCGCACGCGGGCCATCCCGAGCGGCGCGAGGCGCAGAAACTGCTGGCGTCGCGGATGACGGAAATCGTGCACGGCAAGGAGGGCCTGGATGAAGCCGTGCGCGCGTCGGAAGCGCTCTTCGGCAAGGATCTCTCGGGGCTTTCGGACGAAGAGCTGGCATCGATTTTCGCCGAAGTGCCGTCGGTTGCGATGGAGCGGAGCGCGCTGGCGGCGGGCTTGCGGCTCACGCAAATTCTGATCGCGGCCGGGGCATGCGCCTCCAAGAGCGAAGCCAACCGGCTGATTCAGGGCGGCGGGGTCTATTTGAATAATCGACGAATTTCGGCGGATGGACCGGTTACCGAAGGCGATCTGGCGTCGAAATCGATGCTGGTTGTGCGCACGGGGAAGAAGAGCTATTATCTGGTGCGATTTTCCTCGTTATGAAACCGGAACGCCTGCACTACCTGCTGACGCGATATGTAATCGCGCACGGCCACGCGCCGGATTCCGCGCAGTTGAGCGAGCTTTGCGGATGTACGCACAGGAAAGCGGAGGGTTTGCTGCGGCGCATGGCTGAGATGCACGGCGTGATACTGGAACCCGGCTCAGTGCGCATCTGGAGTCTGCATCCGTTCGCGCTCATGCCGACGGCTTTCTGGGTTTCCGCCGGCGGCCGCGGCTGGTGGGCCAACTGCGCATGGTGCTCGCTAGGCATCGGCGCGGCGCTGCGGGCGGACATCGCGGTTTCGACGCGCGACGGAGCCGAAGGCGAGCCACTGGTCTTCGACGTTCGCGGCGGCGAGCCCACGCGGCCGGAATTGCTGATGCACTTCCCTTATCCGCCCGCGCGCTGGTGGGACAACCCGTACTGTCCGTGCGGCAATATTCTCTTTTTCACGGGCGAGAGCAAGGTGGAGGAATGGTGCGCGCGCCACGGACGTCCCAAAGGCGCGCTGCTCGACATGCGAAAAGCTATCTGGCTGGCCGAGCGCTGGTTCGGCGACTATGCTTCGCCGGAATGGCGCCGGAAGACGCCGGAACAGGCGCTGGCGATCTTTGAGGAATTGGAGCTCGATCCGGAGTTCTGGACGCTGCCAGATGGGTTCCGGTGACGGGGTCTTGCGGCAGCGAGCGATTAAGTCGCGCGAAGCATGAGGTAAGACAGGCCGGGAGGCCTGTCTTACGTTAGCATCTTATTCACTACGTTTCCCGCCACGTCTGTAAGCCTTCCCGATGGTCTGTCGTTTGCTCAGTTAGAGTGAGTGCCGGGTGCTTAACGTTGCTAACCGGTTGCGACCCTTACTCGCAAAGGGGCGCGTCAAAGCCCGGCAGGCGGATTTACTAATCCGCCGCAGGTTGCCAACCTGCCCCACATGCAATTGGCGGATAATGATCCCATGCCGCAGTATAAATTCCGCGTCAACGGCGGGCCGGTAACAGTCGATTCCTGGGATCCGGATCAGCCTCTTCTCTACATCCTGCGCAACGCGCTTGCGCTGCAGGGCGCAAAATTCGGTTGCGGTCTGGGCCAGTGTGGCGCCTGCACCGTGCTGATGGACGGGAAGGCCGTGCGATCGTGCGTCACGCCTGTAAAACAGGTCGCGGGCCGCGCTGTCACAACTCTCGAAGGCCTCGGAACACCGGAGAAACCGGATGCCATCCAGTCCGCCTTTATCGCCGAGCAGGCCGCTCAGCGCGGCTATTGCACTAACGGCATGATCATGTCCGCGAAGGCCGTCCTTACCCAGACGCCGCATCCGACTCTGGAACAAGTCAAACAGGGGCTTGCCGGCAATCTCTGCCGCTGCGGAACGCACACTCGAATCCTGAGCGCAGTGATGCGCGCGGCGAAGGCTTAGGAGGACACATGGCAACGACTACCTCGATTACTTCTCTGTCGCGCCGCGGGCTACTGAAGATGGCCGGAGGCGCGCTGATCGTGTCTGTCGCGCCGCGGGCTACTGAAGATGGCCGGAGGCGCGCTGATCGTGTCTGTCGCGCCGCGGGCTACTGAAGATGGCCGGAGGCGCGCTGATCGTGCGCTTTACACTCGGGAAGATCAGTGGACAGACCGGCGGCCCTGCGAAGCCTCTCGACGCCTCCGAGGTGGATAGCTTTCTCGCCATCCACGCCGATGGACGGGTCACCATCTACGCCAGCAAAGTGGATGTGGGCACCGGACTCGCCACCGCATTTCGCCAGACCGCGGCCGAGGAACTGGGCATCCCGGTGGAGCGATTCACGGTGATTGAAGGCGACACCGCGCTAACGCCCGATCACGGCGGAACCGGCGGAAGCTCCGGCATTCCCCGCGGCGCGGCCGATATCCGCCGCGTGGCGGCCACGGCGCATCAGGCGCTGCTCGACCTCGGGGCGAAGCAACTTAACCTGCCCGCTTCGGAACTTACTATCGCCGGCGGCGATGTTACTCACTCGAGCGGCCGGAGAGCGACTGTCGCATCGCTCATTGGAGACAAGCGGCTTGGTCTCAAGGTCAACCCGAATGCGCCGCTGAAGAATCCCTCCGCTTACACAGTGGTCGGCAAGCCGATCCTTCGCGCCGATGTCCCCGGTAAGTGTACCGCAAAGCATCCTTACCTGCTTCACGCCCAAACCCAGCCTACCGCCTGCGTTTTGGTTTGTGAACTATATAATTACCCTTACTGGCGCCAGCGCCGCGCCTGGGCCATCGAAACCGCCCTGCTCGATAAGCACATCGCCCTCCAACCTGGCGAAACCGCGCCGGAACGCATGGCCGCCGCCTTCGATCACCTGGCCGCCTCGCCAACCTTACCCCTATTGCACCGCTACGAAACCCGTCAGCACCTCATGTATCAGCGCGCCCTCCGCACCTTCATCCTGCTACGCACAGTCAAGTTACCAAACGACCCTAGTCCCATTTCCGAACACCCGCCGGACGTAACCAAACCCGCCACTCCCCCTGTGGACCAACCAACGGATTCCGAATCACTTAGTGGGGCAGCCAATCCTGGCTTTAGCCGCCTTTCAGCCGGCTATCGCCCGCCCCAAGCCACCTCCCCAACCGCCGCCCACGCTCCCGCCAAACCGCCCGCTGCCCATCCCGGCACGCCGCCACATGTAAAAGAATCCGGAGGCGCCGCCTGAACACCCCATTTCCCCATCCTTGTGGGACAGGCCTCCTGGCCTGTCCCACATCTCCGGCGTCAAGCCTCGCGCAATGGCGCAATCTCTATCAATGTCACGGCGATTTGGGTCGGTCACGGCAGCTTTTGGTCGCAAGCGATATGAAGACCGCCCGGTCCGCCCGCCCGGCTGTGATACTCTGAAGTTTCCAAGTGTGCCGGCTCGTGTCAGCGAAGCGCTCGTCTTACGCACCTACCCCTTAAAAGAGGCGGACCTCGTCGTCAGCTTCCTCACTCGGGACCAGGGAAAGCTGCGTGGCGTCGCCAAGCGGGCGCGGCGTCCGAAGAGCGCTTTCGGCGCGGGCCTGGAGCGGTTATCGCACGTTCGTATGTCGTATTTCCAGCGCGAAACGCGCGAGTTGGTCAACCTGGATTCGTGCGAATTGATCCATTCCCAGTTCGATCTGGTTTCCGATTACTGGGCCGCCGTGGCGCTGGACTACTTCGCGGAAGTGTCCGAGCAGTTGCTTCCCTCCGCGGAGCCGGGCGAAAAGTTCTTCCGGCTCCTGCTGGCCGTGCTCGATTCGCTGCACCATGGCGAAAACGCGGCGTGGCGGGCCGTTGCGTACTTCTCTCTGTGGGCCGTGCGCCTGTCGGGATGGCTGCCTGAATTGAACGTCTGTCTCAGTTGCGGAACTCTGCTCGACGATCCCGACTCGCCGCAGCGCGCCTTCTTCAGCCGCGCCCGCGAGGGTCTTGTCTGCGCCCATTGCCGCGGCGCGGCCCGCGCCGGCAACACTTGGGAACTCAGCGTCCCATCGAGAGTCATCGCCGAAGAAATGCTGCGCCTGCCCGTAACGCAGCTCTCACAAACCGTCTGGTCGCAAAACACCGCCGCCGATCTGCGCCGCTTCCTGATTCAACAGATCGAATCCCACGCCGACCGCCGCTTAGTCACCGCGCCACTGTTCAACGCAGAAATGTTCAACGCAGAAAGCGCTCAACATGCTTAATTCTCCGGCCGTCCCGTTGCCTGTTCACTCCGCGTTGGCTCCGCATCTCCGTGTCTCCGCGTTGAAAGCCCCCCTCACCCCCTAACCCGCATGAACACTTTCCAACAAATCATCTTCAATCTGAAACAATACTGGGCCGACCGCGGCTGCATTATCCAAGAGCCCTACGACGTCGAAGTCGGCGCCGGCACCATGTGCCCCGAAACTTTCCTGCGCGTCCTCGGACCCAAGCCCTACCGCGTCGCCTACGTCCAACCCAGCCGCCGCCCCGCCGACGGCCGCTATGGCGACAATCCCAACCGCCTCTACAAGCACTCGCAATTGCAGGTGATCCTCAAGCCCGCCCCCGCCGATGTCGTCGATCAATACCTCGGCAGCCTCGCCGCCATCGGCATCGACCTTCACCGGCACGATATCAAGCTCGAAGAGGATAACTGGGAAGCGCCCACGCTCGGCGCCTGGGGCATCGGCTGGCAAGTCATGCTCGACGGCCTCGAAATCTCGCAGTTCACTTACTTCCAACAGTGCGGCGGCATCGATCTCGACTTAGTCCCCGCCGAGCTCACTTACGGCCTGGAGCGCATCACCGCCTTCCTGCAAGTTAAGGACAGCGTCTACGATATCGATTGGTCGAATGACTTCAAGTACCGCGACGTCCGCTACGCCGACGAGCTTCAATACTCCGTCTTCAACTTCGAGATGGCGGATATTCCCACGCTCTGGAAGCTCTTCGATCTGCACGAAGGCGAAGCCTCGCGCCTGTTGAAGCTCTACAACCCCAAAGCCGCCGATAAGCTCCGCTTCCCTCTGCTGCCCGCTTACGACCAGGTGCTCAAGTGTTCCAATCTGTTTAATACCCTCGATGCGCGCGGCGCCATCAGCGTCACTGAGCGCGTCGGAGTAATTCAGCGCGTCCGCAAAATGGCCGTTGGTGTTGCGCAAGCATGGGTTAATCAACAAACGCCGGAGCAAGAAGAGCCGAAGCAACAAACGCCGAAGCAACAAGCGCCGGGCCAACAGCAGGAGCCCGCCCAATGACTCTCCCCTTCCTGCTCGAAATCGGCACCGAAGAAATCCCGGATTGGATGATTCCCAACGCGCTCGAGAATCTCCATCTGCTCTTCGAAAAGCTCGCGATCCCGCATGAATCCGTGACCCTCGACGCCACGCCACGCCGCCTCGTTCTGCGCGTCGATGGCCTGCCCGAACGTCAAGCCGATTCCGAGGAGCGCGTGCTCGGCCCCGGCAAATCCGCGCCCCCGCAAGCCGTCGCCGGCTTCGCCCGCAAGCAGGGCATCAAGCCCGAAGACCTCGTCGTCGAATCCACGCCTAAAGGCGAATACTACACGTTCACCAGGAAGGTCGCAGGCCGCCGCACCACGGACATTCTGGCCGAAGCGCTGCCCGGCATCATCCTCGGTATCTGCTTTCCCAAGACCATGTACTGGACCGCCAGGAACGGCCCGCGCTTCATCCGCCCCATCCGCTGGATCGTCGCGCTGCTCGGCGAAGAGATCGTCCCCTTCCAGCTAGCCGATGTTCACTCCGGCAATCTCACCGCCGGCCATCGCAGTCTCGGCGCGCGCGAAGTGGTCGTCACTCACGCCAACTACGTCGAGCGCCTGCGCGACCATTACGTGATCCTCTCGGCTGAAGAGCGCCGCGTCCGCATTCAGAGCCAGCTCGCAGACCTGCTTGTCAAATCCGGGCGCGTCAAATCGGACCCAGCGTTGCTCGAAACGCTCGTCTATCTCACCGAATACCCCACGCCCATCACCGGCGCCTTCGACCCGCAATTTCTCGAGCTACCCGAAGAAGTGCTCGTCACCGTGATGCGTCATCACCAGAAGTATTTCTCCGTCGAGGACGCCGAAGGCAAGCTGAAGCCGCAATTCGTCGCCGTGATGAACATTCCCGCCGACCCCGAAGGCTTTGTGCGCAGCGGCAATGAGCGCGTGCTCCGCGCACGCTTCAACGACGCCCGCTTCTTCTGGGAGACCGACCAGAAGAAGTCGCTCGTGGACCGCAAGCAGGATCTAGCCAACGTCACTTTCCAGGCCAAACTCGGCTCCTATTTGGAAAAGACCGATCGCACCGTCGCACTCACTGCCGAGTTAGGCGGCGATGCTCACGCACAACGCGCCGCCGAGTTACTCAAGTGCGACCTGACCACCGAGTTAGTCAAGGAATTCACCGAGCTGCAAGGCGTAGTCGGCGGCCTCTACGCGCGCGCCCAAGGCGAGCCCGAGCCCGTATGGCAGGCGATTTACGACCAGTACAAGCCCGCAGGCCTCGAAGACTCCATCCCGCGCAACCGCACCGGACAAATCGTGTCGCTAGCCGACAAGCTCGATACCTTACGCGGCTGCTTCGCCATCGGCATGGTCCCCACCGGATCCCGCGACCCATTCGCGCTCCGCCGCGCCGCGCAAGGCGTAGTCAAGATCCTGGTCGAGGGCAAACTGGAACTCCCGTTCCTGGCCGCCAATCAGAGCCGCGACCGTGAGGGAGCGGCCACCGCCGCAGCCGCCCCCGACCCACTCATCTCCTTCTTCGAAGACCGCATCAAATTCTATTTCCGCGACCACCGCGGCTTCGCCTACGACGAAGTCAACGCCGCCATGGCCGCCGGCTGGAGCAATCTTCCCGACCTCGAAGCGCGTCTCATCCGTATTCAGAACCTGCGCTCGTCCCCAGATTTCGAGCCGCTCGCCGCCAGCTTCAAACGCATCCGCAATATCCTTGACCAGGCAGGCAGCGCCCAGGCAGGCAGCGCGGACAAATCCGCCCCCGTCGATCCTTCCCTGCTCGAACCAGGTCCCGAGACCGATCTATACGCCGAATATCAACGCATCGCCGGACTGCCGCTGGAGAACGCCATTTCCAAACTACGACCCAAGGTCGATCTCTTCTTCGATAAAGTCCTGGTCAACGCGCCCGACCCTCGCGTCCGGCAAAACCGTCTCACGCTTCTCAACACGCTGTTGCGGGAATTCTCCTCGATAGCCGACTTTTCCGAAATTGTCACTACTTCTTAGGAGCTACAAACACTCATGAAAAAATATGTCTATTCGTTTGGCAACGGTACGGCCGATGGCGATGGAAAGATGAAAGACGTTCTCGGCGGCAAAGGCTCCGGCCTCGCCGAAATGTCGCGCGCCGGCGTGCCCGTGCCGCCCGGCTTCACCATCTCCACCGAAGTTTGCAATATCTACTTCCAAAACGATAAAAAGGTACCTGAAGAGATCGAAGAGCAAGTGTCGAAGGCGCTCGCGCAACTCGAAAAGCGCATCGGCAAGAAACTCGGCGATGCAGCCGACCCGCTCCTGCTCAGCGTCCGCTCCGGCGCCAAGTTTTCCATGCCGGGCATGATGAACACCATCCTCAACCTCGGCCTCAACGACGCCACTACCGAAGGGCTAGTTGCCAAGACCGGCAACCCGCGCTTCGCCTACGATTGCTACCGCCGCTTCATCCAGATGTTCGGCGAAGTCGCCCTCAACATCGATATGGAGAAGTTCGACGAAGCCTTCGACGCGCGCAAGCACAAGATCAAGGCCAAGCTCGATACCGATCTCACTGCCGACGATCTCAAGGCCGTCATCGCCGACTACATGAAGATCGTCAAGAAGGAAACCAAGGCCGAGTTTCCGCAGGACGCCCGCGAGCAATTGAAACTGGCCCGCAACGCCGTCTTCCAGTCCTGGTGGAACCCCAAGGCGTGCTACTACCGCCAGATGGAAAAGATCCCCGATGAGATCGGCACCGCCGCCAACGTCCAGGCCATGGTGTTCGGCAACATGGGCGACACCTGCTGCACCGGCGTCGGCTTCACCCGCGACCCCGGCAGCGGCGAAAAGGTCTTCTACGGCGAGTTCCTCGTCAACGCGCAGGGTGAAGACGTGGTGGCCGGCATTCGCACCCCGTCGCCCATCTCCGAGTTGAAGAATTGGAATGCCGATGTCTACAACCAGTTGGTGGAAATCACCAGCAGCCTGGAAAAGCACTACAAAGACATGCAGGATTTCGAATTCACCGTCGAAGAAGGCAAGCTATACATGCTCCAGACCCGCAACGGCAAGCGCACCGGCCCCGCCGCCGTTCGCGTTGCCATAGAGATGCTGGAGGAAGGTCTCATCGACAAGAAAACCGCCGTCCTCCGCGTCGCGCCCGATCAGCTCGATCAGCTTCTGCACCCGGTCTTCGACGCTGCGTCGCTCAAGACTCTCATCAAGCTCACCACCGGCATTGACGCATCCCCCGGCGCCGCCGTGGGGCGCGCCGCATTCTCAGCCGACGACGCCGTAGAGCTGGCGAAATCCGGCCCCGTGATTCTGGTCCGCAAAGAGACCACGCCCGACGACATTCACGGCATGGATAAGGCCAAAGGCATCCTCACCGCCATCGGCGGCAAGTCGAGTCACGCCGCCGTAGTCGCGCGCGGCATGGGGCGTCCGTGCGTCGTCGGCGCCGGCGCGCTCACCATCTCCGAGCGTAACAAGGCCGCCACCGTTTCCGTGGATGGCAAGACCGTCACCGTCAAGGAAGGCGATTGGCTGTCGATGAACGGCGCCACCGGTGACGTCTATCTCGGCCAGGCCGCCACTAAGGAGCCCGATCCGCACTCCGGCCCGTTCGGCAAGTTCATGGAAATGGCCGATACGTTCCGCGGCAATTTCGGCGTCCGCGCCAATGCCGATATCCCGCGCGATGCCAAGGTCGCGCGCGCATTCGGCGCCGAGGGCATCGGACTCTGCCGCACCGAGCACATGTTCTTCGCCGAAGAGCGCATCGCGCACATGCAGGCCATGATTCTCGCGCGTGATGAAAAGTCCCGGCGCAAGGCGCTCTTGAAGCTGCTTCCCATGCAGCGTAAGGATTTCGCCGGTCTCTTCACCGCCATGAACGGCTTCCCGGTAGTTATCCGCACTCTCGATCCGCCGCTGCATGAGTTTCTTCCCAAGCGCGAGGAGTTAATGGTGGATCAGGCCGTGCTTCCCGCCGCCGATATCAAAAAGAAGAAGGAGTTAGTAGCTAAGTACAAGCGCTTCGGAGCCGAAGTCAAGACTCTCAAGACCGTCGTTGACAACTTACTCCATCGCGTGGAAGAGCTGCACGAGTTCAACCCCATGTTAGGCCACCGCGGCTGCCGTCTGGGAGTCACTTACCCCGAGATTACCGAGATGCAGGCGCGCGCTATCTTCGAAGCCGCCGTTCAGGTGGCCAAGAAGGGCGTAAAGGTAATCCCCGAAGTGATGATCCCGCTCATCGGCGGCGTCAAAGAGTTCGAAAACCAGAAGCTGATCGTGGACAGAGTAGCGAAGGAAGTTCTCGAAAAAGCCGGCATGACTGACTTGAAGTATATGGTGGGAACCATGATCGAGATTCCGCGCGCCGCCCTGACCGCCGATTCCGTCGCCACGCAAGCCGAATTCTTCAGCTTCGGCACTAACGACCTGACTCAGACCACGATGGGCCTGTCGCGCGACGACTATACGAAGTTCCAGAAGGACTACGAAAAAGCCAAGATCTTCGCCAACGACCCGTTCGCCGTCCTGGATCAGGAAGGCGTCGGCAAGTTAGTCGAGATGGCCGTGAAGTTAGGCCGCAAAACGCGTCCCAACCTGGAAGTAGGCATCTGCGGCGAGCACGGCGGCGAACCCAGCAGCGTACAGTTCTGCTACCGTGTCGGCATGGACTACGTAAGTTGCAGCCCCTATCGCGTACCCATCGCCAGACTAGCCGCGGCGCAAGCCGCCATCACCGGCGATAAGTCGGAGGCCCACCGCACCGCATAAATACGCGCGCATATCGGATTGTGGCGCACGCACCCTGCGGAGCGCCACACTTCCCGCTGGCAGCCGCCGCATCATCTCCTTAGCCACCCTGCGCGCCCCTGCGTGGATAGCGCCGGGATAAACCGGCATGGGCGATTGGTAATGGTCGGCCTACCGTGATCGGCTTTCAGCTGCGCCGGTAGCTCTTCTCTTAGCTGGAGGCGTCGACGGTGCGGACATCGTAGGCGTCCATCCATGGGTCGACCGTTAGCAACGTAAGGTTTTCACATTGGGCTTGCGCGATCAGCATTCGGTCGAAAGGGTCGTTGTGATGGAGCGGAAGGTTGAGGACCGCTGCCGCATGCTCGAACGTTATGGAAAGAGAGCGCACTCCCAATTCGTTCACCAGCTTTCGCGTCCAATCCTCCGGCGGATCGAATGGATCCAAGCGTCCGAGCGCAGCTTTGATCGATATCTCCCAGATGTTTGCGGCGCTCACCCAAACCGCCGCTTCCGAATGGAGCAGCGCCTTTTTGGCCCGTCTGCCTATTTTGGAGCTGCCTTCCATCCACCAGATCAGAACGTGAGTATCGAGCAGGAAGTTCACGACCCAATGCCAAAAGCATTCGCGATTTCCGGCGGCAGAGGATCGTCAAAGTTATCCTTCATGTGGATGCGGCCTTTCAGCGCGCCGAATGAGCGGCGGAAATCGTTTTTTTGCAACGGCATCAAGCGCGCAACGGGCTTCCCCGCTTTGGCGATAATGATCTCCTCGCCAGCCTCGACTTCGGCCACCAGGCTGGAAAAGTGAGTTTTCGCGGCATGAATGTTCATGGTCTTCATAGGACTAAGCTTAGTCTAGCATAGACCCTAATGGAAATCGTGCGACGCCGACGCCGCCCCCGCGCGCAACGCCGCCACGCGCCCGGCCTTCACCGAAATCACTCCGTCCTGATTCTGCAATATGCCGTCGATGATCAGGAACGGCTCGCCCAGCACTGCGAATTTGAACCGGTCGAACGTGCCCGGATTGACGATCGCGTTCATGATGCCGGTCTCGTCTTCCATGCTCAAAAACACGAAACCCTTAGCCGTGCCCGGACGCTGGCGGACGATCACCGATCCGGCGATGCGGACAATACGGCCGTCCTTCACGCGCGCCAGATCGGCCGCGCGAATCACCCCAAGCGCGTCCATCTCCGCGCGGCGGTAAGCCATGGGATGCTTGCCGACCGTCAGCCCCGTCCCGCGGTAATCCGCCCACAGGCGCTCTTCGGTGTTCATGCGGGTGAGCGGGGAGGCGCCGTCTTTCTCTTCGAGCGATTCCAGCAGCGGACCAACCGGCCGTATGGAGCGCTGCGCCTGCCACAGCGCGTCGCGGCGATGGATCTTTTGGCTCGGATTCCGCGCGCCGCTCGAATCCAACGCACCGCTCGGGTTCAATGCGCCGATCGAATTCAGCGCGCCAATCTCCGCCAACCGGTTGATCTCGTCCTTGCGCAGCTCGGGAACGCGCAGCGCCAGATCGTCGATGCTGGTGAACGGCCGCGCGCGCAAGATGGCGCGGGCAGCCTCTTCGCGCAGTCCCCTGGCATAGCGCAAGCCGAGGCGCAGCGGCGAGGCATGTCCCGCCGCTACCGTACACAGCCAGTCCGATTCATGCACATCCACCGGCAGCACGCGCAGCCTGTGCCGCTGCGCGTCTTTAATCAAGATGGCGGGCGAGTAAAACCCCATCGGCTGGTTGTTCAGCATGGCGCACGTGAACGCCGCCAGATAGTGGCACTTCAAATACGCGCTGGCATACGCCAGCAGAGCGAAGCTGGCCGCGTGCGATTCCGGAAATCCATACAGCGCGAACGCCGTGATGGATTGCACGATGGCGTCCTGCGCTTTGCCCGTAATGCCGTTGCGGTCCATGCCCGCGCGCAGGGTCACTTCGATATCGGCCATGCGCTTCTCGGAACGCTTGAAACCCATGGCGCGGCGCAGCTCTTCGGCCTGGCCGCCGGTAAAACCCGCCGCGATCATCGCCATCTTCAGCAACTGCTCCTGAAACAGCGGCACCCCCAGCGTACGCCGCAACACCGGTTCCAGCGAAGGGTGCAAACAATCGGGCTTCTCCCTGCCCTGCCGCCGGTTTAAATAGGGATGCACCATTTTGCCGACAATCGGCCCCGGCCGGATAATGGCCACCTGCACCACGATGTCGTAAAATTTCTCCGGCATCATGCGCGGCAGCGACGACATCTGCGCGCGGCTCTCCACCTGAAACATGCCGATGGTGTCGGCCTTTTGCAGCGCTTCAAACACCGCGGCGTCGTTCTGCGGCAGATGCCCCAGGTCCACCGTTTCGCCGTAAACCTCGGGAATCAGCTTGATAGTGTCTTCAATCACCGCCATCATGCCCAGGCCCAGCAGATCCACCTTAATGATCCCCATATCGGCGCAGTCTTCTTTGTCCCACTGCACTACTACGCGGCCCGGCATGGTGGCGGGCTCGAGCGGCACGACGGAATCGAGCTGCCCCTGGCAGATCACCATGCCGCCCGAGTGCTGGCCCAGGTGCCGCGGCATGTCCTGCGCCAATTGGTATAGCTCGAAGAATTTGCGCACGCGCGGATGAGCGAGGTCGAAGCCGGCTTCGCGGAATTTGCGCTCGGTGGTATCTTTCGGATCTTTCCATTCCCACGCGCCCGCCAATGCGGAGAGCTTTTCGAGCGCGGTAATTTCGAATCCCAGCGACTTGCCCACTTCGCGCGCGGCCGAGCGCCCGCGATAGGTAATGACGTTCGCCGTCATGGCCGCGCCCAGTTTGCCGAAGCGTTGATAGACGTATTGAATGGCGCGCTCGCGCTTATCGCCGCTGGGAAGATCGATATCGATATCGGGCCACTCGCCGCGCTCTTCGGAGAGAAAGCGCTCGAACAGCAGATCCATGCCCACCGGATCGACGGCCGTGATTTCAAGCGCGTAGCAGACCGCGCTATTGGCGGCCGATCCGCGCCCCTGCGCCAGAATATCGTTCTCGCGGCAGAACTTCACGATGTCCCACACAATCAGGAAATAGCCCGGCAGCTCGAGCTTCTCAATCAGCGCCAGCTCGCGCTCGATCTGCCGCCGCGCGCGCTCGTAGTAAGGGTTGTAGCGCCGCCGCGCGCCTTCATCGGCGCGCTGGCGCAGAAAGTTCATCATGGTCTCGCCTTCGGGCACGGGATAGCGCGGAAACCGGTAGCCGAGATCGGCCAGCGTGAACTCGATCCGCGACGATATTTCGGCGGTGTGCGCAATGGCTTCGGGAATATCGGCGAAAAGCCGCGCCATTTCAGCGGGAGCCTTGACCCGGCGCTCGGAGTTCGATTCAAGCAGCCGCCCGGCATCGGCGAGCGTGGTCTTATTGCGCACGCAGGTGAAGACGTCGAGCAGCTCGCGCTGCGCGGGCGTGACGTAAGCGGGATTGTTCGTGGCCGCCAGCGGGATGCCCAGCCGCCGCGCGCGCTCCACAATCGCCTGATTTTCGGCCTCTTCTCCGCGAATCGAGTGGCGTTGCAGATCGGCATATAGATAACACGCACCATGGCGCTTGCCGAAGATATCGAGCAGGCGCTGGTCCGGATGCCGCGTGATGCAGATCAGTCCGGGCGCGAATTCGGCCAGCTCATCGAGCGTCGCCGCGCCTTCGCCTTTCTTGGCGCGCAGCTTCATGCGCGTGACTAAGCGGCAGAGATTTCGATAGCCTTCGCGGGTTTCGGCGAGCAGAGGATAGCTCAGCCCATTCGTGCAGGAAATTTCCGACCCGATATGCGCGCGCACCCCGGCCTTCTTTGCCGCCATGTGGAAGCGCGGCGCGCCATAGACGCCGTTGCGGTCCACCAGCGCCATGGCCGGCATATCGAATTGCGCGCAGGCGCCGGCGAGCTCCTCGGGCACGCATCCGCCTTCGAGAAAGCTGAAGCCGGAGCGGGCGCGCAACTCGACGTAGGCATCGCTCATAACCGCTCAGTCATAACTGCCTTCGACGAACCAGCCGCGCGGCTCGCAGTACACACGGTAGAGCGCGCCGCCCGATAGCGCAAGGTCCCACTCATCGCGCAGCCAGGGGTCGAGCGTCCACCAGTCGCCCGAGGTGCGCCAGGGGCCGGCTAGCTCGATCACTTTGCCGCGGATATTTTCGGCGGCGATATAGCTGGGGCCATGCGCGGCTACTGTTACCCGCGCCGGGAGTGGGGGGCGGAAGAGCCGCAATGCCAGGGATACGGACAGTGGCGCAGCGTAGTAGGGCGGACCCCCTGGTCCGCGGCCGGCCCCCTGGCCGGCCTTCCGGCTGTGGGATGTTTTGCTTATGCCGGCAACCACTCCCTTACGGTCGTGGCTCAGATCGGAGTGGGGCGCGTCGGCAAGCGGGTTGACAACCCGCTGCGGGCTGCCAGCCTGCCCCACATGCAAGGAGCATTCCATCATGCGGAAGGCGTCCGGGCGGTGCGTGTTCAAGCGCTCCGCTACGCCCGCGCGATTTTCCCCTACGATCGCCTTGATCCGCGCCAGAGTTAATTCCAGCTTCACCGGCTCCGGCGCCGCCGGGATGAAGAGCCCGCTCTGCGCCGCCTGCGGCTTCACCGGGTTCGCGCCCATCCATACATGTACGATGGGCGCTTGCGGCGGATGTGCTTCCAGATCGAGCTGCATCAATTTCAAGAATGCTTTGGCGTCGAGCGACGGCACGGGCAGCCGTAGCGTGCGCTCATGCGTCGTGCGGTTTTCGAGGCGCAAACGCAAACGCAACTCGTTAGTGGCGAGCGCACGCGTGGCCAGGCTGCCGGTCAATCCGTTGAGCAAGCGCGCCAGCAGGAACGCCAGCGGCTCCAGCAGCTCCACCGGATACTCCAGCTCGATTTCATCTTCGAATCGCGCCGCGTCTTCGAGCGGCAGCAGCTTGCGCTCCACCTCGCCGCGCGCCAGCTCGCGCAACCGCAATCCCTCGGCACCCAGCCGCTCCGCGATGCCCAACGGCGGCAGCGCCCCCAATTCGCGAAAGCGCCGTATGCCCCACCGTTCGAGCGTCTCCTGCAATTCCGGCGATGGCGCCAGCAGCCTCAGCGGCAGCTCGCCCAAAAACTTGGCTTCATCGCCATACGGAATCATACTGACGCCGGAGAATCCGCGCGCCGCGCAGATGGCGGCGTCGGGGTTCGATGCGATGGCGATGCTGGCCTTCACCCGCGATTCGGCCGCGCGACGCGCCACCGCGGCGGCGACGTCCTGCGGCAGTCCGAACAGCCGGTCGAGCCCGGAGGCGTCGAATGTGACGGCGTCCGCGGCGCTGCGCTCCACCACCGGCGAAAATTCGAATGCCAGCGCGAGCAGCTTGGCTTCCGCATGATCGCTTTGACCTTTGCCGCGACCGTCGCCCTCACCACAGAGGCAGCAATACATGTGCCGCTCCTGTTGCGGAAGGTTTCCGCCGCGCCACGCGGATGGACATGCCGCGCAGCAGCCGCGAGCAGGGCCGCGCGCCGTCCCACGCGCCTGTCCACGATACCCCTTCGCGCGCGCATTCGAGCATCAGCGATGCGCAGGTTTTCGCGTTCGATTGGCGCGCCAGGGTGACCAATACGGTTGGCGTATATTCCACCGCCCGCCGCAGCCGGAACCACGAAACCATCGAGATGCGGCCCGCGATAGCCGGCGGCGTATCGCCCAGATCCATCGCCACCAGGCCGAATCCGCCGCCTTGAATCAGCAGATCGACCGCCTTGAGCGCGTGTTCGGCATTGTGGCCGCAGCGGATCCAGAGCACGCGCTTGAGCAGCACGCCGGCAGCTTCTGCGGACGCCGGGTCGAACGCGTCCCCGGCATCCACCAGCGCGCACGATTCCTGCCGCGCCGTGGCGGCAGCCAGGATCGAAATCAGCAGGCTGGTGCGCCCCGAAGAGGCCGGTCCGAAGATCTCCGTGAGGCTCCCACGCGGCAGCCCGCCGATGGCGCCATCGACTTCGGCGATGCCCGTGGGAACGGTTTCCGGCGCCGGCCGCGATTGCCAATCGAGCAGGCCGCCCAACTCCGATTCGAACTGTTTTTTGAGAAGCGCCGCCCTCATATTTTCGCCTTTTCTTCGCCAGTACTTGATTTTTGCAGGAAGCGTAGCGGGCCGTCAAGCTCTTCCCGTGTTCAGCGACCGGGAGCGCCTGAAAAGTTGCGTTTATCGGTTTAGGTGCTGCTTGAAAATTGCCTGGAATGTGGCGTCAATTGCTTTCATCCGGTTTGAGGTCGCGATTTGAGGCGGACGGCCGGCTTTGAGCGGGGGTTGCGGGGGCATCCGGCTGGGTAAACGGCGGGGCATCCGGGTTAACAACAGGCGGTTTGGGGGCGGCGGGAGCGGGGGTTTTCGGAAATGTGTGGAACGAAGCTGAGGACGTGGAAGCGGGTTTGGACTGCGGGGTGGGTGCGGGCTCGGCGGGCTGGGGCTCAGCTTCGGGCTCGGTTTCGGGTTGCGGGGTGCGCAGGCCATGGGCCCGCGCCACTAGCTCTTTGTGGGCGCGGTGGTAATCGCGCTCGCAGGAACTGACGACCCGCTGGAGGCGCTCGAAAGTGGCGGAATCGGTGGCGAAGGCTTCGGCGGAAGTGCAGGTCGTGGTGGTGTCGAGATTTTTTACTATGAAGAGGTTGCTGGCGTGCTCCCAGAGGCCGGCTTCGACGCGGCGCATGCGGCGGATGCGCCACTCGTTTGCAACGAGCGTATCGACGAGCGATCGCTCATGGGCATCGGCGGGGCTGTACAGCTCGTGGTATTCGGCGGCGAGCTCGGCGAGATCCTCGGGGGTTTCATCGAACATGATCTGGTGAACGGCATAGATGCCGTGCTTCAGGGCGTTGAAGCGGGATGCGGCCTTACCCGCGGTGGTGCGCGGTCCGGTAGATTTTTGCGCGTTGGCGCGGCTGGCCGCGCGTTGTTTGGGAGTGGACTGAAACATGGAAGCGATCCTCGATTTGACACTAGCAGGCGTTTTTGGGGCTGCGGGGCGCGGAAGGGCTTAAGTGCTTTAGAAAGGCCCGAAAATAAAGTCAAAGTCCTGTGACCGTTGTTTTGGGGAGCGCAGAATCGATGGGAAAGCTGGTTCGAATTGTTTTTTGAGAATCGCCGCACTCATGATTTCGCCTTTTCTTTGCCAGCGCTTGATTTTGCAGAAAGGCGGTGGGGCAGTCAAAAGTTGAGTCGACTTGCAGCAGCTCGACGTGATTGTTTACGTTTTGTAAACTCAAACATGAGGGTCATTAGCAAACCAGCGATTCTCAAGTTTGCTGAAGGGCGCCATGACGCACTGGCGCCGCTGATGAACTGGTATCGCATTACCAGAAGGGCCGACTGGGGCTCTTTAGCCGAGGTGAGGAGTGATTTCGCTCACGCCGATATCGTTGGCAGAAGGACCGTCTTCAATGTTCACGGGAATAACTACAGGTTGATCGCGCGAATCAACTAAAGAACCAAACGCGTTTTCATTCTCTTGCATCCTCACCCATGTCGAATATAGCAAGGGAACTGGAAGCAATGAGCACAACCAATGAGATTACGGATTCGGTGTATGCCGAATTGTTAGCGAGATCTCTCCCTCGGCCAATTCGCGCAGAGACCGAGCGTGCGCGGTTTGCAGAAACGCTGCTCGCGCTCGACGAACCGACGAACGCGATGACCTGTCACCCGAGGAGGAAGCACTCGCCGAAGTGCTGACGCTCCTCATCGAAGATTATGAAGAGAAGAATTACCCTCTGCCCCAAGTGTCGCCGAACGAGTCCCTAAATGCGCTTATGGAAGAACGTGGACTAAAGCACAAGGACATTTGGCCTGTTTTGGGCAACAAAGGCGCCGCCACCGAAGTACTGAGTGGTTGACGGTCCATCAGCAAGAGCCAGGCAAAAAGGCTGGCTGAATTCTTTCATGTGCCGATCGACCTCTTCGTGTAACGGCCGATGCGTCACTGCGGAATCGCCGATCCGGCGACAGCAATCATTCCGGAGCGCATACCCGCGCGATCAGCTTGCCGTCACCACAGAGACAGCAATACATGCGCCGCTCCATCGCTGGGCTAGCTTAGTACACCATTTCATAAATACACTAACGTATTATTTGGGTTCTGAATGCCGATCTTGGCTATGGCATTATCGGAGGTGTTTCCTCACGCCCGGAACAAGTCCATAACGCATTCGGCTATAGTTTGCCCGTCTGGATGCCCGTCGTGAAGTCGTCTGGTTTTTGGCGCAAACTGAACCTCCTCGATAAAAGTCGGGTAACGGCCCAAAAATACGTTAGCGTATTTATGAAATGACCGACTAAGCTGGGAACTAAGAACGTGAGGGGCCGTCCGATGACAGACGCCTTTCTCCTATTGCTTGCCGCCGCCCCGCCCCGCGGCGACAGCCGGACCGTTTACCTTAACTTTCAAGGCAGCCCACTTGACCATCAAGGCGCTATAAGCGGCTTGCTGCTGGCTACAGGCTTGGAGCTGCGCCGCCGTGGGCGGCATCTCGGAGCCCTGCATCGCCTGCGCGGCGGCAACCATTTGAGCGCCGATATTGGACAGGTTCGGCGGAGCGGCCGGTTCCGCCGCATCGGCTCCGGCCGCAGCGGCGCCGCCACCTCGGCCGCCACGACCCCCCCGGCCTCCGCGTCCACCGCCTCCTCCTCCGTCGCCGCCACCAGCGGCGGCTTCGGCGGGCGCGATCTCTTCGACTTGCTTGATCAGCGCGTCATTGGCGGCGGATTGCGGACGGGCCTTGAGCTTATCAGCCAGGCTGCGAGCGTCTTTGTAGGCGCCAACGGCGTTGCGGGCGCTGTCTTCCATCTGCGTGGTCAGCGTGAAGATCTGCTGCACCTCGGGCGTGATCTTGACTCGCGGATCCATCTTGATGGCGATAGGTTGAGTTACGCTCTGGCCGTTCGCAGTCAGGCGCACCGAATACGCACCGGGCGCCACCCAGGGAGAAGCGACGCCGCCGTAGGTACGATGTGGCACTGCGCCGCCACCACCGCCGCCTCCGCCGCGTCCGCCACCGCCTCCCCCGGGCAGGGGATCATAGTGCATGTCCCAGGTGAAACGGTGCATGCCGGCCGCAGTCTTCAATACCTGCGGGGGCGCGGGCCAGTAGAGCGGCAGTCCGCAATCGGCCGCGGTGGGCGTCTGCTGGCATAGCTTGTTGTAAGCGACTGGATCGGTGGCCGGGTCGGGGTTCCGCACCGGATCGCTGCTGGAGTAAGTGCGAATCACCTTGCCCTGTGTGCTGAGGAATTCTAACTTCACCTCGCTAACATCGGCGGGCAGATAGTAATCGACAATGGCTCCGGGCGGCGGGTTCTCTCCGGCCAGCAATTCCGGCGGCCACGGCGTGGGGTCGTTGGTACCGAAGCGAATACGGATGCCAGTCTCGGGCTTGAACAGATAAGCGTTGGTTGCCGCGGCGGCTTCGGCCGCCTGACGCAGCGGAGTCACGTCGTCCAGAATCCAGAAGCCGCGGCCGTGAGTGCCCGCGACCAGGTCGGAGCACATACAAGACGCATCGTCCTTCACTTCGATGTCGCGCACCGAGACAGCGGGCATATTGAGCCGCAGCGAATGCCAGTTGTCGCCGTCGTCGAATGAGACCCACACCTGAGTGTCGGTCGAAGCGTATAGCAGCCCTTTCTTGCGAGGATCTTCGCGGATGGAGTTAGTCACCGCGCCGCCGTCGATGCCGTTGTCGATCTCCGTCCAGGTCTTGCCGCCGTCGTGGGTCCGCCACAAGTGCGGATTCATGTCGTCGAGGCGCAAGGTATTGGCGGCGGCATAGGCTGTCTTAGCGTCGAAATGTCCAGCGTCCATATTGAAGATCCGGCTCCACGGCTTGATCTGCGGCGGAGTAACATCGGTCCATTTCCCGCCGCCGTCGGTGGTGACGTGGATGAGACCGTCGCCGGCGCCCGCCCATAACACGTTGACATCGAGGGGCGACGGAGCGAGCGCGGTGATGGAGCCTGGCTGCGGGGGCGGTTGCGAGGCGTACTTACCGGCATTAGCGGGCGCTTCCCACGATCGGCGAGTCAGGTCGCCGCTGATGGCGGCCCAGCTATGGCCGCCATTGGTGGTCTTCCACACGCCGGCTGTACCGAAGAAGAGAACGTTGGGGTCCTTAGGCGACCAGATCAGCGGTTGAGTGCGAACGGCGCGGCCGGGCGGCTCCGTCGAAGGCTCCGTGGCGCCTCGTCCGGCGGCTGCGGCGGCGCCACGGCCTCCCCTGCCGCCGCGGCCTCCGCCACGCCCTCCTCCGCCCGGTCCAACGTTGCTTTTTTGGGCCGTGAGGCGGTTATAGACGCTCACTTGCGCGCGCGCGCTGCCATACACCAGATTTGGGTCTTTCGGATCGGGAGCGCCCTCGCCGTACTCCGAAATGCCCACCGGATGCCAATCGTGGAAAGTGATTTCGCCATCCATGCCGCGGCTATCCACGCAAGCCGAGCCGGAGTCCTGCTGACCGCTACAGAGACGGTAGGGGAAGGCGTTGTCGGCTGTGACGTGATACACGGCGGCGGTAGGTTGCGTGTACCAGTTACTCCATGACTCGCCGCGATTGGCGGAGACAACGGCCCCCTGGTCGCTGACTAACAGGATGATATTGGAGTTAGTCGGGCTGACCCAGCTCTTCTGGTAATCGTCGCCGCCGGGAGCGCCGCGTACGGCCGACCACGTGAGTCCGCCATCCTCGGTGCGCCAGAAGACAGTAGAACAGCTATAGACTACGTTTTCGTTCTTGGGGTCCACGGTGATAGTGGGCAGGTCGCCGCCGCCGATGCGGCCCAGCGGCCGGTTATCCGGCGGATGGCGCGTCGAGCCCATCTCGCTCACACGAGGATCGTCGGTGGCAAGGAACCAATGATCGCCGCCGTCGGTGGTTTTGTAGAAGGAGATGCCTCCTCCACCGCCGCCGCGTCCGCCGCGTCCGCCACGGCCTCCCGCTGCTGGTGCGGCAGGCGCAGCGCCGGCGGCAGGGGGAGGCGCGCCCGCTGCTACTGTCGCGTAAATCACCTTGGGGTTGCTGGGAGATATAGCGAGGTTCGCTTCGATGATGGCCGGCAGACCCGTGGTCAGTTGCTTCCAGGTGGAACCGCCGTCGGTGGATTTGAAGATGCCGCCATCGGTTCCGCCGAAGGAGCCGTCTTCCGTGTATCCTTGCTGCTGCTGCCAGAGTGCGGCGTAAACGGTGTTGGGGTTGCTCGGATCGATGCGGACATCGTTGCCGCTGACGTAGTTGTCCTTAAATAAGACCTTCTGAAAAGTCGCCCCGCCGTCGGTGGAGCGGAAGATGCCGCGCTCGGGATTGGGGCCGTAGGGATGTCCGAGGGCGGCGACAAAGAGCCGGTTCGCGTTCCCGGGGTCGACGTCGATGTTGGCGATCATCTGCGAATCGCGGAGGCCGAGGTGCGTCCATGTCTTGCCGGCGTCAGTCGATTTGTATACGCCGTCGCCCACGGAAAGGTCGGGCCGGATGATTCCGGCGCCGGCGCCGACATAGATAACGTTGGGATCGGACGGCGCGACGGCAATGGCGCCGATCGAGCCGGTGGGCTGGTTATCGAAGAGCGGCGTCCAGGTGGAGCCAAAGTCGGTAGAGCGCCAGACGCCGCCGTTGTCGAAGCCGATGTAAAACACGTTGGGCTGGCCAGGTACGCCAGAGAGCGCACGCGCGCGTCCGGCGCGGGGCGGTCCGATGGAGCGCCAGTGCATCTCGGAATAAAGCTTGGGGTCGAGAGATTGGGCCGGCGCCAGCGGCGCGAGCGTGGGCAGCAAGAGACCAAAGAACGTGAAACGGCGAATCCAAATGCGCGAAATAGACACTGTGGCAGTTCTCCTGAATTCAACGAGTTTACACGATTGGGCCCGGTGACGGGAAGAAGGGAGGCGCCACTTCGGAAGCATTCGAGCGCACATATTTGAGGATGGTCATGACGCGGTCCGGCGACCACTGCTACGGAAAGGGCACAAAGGGCTCCAGGATTGCCTTTAAACGGACCGTCATCGCTGGCCGCAGCCCGTGTATGCAGCGAACGAGGTGAAGGCCGTTTTGCTATTCTAATGACCTTAGACATGCGGCGGGTTGGCGCTGCACTGTATAATGTGGCCAGAACAAAATGAGCCCAAGATGTTTTGGTGTTGTTGCTCTGCCGTCGGTTGGAGCGTGTGTTCGGTCGCAATGACAGGTTGGTAAGAACCAATACGAATCGGTACCGCTTTGCTGACGCCAAGGTCCATCAACGATCCGCTCCGTGCCTGCGGGTATCGCGCCGATTTGCTCCAAGCCGATTTTCGGTTCGGCGATGCTCAGAGCGTACCCCTGGTGGGATTCGCCCAGCCTCCGGCGGACTGTCGTTCGGCGTGCGTGGCCGTGCTGTCGGCAACGAGCGGCCATCAGTTGGCGGTCGAAGCTTGCAGGCCCCTTGGCGCGCCTCTGGTTTTCGTCTGTTTTCAGGACACGCTTCAATGGTGGAAGCAAGGCGCCAGGTCGGCGGAATATCTGGAGAGCATCCCTGAAAGCGACATCGCGCAGTTCTTTCACCGGCATCAAGACATGTTCTCGCCTGGGGCGGTATACCGGGCAAAGACCTGGGGGCGCTTTCGGCCGGAATACCAACTGAGCTTCGTAGACCTGGGACTCATGCCTCTCGTTGAGGAAGAGGTTGGCAAGTCCCTGGGGACGCTTATCGAACGAAACGTGGCTGAACTGAAAACTCATCTCAACTGGGGAGAGGTGACCGACGAACAGGGCCACTGGCTGCTACAAACCGTTTTCTGGCTTGTCTCGGGGAAGATCCTCCGCGACAAGCAGGTCGAGAACTTTGAAGATCTTAATCTCAACGACGTGAAAGAGGTCTTTTCCAGGCTAGCGAAGCACTATGGCACGGAACCGCTTGCAGTCGGATCGGCAGAGACGCTTGATGGTCTGCGCGAGTCGGCTCGGACTATCGACCAATTCAGCAGCCTAACCCTCACAACGACCGAGTCTCTCGCATACGTTTACGAGAACACTCTCATTTCGAAAGAAACACGGTCGTCGCTCGGGACACACAGCACGCCGCCGTATCTCGTTGACTACGTCGTTGGCAACCTGGCCGATTGGCTAACGGATATTCCGGTCAATGAGAGAAGCGTGTTTGAACCAGCGTGCGGACATGCCGCGTTTCTCGTATCCGCAATGCGATTGCTCACAGAGATGCTGCCAACTGAGAAGGCAATACCGAGTCGGCGTGGACCATACCTGCGAAGCCGATTGCATGGCAGCGACAAAGACCCGTTCGCGCTTGAGTTGGCGCGCTTGTCGCTCACCCTCACGGACATTCCGAATCCCAATGGGTGGGACTTGAGACCCGAGGACATGTTTCTTGGTGAACGCTTAGAGGAACAGGCAAAGAAGAACACCATATTGCTTGCCAATCCGCCCTTTCAGAATTTCACGCCGAAGGAACAAAAGGCCTACCGGGAGGAGAGGTCTGATGTTCGATTCGTCAATAAATCAGCCGAGATGCTCTGGAGGACGCTGCCGCACCTGCCCGAGGGGGCTGTGTTCGGGGTAATACTACCACAGACTGTCTTGCATAGCAGAAATGCCCAAGATGTTCGCGAGTTTATCGTCCGCGAGTACGAGATAAGAGAGATTTGCCTTTTCCCCGACAAGGTCTTTTCGTTCTCGGATGCTGAATCGGCCGTTCTCATAGGCCGGCGTAAGCTAGTCGATGGCCAGAACAGCGTTTCCTATCGCCGCATTCGAGAGCGTGAACTCCGGGCTTTCCGCTCAGACTATACGGCATCGACGGCGCGAGCCATTTCCCAATCGCGCTTTTCCCAGGACGCCACATTTTCATTGAGTGTTCCCGACTTAGAAGAGGTTTGGGATGCGTGTGCGGAGAATCCGAAACTCGCTGATATCGCCACAGTCGGGCAAGGGCTCATATACCACGGGGCGCACCTACCATCTGGCAGCACGACATACTCTGAGGAACATTTTTCTGGCAGCCAGCATGGCTTTGTGCTTTTCGACCGTGGCTTGAAGTTGCATGAGTTGCCTAAGGGCCACTGGATGAACCTGGACCCGTCAGTGATTCGCCGACCAGTAAGTGGAACCACGATCGGCACTCCGCAAGTACTCCTGAACTATGCTCGTGCGAGTCGCGGCCCGTGGCGATTGAAGGCGCTTATTGATCGACCTGGGCACCCGGTCACAAGCCGTTTCGTGCCAGTACGTCCAACAGCCTCCGCGTATTCACTCGAAACGCTTTGGGCTCTGCTCAACTCACCGGTTGCAAACGCTTACGTGTTCTCGCATCTGGGAAAACGCGACAACATAGTCGGCGACCTCCGAAGGATACCCCTCCCGAGAGTGAAATCGTTCAATGGCGTCGAGAGCGCGGCAAAAGCGTATCTGGCGGCTGCCTCGTCAGAAACCGATTCGGCAACGCTAAAGAAGCTCTTGCTGCAGGTAGACTGCGAGGTTCTGCGATTGTATTCGTTGCCGCTCGAACTAGAGACATCTCTTCTCGCGCTCTTCACCGATTGGGGGCGTGTTGGCGTGCCATTCAAACAAACCAGATACCTCCCAAAGGAAGTGGAGGGCGGCATATCTTTTTCCGACTTTCTTGAGTTCGAAAGAGATTGGCTTGTCACAAATCGCGAGCGGGGCATGCTCATCGACAAGAGCAGTTTAGGAACGTTGACCGCGGAGGAACGAAGGCGTCTTGACGCATTGCAGATTTACGCCGACTATTACATTGACCGAGTATCACCGCGCCCCACCCATGGGCTCGATGAGCTTGAGAAGAGGCTGTTTTCCGGCTTGCCGAAGAAAGACAGCGGCGTCCGATGACCGGGTTTGAGTATCCAATCTCACCGCACGTTAGACGGCACGGTCCTGCTGGTTATACGAATTACAGTAGTTTTCGCGATTGGCTCCGCGATGAATTCACCTTCCGTTGCGTTTACTGCCTTCATCGTGAGCAGTGGTACAACCGCGGGGCGACGTTCCATGTCGATCACTTTATTCCTTCCACGGCGAATCCGGATGGCAAATGCGAATACTCGAATTTGCTGTACGCATGTGCGACCTGCAATGTAGCGAAGCAGGCGATTCCAGGTTTTCCGGACCCCTGCCAAGTGACGTTCCGCGATTGCCTTCAGGTCATGAGTAATGGTGTGATTCACACGCTTAACCCAGAAGGCGAGAAACTCGCACAGGTCCTGCGACTGAATAGTGACAGCAACGTACGGCATCGCTTGCGCTGGATGCGAACCATCGAGGCACTCAGGAAAGCGGATACAGTGCTCTATCAAGAATACATGGGGTTCCCCAAAGATCTGCCCGATCTTCGGTCAAAACGGGTTCCACACAACACCAAACCCGAAGGAGCCGTGAACTGCTACTTCGCTCTTAGCGAGCGCGGCGAATTGCCGGCGACTTACTAGAAACGCCGCCGCGGATCCAGCACCATGCGCATTTGGGCGCCGCCAGTCAAGCAGCGAGTTTCCGTCGCCCTGTCTTCAAGATTGGCAGCGGCAAACGCCAGCGCCTGTTGAACATCGTCCTGTTCCAATTCGGGATTTAGTTCCGAAAGAGGTCCTCCTGGCTCGGATATAGCGCCACAGCCTCGACGACTCGACGCACCGTCAGCCTCATGCCGCGGATGCACGGCTGGCCGTTCATCTGGTTGGGATTCCACGTTATGCGATCAAAGCTTTGCATCGCTCCTACTTGATACATTTCGGAGCGAGCGTGCATGGTCCGCTTCTCCCAGGGTTCCTTAGCGTCCCGCCGTCAATCGCTCCGCCGCCCGCAGGCCGCCCGCGCGCTGAATTCCGGGGACCGGAAAGTCGCGGATAAAATCGTCGTCCGAGCCGCTAAATACGGTCTCTTCGCGGCGCAGCTTTACGCTCACTGGCGCCACCGCGGCTGCGAACTGCGCCCAGATCCCAGCCTTCTTCATGCCGATTAATTCGATAGCTTCCGGATGGTCGCGGTGCAGGTAGGCAAGGGCCGTCAGGATGTCCTGCACGCGGCATTGATCGTCGCTGGCGTTGAACGTGAGAAAGTTCCGTACCCCGCGGTCGCGCGGCGCCACGGCGGTTCCGGTCTGGAACGCATCGATCAGCAGCACGGGGCGCCCGGCGGCGCGCATCTCGCGGAAGGCGGCGGTCTGGCGGCCGGCCGCCGCACCATCCGGATCGACGATCAAGGCCGGCGCGCCGCGTCCTTCGAACCAGACTCCGGGAACGCGGTCGCCGGCCCCGGGGCGGCTCAACACTATACGTTGCCCGTCATGGCTTACACCGTCGCGGCTTTGCCCATCGCGGCCTTCGCCATCGCGCTGGGGCTCCACCTTTTCCGGCCACTCCGCCGCGAGGGCCAATCGCAGGGCTTCACGCAACGTATCGGGGGCGCCGGCATCCCGCTGGGCTTCGGCCATTCGCTTCCATTGCTCGAAGATCTGCGTATAAGTGAGAGCATTGCCGGGCAAAGTACGTCCGGATAGCGCCAGCATGTCTTGCAGCATCTCCAGGTGCGGATTATTTTCCGTGAACTTCTTGCCGGCGGCTTCGCCGGGAATGCGCTGGCCGAAGAACCGGTAGACGGCCTCGCGGTTCTGCTGGTTGAAATTGTGCGGGGCATCGAGTTGCATCGTCTCGACATTGCTCCCCTGGCCGTAGAGATCGTAGATGGCGCGGATGGCCGGGAACTCTTCCGTGGGCGTGTTGCGCGTCCAATCCCCGGTGGCGGAAACCAGCAGCATCGGCTTGGGCGCGAACATCGAGGCGATCTCCACGTTATTGGTTCCAATGCGCAGGCCGGGCGTGTTTTCGCAGACGTCGCCGCCTTGCATGAGGGCGGAGACCATGTTCACGGGCGCGGCGAACTGCAGACGGTCGTCCACGGCCGCCAGCATAATGGTCTGGGTTGCGCCGCCGGACGCGCCGGCCATGGCGATGCGGGCGGAATCGACGTCGTCGAGCGAGGCCACAAAATCGAGCGCGCGGCTGGCATTCCAGAACTGCAGGCCGAACGGACCGAAGGACCACAATTGCTCCGCCGGACCGCCGAATGCGTGCGGCGTTTGGACCGTATCGTTATAGCCCACCATATCCCAGGCGAACACCACGTATCCCTGGCGGGCGAGGCTGATGCCGAACGAGGGGCCCGAATCGAGCGGCTCATTCTCCAGGCGGCCGTAAGTCCAGTGGCCGTGCGGATTCAGGACCGCGGGATGCTTGCCAGCGGCGTGCAGCGGACGGTACAGATTGCCGCCCAGGTAGTAACCGGGCATGGTTTCGAGCAGCACCTTTTCGATGGTGCAATCGCGGTTCTCCACGCGCCCGAAGATTTGCGCGTGCAGCGGCGTGCGTTCGGGCATGGGGAACATGCCGGCCGCGGAGAGGATCTGGCGGCGCAGCTGCGCCCTGCGCGTTTCCCACGCGGAGCGGGTTGCATAGGTTCGCAGAGCGAAGTGCGTATCGGTGCCGGGGGTTTGCGTGTTACGGGCGTCCTGAGCGGGCGGCTGCGCGAAGAGGACGAGCGCGGTTGCAGGGGCGCAGAGGATGGCGGCAGTGAGTCTCATGGCTTGGGCCGCTTCGATTATCGCGCGGATAGCGGGCGGGCGGTGACCGCCGGATTTCGGCAATCGGGCGAATCACCCCAGAATAGAAAGGGTCATAACAGTAAAGAAAGGCGCTTCTCACGAGGCGCGGGAACCGTATGATCCATAGCGTCAAGGACCTCTCGCCCGATCAAAGGGTGACTATCGAAAGTCTGCTCGGCCACCCGGTTTCCGAAGAGGAACAGATCAGCGTCCATACTATCCCGGCGCCGCCGGCTCCGGAATGGCTCCAAAGCATCCAGCGGGACGCGAGGGAGCGCTCGATGCCGACCCGCCAGCGCTGCATGCGCGAGTGCTGGCTGGGTGGCACGGTCCAAGTGCTCGGCCCGTTGCTGATGGCCAGCAGGCCCATCAAAAGGGACTTGATCGTCCGACTCCGGAAGAGATTGATGCCGAGATTGCGGCGGCCCGCCGAGATCGCCGCGAACGAGCGCAGCGCCCCGGACAATGATCCGGGTCGTACTCGACACGAATGTGGTGGTATCGGCCATGCTACGCTCGGGCGGCCTCCCCGAGTACGAATGCGCCGAAACCGCACAGGCCGTTGTAAGTTAACTGGGTAAGGTGACGGGCCGTAGCAGGCATTTTCCAGAGCGTCGGCAGGCGACGCGGATTCTCACTCCCCGGCAGTTTTCGGCTATTGGAATTCAACTGTAGGATCGAGCCTCACTTTGAATTATTCGACCACGGCGCCGGGTAGCCCATCGGGGCACTACGTTATCATCGAATATGGCATTCACGTACAATGGCCAAACGTGTACCCCGCGAAGTTGGTAATAATTCGCGGATCAACCACTTCGCTCGCAACTTCCGTCTTTTATTGGTGTCAGCCATGAGTTCTTGGAGCGTAGCTACAAAAGTGAATGTCGGTTTGATTCTCGGCCTCGTTACTTGTGCTGGCCTATCAGCTCAAATTGCGGCATCAAGCGCGAAAGCCACACCCGCCAATGAGTGGATGACAGTACCCGGACGGTGGGTAGCCGGGCAGGACTCGTCGCCTCCGAAAATTCGGGCGTCAAGGGACCGGTGGTTCGATGAGACTACAGGGAGTCCCACGCCGCTTACAGAGTCAACGGGAGTCTTCAGAAACAATAGTGAAGGGTCGTATTTCGGTCAGCCCCCTGAATTTCCAACCGCGCCTGACCGCGCCATTATGATCGGCCGGTTTACGTCCTCTCAACCAGTTCTTTCCGCTTCCGCTCGGTCTATCTATACGGAGGCAAAGTTCGATGTGACGGATGTTTTCCAGCAGCCTTTAGGAGCGCCAGCGTCCCCAAATGCAATCACAATTGGGATCGAGGGCGGGGCGGTTGTCTCCGAATCGGGCCGAGTAATTTCATATTCCATTCAGCCTCAGCGGTACTTTCTAGAGCCAGGGCGGCTCTACCTCTTAATTCTCGATTACCACAAAGACGGGGACTTCTGCCTGCACATTAAGGATTGGGACGTGACAGACGGTTCCGTACGAGCAAACAACTGGGAAGACCAGCGACGAGAGCGAACCGGACGTTCGGCCATCCTGGGCCTTTCGACAACACAGTTGACCGCGTATTTGAAAGCCCGGTTCGGCCGGAAGTAAAGCTGCCAGTTCCCTCGTACTGAAAAACAGAAGAAAGGTCGATGATTATGCGGCGAGCGTGACTTAGTATTGTACTGCTTGTTAGCTTTTCAAGTATATGGATGCCCGCGCCCTGGCGTCGGGCGAGTAACCACCACCCGCCGGTTGCTTTTCGCCGTGGCTCTCTTGCCGCCGCGTGAGGCTCCACGATTAATGGGGTGCTTAAACGGATTCGGGAAACGCCGGTCAAAATCCGCTCCCTTACGGTCGCGGCTCCGTAACTATTTGCAGACACACGCAGCCGAGACAGAGCCGCGACCGTGATGGCGTGGGATCTCGCGGCCGAGCGAGGAAATCTCGAAAACGTTTAGCGCCCCGATTAATGTACGGAATAGGCCGGGCATTCTCCGCCGGTACTTTATCATAGAAAGTACTTGAAACTGCGCGCGTCTTGCGCTATGCTGGATTCGAATGGCGGCGCTGCGGCCTGAACCCGTTTTGCTTCACGATCGCGCGATGGACAATCTGCGGTATATCCGCCAGACCATTGAGCGCGCGGGGTCGTTCACGGCGGTGCCGGGGATGGGCGGCGTGTTGATGGGCTCCACGGCGCTGGCGGCGGCTTTCATCGCGGGGCCGCGGACGGCGGATGCCCGTTGGCTGACGGTGTGGCTGGTGGAAGCGGTGGTGGCGCTGCTGATCGGCATTCTGGGCGCTGCGGTGAAGTCGCGGCGCGCCGGTATGACCCTGCTGTCGGGTCCGGGACGGAAGTTTGTAGCCGGGTTTGCGCCTCCTATGATCGCGGGAGCGGTGTTGAGCGCGGTGCTGTTCCGCGCCGGGCTGGGCGAGTTTCTGCCGGGCGTCTGGCTGCTGCTCTATGGAGCGGCCATCCTCTCGGGCGGGTGGGCGTCGGTGCGGGTGGTACCGGTGATGGGGGCGTGTTTCATGGCGGCGGGTACGGTTGCGCTGCTTTGGCCGGCGGCCCCGGGCGACGTTTTTCTGGCAGCCGGGTTTGGCGGCCTGCACATTCTCTTCGGAACCGTGATCTCGATTCGTTATGGCGGCTAAAACCAATACGGCGCGGCGCGAGCGCGATAAGAAGCAGTTGGCCCTTCCCGTTGCAGTGCCGTCGGCGGGCGGCGCGCAGAAGCTGGACCGGCTGATTCACGAACGGCTGCGCCTGGGGATTCTGAGCGCGCTTTCGGTAAACGAAACGCTGACGTTCAGCGACCTCAAGAAGCTTCTCGACACCACCGACGGCAACCTCAGCGTGCATGCGCGCAAACTGGAGGAAGCCGGCTACCTCTCGTGCCAGAAATCGTTCGAGGGGCGCATGCCGAAGACGCAATTCAAACTGACGGCCGCCGGTCGGCGCGCGCTTGAGCGGTATCTCGATCACATGGAAGCGCTCATCCACACCATGCGGGAGAAATAGGTCCTTTTTTAATGCACTCTAACTTTGTACAACAAAGTACTCTACATGCAGCGATCATCATGGATGGCAACGGGCGCTGGGCTTTGGCGCGCGGTCTTCCGCGGGCGGCCGGGCACCGCGCGGGGGTGGAGACGGTCAGCCGCATCGTCGAGGCCGCCCCCGAATTGGGCATCGGCGTACTGACGCTATTCGCGTTCTCGTCGGATAACTGGCGGCGGCCTTCGCCGGAAGTGGATGCGCTGATGGCGCTGCTTTGGGTTTACCTCGCCAAGGAGACGCCGCGGTGCGTGGAAAACGGCATTCGCATGGAAATTATCGGGCGGCGCGACCGCCTTGAGGAATCGCTGCGGCGCGCGATCCAGCGAACCGAGGCGGCCACGGCTCATGGGCGGCGGCTGCACTTGCGCATGGCCATCGATTACTCGGCGCGCGCAGCCATTCTGGCGGCGGCGCAGGAGACTACGCCGCTGTCGCGTGAGTCGTTAAGCGGCGCGCTGGGGCCGCCCGTGGATCTGCTGATCCGCACGGGCGGCGAGCAGCGGCTCAGCGATTTCCTGCTGTGGGAGTGCGCATACGCCGAGTTCGTGTTCTCGCGGCGCATGTGGCCGGAGTATGGCGCGGACGATCTGGCGTGGGCGGTTCGCGAGTTTCGCGGGCGGCAGAGAAGGTTCGGCGCCGTACCACAGCCTACAGCAAAAAGCCACGATGCGTGGCTGGAATGAGATACTGGTAACAGTTCTCCCACCGAGCGGCCACGAGTATCCGGCCCATGACTCCCTGACGAGACAAGGGAAAGGCACGGCATGGAAGAACAGCTCACGCCCAGGGAGATTGAGGTGCTCAAACTCATCGCCTGCGGAGATAGCGGCAAGGAAATCGCCGGAAAACTGGGAATCGCGTTCCGGACGGCGCGCTCCCACCGGTCGAACCTCATGGAAAAACTGGACGCGCACGACACCGCTTCGCTGGTCAGGTATGCGATCCGCACCGGCTTGATTCAGGCGTAGCGGCGTCGCATTCAAGGTTGGACCGGAAATGAGCGAGTCGGCATGGCTCGCCGCGTGACTGACTACGGAGCAAATGTCGTCGAAATGTGGCGCTGGGGTGCTTATTAGCCGATCTGGGGCGACGGATTCAGAGGCTGTACTGGCCAAGCACGTGGCGCACGCACTCCTGCGTGCAGCGTTCACACTCTTGTGAACGCGATATGTTTCACAGCTTCTAAAGGGCGATTTCCGCGACGTGGCGCTGACTCTTCACAACTTCTCACTCTCACGGTCGCGGCTCTGAGCTATGCGCAGCTTCCAATGGCCCGCGCCGCGCCACCGTCAACACATAACAAATCAACGATGCCGCTGCGGCCAGGTGCTTCCATGGGTGGCCGCCAGTAGGCACGATGGCCGCCAGTTGCCAATCGAATAGTTCGAAGAGTTTTGCGATCCCGTAGAGGGCGATGGTAGCGAACAGGCCGGCGCTTCCCGAATAACGGGGCGGCAGAAGAATCAACAACAGCGGAATCGCGATCATGGGGTAAAACTGGACAATGCCGTAAAGGCGGAGATCGCCCGTCACTCTCCAGTAACCGACCGATATCACGCCGAGCGCAAGAAAAGGCAGCAAGCATCGTCGGCCGATTCGCAGGCCGATCCGTTCGCCGATTGTGGCCGCGAATAGAGACATGAACACGAGCGTCATCGGAAGACGGTCCCAGAACAACGTCGCGGAGTTCGGTCGAAGATGATAATACCCAGAGCCGAACGCAGCCATGACGGTTCCCGCCAGCAACACGCCAAACGCCTGGCGCTCTCAAGGTTCCGTGAAAGCGGGTCTTGACCGCAGCGCGCGGATACCGAGGGCCGCCGCCGCGAGGAACGCCGCGTTCGATGCCACGTTCCAAAAATTGGGAATGCCGAGCAGCGTTTGCCGGGCCGCGAAGTTGTGATAGTTGGGATCTTGAAAAACGGGCGGAAGGAACAGCAGAACCGCCAGACTCGCCGCGCACAGGATTGCGAGGGCCGCGGCCGCGAGAAACAGGCGCCGGTTTCCCATGGCTCACGGCATCCGCAACATGCCGATCGCATCGTCCGGCTGCACTTCGCCGGGTTCGATTACGCTCGCGTACAGACCGCTCATGCCCCAGCGGTCTGACGTAGGGTCAAGTTGCCTTACGCGCAGATCGTAGATCTCGTCTTTGATTGATGGGCCGTAGACATCGAGCGCCGTGCAGGGTCCGCGCGGCTGCGTGATTTCGAGGATCGCTGCGCCGGCGCGAAGACGGTTGCCGATGCGCAAGGCGCGGATATCGATGCCGCGCGTCGTCAGGTTCTCGCCCATGGCGCCGTAGAACACGGGATAGCCGCGAGCGGCCAGGCCATCCACGATTTCCGATGCGATCAGCAGAATCGCTTTGCGCGGGCCGCCATGAATCGTGGGATGCGCGTGGCCGTCGCCTTCAAGGCCGAGCGTGGAGATGAATCCGCCCGGCATCGCACGCTTCGGCAGACCGCCGGCGGAGGAATTGATTTGCAGAATAGAGCTTTGCACGCGCAGAACTATTCTACTCGCAGCGCGGTCAAGGGATCGACCTTCATGGCGCGGCGCGCCGGAGAAGACGCCGCCGGAAGCTCGATTATTAGCCAAGCATTGTGGGGCGGACCCCCGGGTCCGAGCGGGTCCCCCTGGACCCGCTCTTCTCCCCACCAATCAGCCCTCGCGCAACCCTCAAGAGACCGGTGGGGGCGTCAGCCGCGGACCAGGGGGTGACCAGGGGGTCCGCCCCACTTATGGGAAAATTAAGTGGCAGGGCTGTTTAAATGTCGTAATACAGCGCGAATTCGTACGGATGCGGCCGCAGACGCACCGCCTCCGCTTCATTCTTGCGCTTGTAATCGATGAAGGTTTCCACCAGTTCTTCGGTGAACACGTCGCCGCGCAGCAGGAAAGCGTGATCGCTTTCGAGGCAATCGAGCGCCTCATCGAGCGAACCGGGCATCGAGGGCACGCTCTTCATCTCTTCCGGCGAGAGATCGTAGATGTCCTTGTCGAGCGGCTCGCCGGGATCGATCTTGTTGAGCACGCCGTCAAGACCCGCCATCATCATGGCCGCGAACGCGAGATACGGGTTCGCCGCCGGATCGGGCGGACGGAACTCCACGCGCTTGGCCTTCGGGCTGGCGGAATACATGGGAATGCGGCACGCCGCCGAGCGGTTGCGCCGCGAATACGCCAGGTTGACCGGCGCTTCGTAGCCCGGCACCAGGCGCTTGTAGCTGTTGGTGGTGGGCGCGATAATCGCCGCCAGCGCGCGCGCATGTTTCAGCAGGCCCCCGATGTAGTGCAGCGCCATCTGGCTCAAACCCGCGTAGCCATCGCCCGCGAACAGCGGCTTGCCGCCCTTCCACAGGCTCTGGTGCGTGTGCATGCCGCTGCCGTTATCGCCGAAGATCGGCTTCGGCATGAACGTCACCGTCTTGCCGTACTGGTTGGCGACGTTGCGAACGACGTATTTGTAGAGCATCATGTTGTCGGCCGATTTCACCAGCGTGTCGAACCGCTGATCGATCTCGCACTGGCCGCCAGTGGCCACTTCATGATGGTGGCACTCCACCGTCAGGCCGCATTCGATCATCGTCTGCACCATTTCGCTGCGCAGATCCTGATAATGATCGGTGGGCGGAACCGGGAAGTATCCTTCCTTATAACGCGGACGGTAGCCCAGGTTGTTTTCCCTGCGGCCGGAATTCCAGCGCCCTTCCTCGGCATCGATGAAGTAGAAGCCGGAGTGCTGATTCTGATCGAAGCTGACGTTATCGAACACGAAGAACTCGGCTTCGGCGCCGAAGTAGGCCGTATCGGCGACGCCGCTGTTCTTCAAATAAATCTCGGCCTTCTGGGCGATCCAGCGCGGATCGCGCTCGTACCGCTGCTTGGTGATGGGGTCTTTAATATCGCCGTACATCACAATGGTAGTAGTTTCGGCGAAGGGATCCATGAAAGCGGTATTGGGATCGGGGATCAGGAGCATATCGCTCTCGTGGATCGCCGCCCAACCGCGGATGCTCGAACCGTCCATGCCGAAGCCTTCTTCGAACTTGTCGATATCCAATTCGCCGATGGGATACGAGACGTGGTGCTGCAGGCTCGGGATGTCGGTAAATCTCAGGTCGAGCTGTTTGGCGTCGTTCTTCTTCGCAAAATCTAAAGCTTCTTGCGGGCTCATCAATTCCTCCAGAGGGATTTTAGTGGGATTGTCGCGGTCGCAGATTGTGAACAGGATAACGAATGGGCAAGGGCGGGGTCAAGAGCGAGTCTTTTCCCGCCTGCGTCTGCTTTACGGAGCCACGACCGCAAGGGTGTGTGAGCCCTTTCCCGAAGACGTGTAAACACCCTCGTTTCTCATACAAGATGAGCCTGGAGGAGCGATTCGCGCATGCCGGGAATCGATTGGCCAAAATGCAAGCCGGGGATGGGATGCGCCGAGGCGCGGATTGTGGGGAATGCGGAGGCGTCCAAACTGACGATCGAGGCTTACCGCGCGGGTTGGGAACTGCCGCGAGTCTGAATATCAATGCGCCTTACACACCGGCGTACGCACCGCCGTACACACCGTAGAGCAGCGAAGAGAGGCTGCGCCGGTAGCCCGGCCCGAAAAGCGGGCGGCACCCTGGGCAAAGTAGCGGCAGCCGACGGGAGCTATGTATTGTAGCCTTGGAGCATGAGGCGTGCGGCGCTGGCGGCGATATTGTGGGCAACCGCGGCGGATGCGGCCGATCCGGCGATTACGCTACGCTCTCCGATGGACTATCAGGTGTTTCAGCGGGATACGCCGGCGCGCGGCAAGGTGCTGGTGAGCGGTCAGGCTCGCGTGGAGTGCGAACGCGTGGAAGCGCGGCTTACGGGCGACTGGGCTCCAGTGCCTCTGGACCGCGAGGCTGGCACATTTCAGGCGCAAGTGCCGGCGGCCGCCGGCGGATTCTACCGGCTCGAGGTGCGGCTGCTGCTACACGGGAAACAGGTGACTGAGACCTCGGTTGCGCATGTCGGCGTCGGCGAGGTCTTCGTGATCGCCGGGCAATCGAACGCGACGAACTACGGGGAAGTCAGGCAGCAGACCAAGTCCGGGATGGTGACGGCGTTCAGCGGCGAAGATTGGCGGCTGGCTAACGACCCTCAGCCGGGCGTGCAGGATAACAGCGGGAACGGCAGTTTCATCCCCGCGTTCGGCGACGCGCTTTATGAGAGGTACCGCGTGCCCATCGGCGTTGCGTGCGTAGGGCACGGATCGACCAGCGTGCGGCAGAGGCTCCCCAAGGGCGAGCGCATGACAGTGGAGCCTGCCATGACGCGGTTTGTGACAGCCGCGGGGCCGGGCGTCTGGGAATCGGGCGGCCAGCTCTTCGATGGCATGATGCGGCGGATTCAGCAGCTTGGCCCCCAGGGCTTCCGCGCGCTGCTGTGACATCAGGGAGAATCCGACGCGCACCAGACGCCCGGGCACGATATCGCAGCGGCGGAATACCGGCGCAGGTTGGAGTTGGTGATTCGCGCATCGCGGCGGGAGGCCGGTTGGGATTTCCCGTGGATGGTGGCGCAAGCCAGCTATCACACGCCGGACGATCCCTCGTGCCCACCGATTCGAGAGGCGCAGGCCAGCCTATGGAAGGCGGGGATCGCGCTGGAAGGTCCGGATACGGACCAGCTAACCGGCGATAACCGGCAGAACGGAGGCAGAGGAGTGCATTTCAGCGACAAGGGCCTGAAGGCGCACGGCGGGTTGTGGGCGGAGAAGGTGGAGCAGTGGCTCAACCGGTAGCGCTGGCGGTCTCGCCGCCGGCCGTGTCTCTGAGAAGCACCGCTTCGGCTTGCCCGGTCGGCGAAATCCGCGGGCTAATGCGGGCCTCGAAGCGCCAGCGCCGCGTCGCTCGTGAATTTGCCGGCATCGGATGCGAGGTCGCGCTGTTTGTTGAGCGAATAGGCCAGCCAGCGGCCTTCGGCTCGGTCGGCTCCGATCAGAGCCACGACCGTCGATCGGAGCTACGACCGTAAGGGAGTGATCTTCCGCAAAAGCACAAAACCACCCGGTCCTGGAACCGGCGCGAAGGCCACCACGCCGGTGGCGTTAACCGCCGCTCCGGGTCTTGATCGGAGTGTTGCCGGGCCGCTTCCAGGCGCCTGCGAACGAGGACAGGCTAAAACGCGCGCCGTTTGGCGAGCGCTTCGTCCGCGACAGCTTTCTGTTGCGCCGGCGTCAACCATCCGGGAATCTTCACCGGCCCCGCAACAGCATCGCGCGGTCGATTCGGAGCCTGCGAAGCGCACTCCAGCGGCAGATATTCGCGCAGCAATTGCATGCCGTCCTGGATTTCCGGAGTATCGCGATAGTTGAATGCGCGGTTCCCACGGCGATGCCGGCGAGCGTGGCGCCGTAATATTGCGAATCGCCCTCCCAGGGAGGGTTGTGAAACTGCAAGCCATCCCATGCGCCTTTGGCTTCTCCGGTCTTCAACTGTTTCGTCCACATATTGGCGAGGCCAGATGGATGTCCGTCGCACTGTAGCTCTCGAGGATCGGCGCATCGATAGTGGATTCCGTGCCCCGCGACTCGGCCGTCTTGGCGACGCCTCGCGTCTCGCCGGGATAAAAAGGTCCACTTCCTTCCGCATGCGGACGAGCTTGGTTACATTGTCCGGGAACTGCGTTGGACCGGCGTGGGCGATTGTTCTGCAAGAGCCGCTCGCAACGCGGGCCGGGCCATGGCGTAGGGAACAGCCGTGAGACCGGAGACGCAAAAGGTTTCACGATCGCGGGCAGCCGTAGGCCAATCCATCCACCAACTCATCCGCGCGCCCAGGTAGTCGGCTACCGCCGCTTCGCTCCGGAACGCAGGCTCCGCCCCCAGGGACCGGCCTCATTACCGCATTCTGAGCGAACCGGCTGGCGGCGAACCAAGCCGCCTCTGGAGAGGCAGCCGTCTTCATGGGAAACGCCTCATCCAAGCTTATCCAAAACATACCCTCCCGGAGCCCCCGGAGCCGCCCCCCGCCCCTACCCCCTCCGCCCCTGCCCCCCTGCCCCCCTTCCCCCCTCCGCCATTTGGCGCTATAATAAACGACAGAATGCTTAACCAACTCCATAGCGAGCTCCATGCGGTTGAAGAACAACTGGGTGGCGAACAGGTTCTCGGCCGGACGCTTCGATCTGAAACAGACCTGCAGGCCGCCATTCGCGAGGGCTTTCCCCAGAAGGTGGTCGAAGGGGTCATGCACTCCGCCGGCATCACATTAAGCGAGCTGGCAGCGGCTCTCGATCTGTCTACCCGCAGCCTGCAGCGGCGGCGCGGCGAAGGGCGCCTGGCGCGTTTCGAATCGGACCGCCTATATCGCCTGGCGCGGATTGTTGCGCTGGCCAAGCACTACCTGGGCGACGATCAACTGGCGACGCAATGGCTCAAACGTTCCAACCGGGCGCTGGGCGGCAAGATTCCGCTTGAGTTAATCGATACTGAGCCTGGAGCCCGGGCCGTTGAAAATGTTCTCGGCCGGATCGCGTATGGCGGGGTGAGTTGACGCGGGTCTACCGGATACTTCGGAAACCCTATTCGAAGCAGCCGTTCGACGGCGAAGGCCCCTACCGTTTCGGCGGACGCTGGTCCAGTCCGGGCGTCCGCCTGGCATATGCGGCCGAGCACTTGTCGCTGGCCATGCTGGAATACTTCGTTCATATCGATCCGGACCATCCGCCCAACGACCTGGCGGTAGTCGAAGCGGATGTTCCGGACAATGTGCCCAGAATATCGATCGACCCGAAACAACTGCCGGCAAACTGGCGGCAAGTACCAGCGCCGGCGGCCCTCACCGGATTCGGCGACGAATTCATCCGCGGTGAACGGGCTGCCGTGTTGACGGTCCCCTCGGCGCTGGCGCCGGCCGAATCCAACTGGCTCATCAACCCCCGCCATCCGGCTTTCGTGAAAATCCGGGTGCATCCAGCCAAAGCTTTTCAGTACGATTCGCGGTTCTTCCAATAGGTGTTTCCGCGCAAGACGCGAGTGAAATTGGCAATCTGGCTCAGGCCGAATCGTGGCGCACGCACTCTTGCGGCCAGCGTTCACGCTCGTGTGAACGCGCTTCGAATTGAGCCGGGGCCGATACTGTTCACTTAACGCCTTCGGTAAACGGTCTGCTCAGTAAAACAGATACTTCCGCCACTGCGCGTCGCCCTTGCCGAGCATGCGCATCAAGTGACGGCTGGTGTGCAGGCTGAAGGGACGGGGCTGCCGGGCCAATTTCATGCCGGCCTCTTCGGGCGTCCGGTTGCCCTTCTTGTTATTGCACGGATGGCAGCAGGCCACCAGGTTTTCCCACGCCGATTCTCCCGCGCGCGAGCGGGGAATCACGTGATCCAGGGTCAGCTCGCCCGAAGGCATGATCCGGTGGCAGTATTGGCACGTGTAGCGGTCGCGCATCAAAATGTTCTTGCGCGAAAGCGCGCGGGTCTGGTGCGGGATGCGCCGGTATTCGAGCAGGCGGATCACCGAGGGCAGCCGCGTCATGGCGCGCGCCGAATGGACGGCGTGCAGCGTTTCTTCCTCCGCGGAAGCGACTCCCTTCAGCACCAGAACCAACGCGCGCCGCGCGGCGCAAATGTTGATCGGCTCGTAGCTCGCATTCAATACCAACACCGGCCTCTGCAGTCGATCGCTCGGCATTCAGGATGCTCCCCCCGCGTTGATTATTTGTGGCGCCAAATCCGAAACGTCCATGCGCCGGTCGACGCGCGCAACCGTCAATAGCGCTACTCGTGCGGCGCCGGCCCGCTTCAGCGCAACCGCGCACGCAGCCGCGGTCGAGCCGGTGGTCATAACATCGTCGATCAGCAGGATGCGCTTGCCCGCGACGGCGTCCGGCCGGCGGCAGTGGAACGCCCCCGCTACATTGTGGCGGCGCGCGGTATTGCTCAACCCGGCTTGCGTGGCCGTGGAGTGTCCGCGCCTCAAAGCGTTAATCACCGGGATGGCGGTCCGCCGCGAAAGCGTTCGCGCCAGCAACATCGACTGATTGAAACCGCGTTGCCACTGGCGGCGCCAGTGCAGCGGAATCGGCGCAATCCCGTCGAAACGCTCATCGCGCGGCAGCGCCGCCGCCATTAGATCGCCCAGCGGTTGGGCCAGCGTCCGGACACGGCCGTATTTATAAAGGTGAATCAGGTCGCGCAGCACGCCTTCATAAGCGCCAAAACAGTATGCCGCGTCGAAACCTCGCAGCCCGTGCCGGCATATGCCGCAGCGGCCCTCGGCATCCAGCGGAAAGGCATTCTGAAAAGGCGTGCGGCAAATAACGCAGAAGAATTCGGCGCTCAACGGCTCGGGCCGCTTGAGGCAGCCGGCGCAAACCGGAAGGCGGCTGAGCGTACTTATGGCGCCGCCGCAGATGCGGCAATCGGAAGGGAAGACAAGGGAAAAAAGGGCGCAGGAAGCTGATCTGATTACTGAAGGACCGATGCTTGCGAATGCAGCCCGTCTGCTACTCGAGAAGGCCCACCCCCTAGGTCCTATTCTAGCCGATTTCGAGCAGCGGGATACGTTCCTTGCCGGGATTGTTGTACGGCGGCCCACTCCCGCCACCGCCTGAGCCACTCCAATTCTTGTGCGATCGAGCGGGGGTTCCGAGCCTGAAGTCCTTTCCGGGAGATAAGGCTTGGGCAGCCTTCGCCGGCCAAGCCGGACACAAGCCGGCTTATCGGGAGTGATTTCCCAGAACGCTTCGAGCCAACTGGCGAACGGTCTGCCCGGGCTTCCGGCCGGCCAGGGTTTGCTGGGTTGCATTGTGTTGCTTGAGCCTGTCGCTGGACGTCGGCCCATTCATGTGGCGAAGCAGGAATCTTGTTCCCGAAAACTCTGATATCTTGTTGATGATCCTCCGAGTGAGGCCCCCCACGCCATGAATTCCGACGAAGGCAGCGCCGCACGCGATCCGGGTCAGACTCCCATGACTTCCGGCGCGCAACTGGGCTCCTATCGCATTGAGGTTCAACTCGGCCGGGGCGGCATGGGCGCCGTCTACCGGGCGCTCGATGCCAAGCTCAACCGGCTCGTGGCGATCAAGGTTCTCTCGAGCGATCTGGCCGACGCCGACGCGCGCAGGCGCTTCCAGCGCGAGGCGCAGATGCCTCCTCGCTCAACCATCCGCACATTCTGACGGTGCACGACATCGGAGAGTTCGAGGGACGCCAGTATCTGGTTACGGAATACGTCGATGGCGGCACGCTGAAGGACTGGGCGCAGCGTGAGAAGCCGGGCTGGCGGCAGATAATAGAACTGCTGGCGGGCGTGGCGGATGGGCTGGCCGCGGCGCACGGCGCCGGCATTCTGCACCGCGACATCAAGCCTGCCAACATCCTGGTGGCCCAAAACGGCTACGCGAAACTGGCGGACTTCGGCCTCGCGAAGCTGCAGGAGCCGGCCGATTCCGACGCGACTCGCACCATCACCGGGGGACGAACGCAGCCGGGCGTACTGATGGGAACCATCCCGTACATGTCTCCGGAACAAGCGTCGGGAAAGCCGGCCGATGCGCGGAGCGACATCTTCTCGTTCGGCGTGGTCCTGTACGAGCTGCTCTCCGGCAAGCGGCCCTTCGCCGGCGCCACCAGCATGGAGGTGCTCCGGAACATTATCCACGCCGCCCCCGGCGCTCTGTCTCCGGAGGTTCCCGCGGGGCTGCAAAGCGTGGTGGAGAAGGCGCTCGAAAACGACCCGGCGGAACGTTACCAGTCGATGCGCGAACTGGTAGTGGACCTCCGCAGGCTCGGCCGCCAGAGGGCGATAGGAGCCCTTGCCGCGGCAGGGGGGCGGCGCCAAAACATCGCACTTGGATTCCCTGGACGCTGGCGGCGATGCTGGTGGCTGGATTGGGAGCCTTGGCCTTCACCAACCGCCGCACTCCTGCCGTCGAGAATCCGCTTTCCGGCGCGGAGTTCACGCGGCTCACCGATTTTGAAGGCGCTCAAACCAACCCGGCGATCTCCCCGGACGGGAAATTCGTCGCGTTCATCTCCAACCGCAGCGGCGCCTTCGAAATCTGGCTGAGCGAAACCAATGGAGGCAGCCTCTCCAACCTCACCCAGGGCCGTCTGGGCGATGTGCGTAGGCCGCTTCGCGCAATAGGATTCTCAGGCAATGGAGCGGAGGTGTGGAGCGCCGGCGCTCAAGGCGACTCCGGTTCGGAAGACAAGAGGCTCAGGTTGTTGCCCCTGGTGGGCGGGGCGCCGCGCAACTTCTTGGGCGAACACGCCTCCGAGGTCGCCTGGTCGCCCGATGGCGCCCGCGTTGTCTATCACGTCTGGGACCCGGGCGACGCCACATTTGTGGCGGATCACAACGGCGCACAGGAACGTCAGATCGTGAAAAACGCGCCGGGAATGCACAACCATTATCAGGTCTGGTCGAAGGACGGGCGCTGGATCTATTTCGTGCGCGGCCGGCCGGCTACGCGGGAAATGGACCTGTGGCGCGTTTCGCCGGAAGGCGGAGAACCGGAACAACTCACCCATCGCAACACCGATATCGCCGACCCTACTCCGATCGATGCGCGGACGATTCTGTTCGTGGCTCACGACCAGGACGGCGCCGGACCGTGGCTGTGGGCCTACGATGCGGAGACGCGCGCTTCAAGGCGCGTGAGTTCGGGTTTGGATCAATACGCCGCCATTGCCGCCACCGCGGACGGCCGGCGCCTGGCCGCGAGCGTCGTGAACTCTCAAGTCAACTTGTGGAGCGTTCCGATCGCCGGCCAGCCAGTCGAAGAACGCGACGTCAAAGCTTTCCCCTTGCCCACCACGCGCGCCCACGCGCCGCGCTTCGGAGGCGAATCGTTGTTCTATTTGTCCTCGCGAAGCGGAGCCGACGGACTGTGGAGCTATCGCAAGGGGCAGGCGCTGGAGATCTGGAAGGGCTCGGAAGGCGCCCTCCAGTCGCCGCCTGCCGTCTCGCCGGATGGGAAATGGGTTGCGATCGCGCTCAAGCGGGATGCTAAGTGGCGGATGCACGTCGTCGCAGCCGATGGAACCCAGCTCCACCCGCTTTCAGGCGGCGTCGATGTTCGGGGCGCGGCGTCCTGGTCGCCCCGGGGGAATGGATCGTGTCGGCCGGCAGCGACCGCGAGGGAGAGGGCATGTTCAAGATCCCGGCCGACGGCGGCACGCCGGTGCGGCTCGCCAAGGGAGCGCTCCTCGATCCGGTGTGGTCGCCGCGCGGGGACCTGATCGTGTACGGCGGCACGCAGGTGTTCACTTCGATGCCGCTGCTGGGAGTACACCCGGACGGAACGCCCGCGAAGCTGCCCGAAATCAATGTGCGGCGCGAGGGGGAGCGCGCGCGGTTCCTGCCGGATGGCACGGGCCTGGTCTACATGCTGGGGAGTACGACGGCCGCGCAGGATTTCTGGCTGCTCGACCTTGCCACCATGCGCTCGCGGAGTTTGACCCATCTGAGTAATCCCGCCATCATGCAGGCCTTCGATATTACTCCCGACGGCAAGCAGATCGTGTTTGACCGGATACGCGAAAACTCCGACATCCTTCTCATCGATCTGGCGGCAACGCGAACCCGGCAGTAGCAAGCGACGACAAGTGTCCTGAGGGACTGAAAGAGCGCGGCGTCCATCTCGCGGAAGCGGCGCTGAAACTCCCGGCAACGCCGGCGGTCTTTGCCGCCGGTGACGTAAAAAGAACGGCCTCGAAGCTGCTATTCTTAGATGCGTGGATCACAGGGCACAGCCTGTCGGGAACTCCCGAACGCACAGCGCCGTCTCGCCTTCGTTCGAGGAACTGGCCGCTCAGCAGGGCGTTTCTCCAATTGACGATTTCGCCTCCCTGCTTGGGGAGCCGTTACCGGAAGACGAATCGGCAGAGGAATTCTCCGCGCTCCTCCGCGAGTGGCGTAGAGAGGGATCTCGTCCCGTCACCCGTCAATGAATGCCGCGATCGTCGACACGGACGTAGTGTTGATGCTTTTCAAGGGAGACACGCGAGCGCTTGCCTACCGGTCCCCCATCGCAGGCCGGCTGCTCGGGATCTCCTTCATGACGATGGCTGAGCTGGACCGCTGGTCGCTCGAACGGGACTGGGGCCAGGGGCGGAAGCGCCGATTCTGCACTCCGCCAAAAGGTCAATCACAATAGCTTCAAATATTTCTAAGCCCAAAGACCGAAACGGCTTACTCCCCATTGCCGAAGCCTCTTCCCCGGAATTCCTTGGTCACGTAAGAGACAATGAAATAGGAGAGCCGTACGGAGGCTCCCCCGGGCGGCCCTGTTCGCTGGGAAACCACCTCGATCGCTCCAAGTTCGTCGATCCTCGATTATGCCAATCCCCACCCATCTTCTCCTACATACCCAACTCGAGCCCCTCGCGATGCAACCTCGGCCCAAACCCAAATTCTCGAGATACCAAACGACCCCAGTCCCATTTTCGGACACTTCGCCCCACCCATGCGGCGCGTGTTCCCCGCGAGACCTCTCCATCTCCGCGCCTCCGGGCTTGTGTTCCGCCCGCAAAATGCACGACACTATTCAATTAACGGCAGTCGATTAACGGCAGTCGATTGATGGCCGGTCCCCTATGAAGCTTTCCATCCTGATGCCCGTCTACAACGAGCGCACGGTGGTGGAGCGGTGCATCACCCTGGTGCTCGCCGCTCCTCTGCCGGAAAACATGGAGCGTGAGTTGATTATTGTCGACGACTGCTCCACCGATGGCAGCTTCGCCATTCTCAAGCGGCTGACGGCCGCATTTCCGCAAATCCGCCTGTTTCAGCATCCGAAGAATCGCGGAAAGGGCGCGGCGGTGCGCACGGCGATCGGGCACGCCAGGGGCGATTTTTCTTTGATTCAGGATGCCGATCTGGAATACGACCCCGCCGAATACACCCGCCTGCTGCGGCCCCTGCTGGCCGGTCACGCCGACGCCGTATTCGGCTCGCGCTACCTGGCGGGCGAGCAAATGCGCGTGTTGCCGTTCTGGCATACGGTGATCAACCGCGGCTTGACGCTGGTGGCCAACATGTTCTCCAATCTGGCCCTGACGGATATGGAGACCTGTTACAAAGTTTTCCGCACCGATCTGCTCAAGAGCCTACCCATCCGTTGCGACCGCTTCGGCTTCGAGCCGGAGATCGTGATGAAGAGCGCCAAACGGAAGTTTCGCATCTACGAAGTGCCCATCAGTTACCACGGCCGCACCTACGAAGAAGGCAAAAAGATCGGCTGGAAAGACGGCGTCAAAGCGCTCGCCGTGGTTCTGAAATTCTGGCTCATCGACGATCTCTATGCCACCACCTATGGCCGCGGCGTGCTGAACAATCTCACCGGCACTCCGCAGTATTTAAGCTGGCTGGCGCGCACGGTGCGGCCGTATCTGGGCGATGCGGTGCTGGAAGTGAACGCCGGCATCGGCAACCTTTCGGGCCGGCTGATGGCGCGCCGCGTGCTCTACGTCGCCGCCGAAAAAGACCCGCTCCACCTCCACGCGCTGCGCAATCGTTTTCTGCGCACGCCGAATGTCGCGGTGCAGCGCATCGACCCGGAAGTTCCCGCGGATTTGGCTGGCATGGAGGCATGCTTCGACACGGTGCTTTGCCTCAACGTGCTGGAATATCTCGACGACCCCGCGGCCGTGCTCCACTCTCTGAGCGCAACGCTCAAGCCCGGGGGACGGGTGGTGGCGTTGATGCCGCACAGTCCCGCGCTGTTTGGCAGCCTGGACCGGAGCATGGGCCACAAGCGCCGCTATAGCGCGGCCGCGGCGCGGCAATTGCTGGAAGACCAGGGATTTGCGGTGGAGCGCGTCGAAGACTTCAACAAAGCCGGCTCACCGCCCTGGTGGATTTACGGCCGCGTGGCCGGCACGCGCCGCATTAACAAGCTGGTGTTGAAGATTTTCGACAAGACTGTCTGGATCTGGAGGCGTCTCGACCGCCTGATGCCCTGGCCGGGACTCTCACTGATTGTGGCGGGCAGGAAAACCGCCGCTGGGCCGGCTGCGGCATCCCCCGACGCTCGGGCGGCTATCCTGACTCAACAGCCGTCCTGATATCGGTTTTGAGTGTTGTCCCGTTCGCGGTGGCGTGTCTGTTTCTGCTGTTCGTAGCCGACAAGTTGACACACGCAGCCGAGACGGAGCCGCGACCGTGAGGGAGCGGGATTTCGCGGCCGAGCGAGCAAATCCCCAGATCGGTTACACCCGTACTTACTTGCGTTGTTACTATTTCCACGATATTATGCCAGTTCTAAAAGTTCTCGGAATTTGTCGAAAAACAGTCGCCGTAGCTGGGTTACTCGTTGCCGCCGGTATCTTCGCCCACGGTGCTCCTTTCGGATCCGATGAGAATCCGAATGCGCGTCCCGCGGGCGCTGCCACCATCAGTGAAAGCCAGCCGGCAACACCCTCAAGAGGCGCAACGTCAGGCACTACGTCCAAGTTCGGACCATGGACGCCGGTGTGCTCCTATCTGAGCGATAAGGCCTCGTCGGATCCGAGGAATTCGGTAAGTCTCGATGTCAAGATCGATGGCTCCGGCGATAAAGGGGCTCTACAGGGGAACTTCAGCCTGAGAGGGACCGAAAACGACGAGGAGCCCAAAGACAAAGATCAAATTGTAAAGCAGTTTTGCCTCGATACTCCGTCCGGCCAAACATTTAGCCGGAAAGTAGTGATCGCCACGGTCCCAGATCCGGAACTGACGCACTTATCGCTTTTTTTCGACCGGAATATCGAGAGCATAACGTGGGCTGCAGCGGACGGCGATCTAAGCGATGAGCGCTATCTCTTCAATGGCTATTGGTTCCCGTGGCGCCCGCCAACCGGACAGGAAGCCGACTCCGCGAAGCGTGAGGCGAACGACAAGGAGCGCGAGTCGCGCGTAAGCAGTCCGGGGCTTCTCCTTTTCCGGGGGTTTAAGGATCCGCATAAGCTCCTATTGGTGTTCCTTGTCGGCGAGACGCCCACCTCGGGCATCAATCGCGTGGCGTTCCGGAGCGCCTGGGCCTATGCGGACGCCGTGAAAAACCGCGATCTTCCGATCTGCCAACAGAAGCAGAATGAAGGATCGTGCATGGGCATCCTTGGCCCGAGCTTTACCGGCTCGCTCGCTTCCCTGCGGCTTCTGCTTGACTCGAAAAGCGACTGGAAAAGCGCCTCGCAGCCGGCCGGGGTGGCCGTAATCAGCGGGGCCGTGACCGGGGTTTTGGGAAACCCGCTCGCGCCTTCCCACTTCTGCACCACGCTGGAGACGGATTACCAAAAGCAGGCGGCGCTATTTAGCTACACGGCCAACATTTTGCCGCGGGAATTTGCCTTTCTCGAAGAAGATGAGACCGCCTATGGCGCCCGGCGCCTTGTAGACGTCGATGGCGCCGCGCGAAAAGCAGGCGCCGGCGAGCCTTTGATTCTGTCCTATCCGCGGGGCATCGCACGCATCAGAAACTTATCCGGGGAACTGCCCACTCTCTCCACATTAAACCCGCAGAATGCCGGTTACCCGGCGCTTCCTCTGGATCTGCGCGACGCCGGACGGGATTCTATTCCTTCATTCGGACAACAGACTCCCGTGTCCCAGGAAGCCGTGCTCATTGCCCTGGCCGCCACGCTCAGGCGCGAGCGCATCCGGTATGTTGGCATCGTCGCGACCGACCCGCTCGACGCGCTGTTTCTTAGCAGGAGCATGCGCGGCCTCGCGCCGAGCGTTCGAATCGTACTTTTCCATACCGATCTTCTCTACGCGCGGGCGGCTCAAACCTGGGGACTAAACGGCATCCTGGCGGTCTCGTCTTATCCCCTGGTCGCACGGAACCAATCTCAGTCGGTTCCGAATAAACGCACTCAGTTTTCGTCCGAAAGCGCCGAAGGTGAGTACAACGCGTTCCGCCGCATGCTTTTACTCTCCACCGGACAGGCGCCAACGGCCGCGGCGCCTCCGGACGCGAGTAAATCCGACCCCTGGTGTGAGTCGGCATTCGACGCCAATACCCCTAAAGCCGCCGACTATCTGCTGGATTATGCCAGCCCGTTTGCCGGCGACAACCCGGGACACTCGAAGCTGGAGCACCGGCCCTACGTTTGGATCAATGTCCTTGGCAACGATGCCTGGTGGCCGATCGAAGCTCTGCCGCCCGCGCTGCCAAGTACTTTGCCGAGTCCGCTTCTGTACGGGCCGGCTCCCAGCGCACACAGCAGCGAACACTTCCGGGCGGAAGACGCACCCCGGTTGTGGATCGTATTCTTCTGGTTCGTTTGGATCGCCTGCGCCGCGCATGTTTCGCTTACTTATTTCATGAATGACGGTTACCGCGAGCGTTGGTGGAAGCACGCAAGTCTTCGTGTGTCCGGATGGGGATTCAAGCCGGAGCTGGAGGTGCAGAGACGAGGAATGTTGGCCTTTGCGTCGCTTGCAGTTGCCGCGGTATGCCTGTTCCTCGGGCTGGCCGTGAAGGTGAGTGCGCGTGAAGGGCCGCCAAGCCCGCCCTTCACGGTGGAGTCCCTGTTTGAAGTGGTTTTCGCCTTTGCGCTCGGCGGGGCTGCGATCGCGGAAGGCGTCTGGGCCGCGCGAAAAAGCCGGCTCTTCACGCTGGCGGCCCTGGCCTGCGCTTTGCTTGCAATTGCGGCCGTTTTCATGATCTCGATGTCTGCATCCGAAGGCCACGCAACTCAGTTTGCCGGATACCGCGCCATGCACCTTGAGAGCGGGACTTCGCCTGTAGTCCCCATCGTCGCGCTCCTTTGGGCGTTCTATCTTTGCTTATATTTCCGATTGTCTCAGTTGCGGGTGGCGGAAGACCGGCCCGCCGTATGTCCCACTAAGGCTCTAGGGCTTCGGCTGGACCCCGTCGAAACGCACGGTGCGGTGCTCGGTCTCGATCCGTGGCAATACGCGGCAGCCGCTGCCGCGGTGGTTTGCTGGCTCGGGTTCTTCAATCCTTTTCGCGCTCTGGCAACTCTGGAACGCCCGGTCTACACGGGGGTTGTGGTGGTTCTTTCCACGTTGGTGGTTGCGCTGCTCACCATAACCCTGGTGCGCTTTCTCCGCATGTGGGGCACTCTGCGGAGATTGCTGCAAGATCTGGAGCGGCACCCGCTTCGCTATGCCTTCTCGCGTCTTCCGAAGGATTTCAGTTGGACCGCCGTCTGGACGGGAGATCCGCGGCCGAAGCTTTACTTGCCGATGCGGTCGCTGGAGGTCTTGCGAATGATACCGGAGGGACAGGATCGGGTGGAAGCCGTAAACGATGCGCTCACGTTCCTGAATCCGCCGCGCCGGTCGTTTCAACCGCAGAAGCCGTATCCGGCGGTATTCGAAGCCACGGAGAATCTCAACAGCGCTTTGAACGCCGCCGCGGTAGCTATCGCGAACAGCCTGGGCCCCACCTGGGACAATGGAATATCGGACACCATTACTTCCCGTGAAGGAAGAGACCAGGCGCCGGCGGAATGGACCAAGGATCCCGTTCCGATAGCCAGGGGAGAGTTCCTGGCGCTTCGCTTCGTCGCGTTCATTCACTGCTCGCTGTCGGAAATGCGGTCGTCGCTGGCGCTGCTCGGGTATGTGTTCATCCTGCTGGTCGCCGCCCTGACTCTCTATCCGTTCGAGGGGCGCGGCGAGATCGGAATCGCGCTGATCCTGATTTTCGCCATCGTCGGCGGATTCTGTTCGATGGTGTTCGCGCAGATGGATCGCAACCCGCTGCTCAGCCGGCTGAGCGCTACGGCCCCCAATCAATTGGGGCTCAACTTCGTGTACCGCGTAGTCTCGTTCGGCGCCCTGCCGCTTCTCAGTTTGCTGGCATCGCAGGTGCCGGAAGTTGGCAACCTGCTCTTATCGTGGCTGCAGCCTGCCTTGCAAGCCGTGAAGTAATGCGCGCCCCTGCTATAATTGCGATTCCGATGCGATGACCAGCCACCATGTGAGCGGACGCAAAGCGGTTTTCTTCGACCGTGACGGCACGCTGATGGAGGAGGTCCATTACTGTGGCGATCCGGCCAAGGTCAAGGTCTTTCCCAGGGTACCGGAAGCGCTCCGCGCGCTGAAGCAGGCCGGGTTCCTGAATATCATCGTCAGCAATCAGGCCGGAATCGGGCGGGGATTGTTCACCGAAGGGCAATATCATGCGGTGCAACGCGAGGTCTTGCGCCAGATTGGCGAAGAGCTGATCGATGCATCGTACTTCTGCCCCGATATGCCGGGTGTTCCGTCCCTGAGACGCAAACCGGAGCCGGGCATGCTGCTGGAGGCGTTGGCCGAATTCGGCGTCGACCCAAGCGCGTCGTACATGGTTGGCGACAAGACCGTCGACATCGAATGCGGCCGGCGGGTGGGCGCCGCCACGATCCTGGTTCTCACCGGTTACGGCCGGGAGCAGATCTGCGTACCGGATTTCACGGCCGTCGATGCGGCCGGCGCAGCCGATTGGATTTTGCGGCGGTGAAGCTGTACGACAGGCCTCCTGGTCTGTCGCTCCTGGTCTGTCGCTCCTGGTCTGTCGCCTTCGGCGCGCCATCTGTCACCGTGAAGGTCATGGCGTCCGCGCGAAGACACTCACCGTTCTTCTGATTATCGTTGGCATCGGTTGGGCTTCCGGAGCGGTCTTCAATCTGTTCAGCGCCTGCCTGGAAGGCTTCCAAAGATTCGACCTCTCCAGCCGGATCTGGATCGTCCAAATCGCAATCCGCACTCTTGGAATTGCGGCCGTGCTGGCGTCCGGCCACGGCATGTTCGCCGGCTCTTGCAGCCTGGCTACGTCTGACGTTTCCAACAGTTGCTATGTCGCGCTTCAGCTAACTTGCGATAGCAATAATCGTGGACGCGTTTCAAAATGCCCGCGCCCTGTCCGTCGCTGGCGATCGGAGCGCTTTTCCAACCGGCCGGCGGATTGCCGGGCGCGAATGCGTTCGCGCAACTTCAGGATGAAAAGCATTTGATCGCTTCAAAAATGGTGAGCTCGTGGACGGCATCGTAATACTTCTCAATAAGCTTGAATCCGAACGGCTCGAGGTCGGCGCGAACCTCCTTGATCCCGTAACCGACGTGACCGTGGGCCTCCCCCACGATCTGATTGACGCGCCCGAGCCAAGCGTTATTCGATTTGAAAAGCGTCTTCTCGTAGCCCTCAATGTCGATTTTCAAAAGATCGATCTGCGTCCAGTGGAGTTGATCCATGATCTCATCGACGGAAAACTGTTTCACGCGGAGCTTGGTCTGCCGCCCCGCGTCACTGGCCGGGACCAACGAAACGGCGTCGGCAACATTTCCCACTGACAACTCAGCCTCTCCGGAACTGACACCCACGGCGCCAGCGAAAATGGTGGACCGGATTTGATTAAGCCGGACATTCTCGCGCAGTATGGCCAGATTGCCGGGAAAGGGCTCCACTGAAGCGATTTCGGCATCGGGGAATTGCGTCGTCAAAAAGAGAGTCGCCATTCCGATATTAGCCCCAAGGTCCAGTATCCGTTTGGGGTTGGCGGCCGATTGGGCCGGTTGGTATGGCTTGATGCCAAATATTTCGGCCAGAGCCGCTTGGTCCCTGCCGTTGGGCCGGATGCAAGCCTTATATCCGCCCGGCAACTGGAGAGTGAAATGCGGAGGGGCAAGGTGGCCCAGCAAGGCACTCCGGCTGATGTAGTACGCCATGGTAAGCTTCGCCCGATCGGCCACGATCAAGTCCAGTTTTCGGCCATTGTCCCATAGTGTGCGCGCATGCGCGATGGAACTCGCAATGTTCATGAACCTCCTGATCTGCCCCACGAAACTCACGAAACCATACAAATGGGACTAGAGACCGCGGCGCTCGCAAGGGTCGGGTAGGCAGGTTGACGACCATTTAGACTACCGCTTAAGAAGATTCTAGGCAAGTGTCCCGGTTTTTCTTTGTACGGGGCTGCTGTTCATCCAGGGAACCGCTTCGACGCGGCGCATGCGGCTGCGACCGTTGGCGCGGCTAGCTGCGGCTTGTGCCTGGGTCGTGAATCTGCCGTGTTCCAAACCCAAGCAGTTCGGCTGTGCGCCGGAATTATGGACGCGATTCGGCTGGATGAGGGAATGCAGTCCCATCCCGATATCGCGGCGGGAAACGCCTTCAATGAGCCTCGGGGGATTGCCGTCGCTGGACGAATCCGACAAGCTTTTGGAGCGTCTCTGCCAGGCGATCGGTATCCGCGTTATGGCGCTGGTCACCCCCATGGGAGCATACGCGGTTGCGCACCGTGTTCCGCTGCACGGCGTCGGGAAGGAGAAGGAACAGCGCACGTTGCCGGTGAACTGGCTGCGCGCGCGGCTCAAGATGTGAAGGCCATGGACGACCGGCTCCAAAAGCTCTTTGGGCTCGCAGCCGCAGTTTCTGTCCGGGCGGCGGCACGCACGGCCAAAGTCCGAGAAGCTCCGCCGCCCGCAACGGACCAATATCTCCCGAAGCGCATCCATCCAGGCCCTATATCGGCAATCCCACCCTTGCACCCCCTGTTAAAATGTTCGCGTGGCCCCGAAGGAGCAGTATTCGCGCGCGGACGTCCGCCGGCAGTTCGGCGTCACCGAGCGGCAGCTTCGCAGTTGGGAGCGGCAGGACCTTATTGCCGCCGCCGAATCCTATTCCTTTTCCGACCTCATCGCCGTCAAGACCATCGTCAAGCTGCGCGAGAACCACATTCCCGCTCGTCAAATCGGCGAAGCGCTCGCCTCGCTGCGCCGCAAGCTCGATTGGGTCAAGGATCCCCTTTCTGAGCTGCGCATCGTCTCCGATGGCAGGAAGATCTCCGTCCACGTCGCCGGTCAGAAAATGGAGGCCATCAGCGGCCAGATCCTTTTCGATTTCGACGCCGCCACGCTGGGAGCCATCGCGAGCTTCCCGGAAAAGAAGCGCTCCGCCCAGCGCCTGCGCGAATCGGAGGAATGGTTTCAGCGGGGCCTCGACGCGGAAGAATCCGGAGCGCCCGTCGAAGCCGCCGTCGAAGCCTACGTCAAAGCCCTCGAGCTCAACCCGCAAGCGGCTGGCGCGCTGGTGAATCTGGGCACCATCTATTACCGCCAGCGCAAATTCGGCGAGGCCGAGACGTATTATTGCCAGGCCATCGCCGCGGACCCCGACTATCCGCTGGCGCAGTTCAACCTCGGCAATCTCTACGACGAGCAGAACCGCCTCGCCGACGCTTTCGAGCGCTACCGGCGCGCGCTGGCGCTCAATCCCGGTTACGCCGACGCGCATTTCAACATCGCCCTGCTCTGCGAACGTACCGGCGACGCGCTCAAAGCCGTCCACCATTGGAAGAACTATCTGAAGCTCGACAGCTCAGGCCAGTGGGCGGAAATCGCCCGGCGGCAACTCGCCCGGCTGCGCGAAGCGGTGATACGGTAGCACCGTGACCGCCTGATTTTGTGCTCTTGCCGGAAACCACTCCCTTACGGTCGTGGCTCCGATCGGAGCCGCACGCATCGGGAAGCGGTTTCACGATAGCGCTGAATCTTGCGGTCGGCGCCTGCCAGCGCGCCGGTGGGGCGGGCACTCGTGTGAACTATTGTCGAGCAGTTTTGTTCGAATTCCAAGTGCTGTGTTGGCGTGTTGGCGGGGTGCGCGACATAGAAGTGGTGGAATCCGCCGCAACTCAATTTTCGTCGATAGGCAAACCGCGTCCAAGAAACGAGAGTCAAGCCCGCCGCGCCTCCCAATACTCTTCAAATCGGCTGTTGAATTCACAGCAGCGCAAGGCCAGGATAGCGTTG
>PLDF01000256.1 GCA_003135055.1 Bryobacterales bacterium | reverse complement strand
GGATGCAATTGGCCTCGCCCAACACATCCCCCACCCGCCGATGCAGCGTTAGCGCTTCTTCATACCGCCGCCGGGCCTCCACGTGATCCGATCGGCTTAGCGAGATATCTCCCAGCTTCCGGATGCAATTAGCCGTACCCTCCACCTCCCCCACTTGCCGGTAGAGGCGGAGTGCTTCCTGTAAATGGGCGGCGGCCGTTTCATGGTCCGAAGTCCAGATGAGCGCCTTCCCCAACTCGTAATTGGTATCGGCCAAGTCTTGCTCGCTGGCGACATCCCGCCGGATCTCCAACGACTCCCGAAATGCCTGCACTGCCTCGCGCCATTTGTAGCGCGCTGCAAAACCCAATCCAGCGCGATACAGCAGTCGCGCCACTGTGAGTTCCGATCCCGTCTTTGCGCGCAGACGTTCCGCCTCGGCAAGGGCCATCTCCGGATCGGGGCCGCGGCGCGGAACGTCACTATAAATCCGCGCGACATAGGCGTCAGCAGCCGGCGCCTCGGGTTCCACCCAAGCCACCTGCGTCCTCACCGACCACAGATCCGGCGCATTTTCCCGCAAGACCTCCTGCAACCACGGCGCCCCCACAAAAACCACCGGGACGCTCCACTTGCGGCGAAGCGGATTGCGGTGCTGATTGAGCGCGGAGACGCCCCGGCGCCATGCTTCCCGCCATTCGCGATAATCCGGCGCTCCTTCGGATACCACGCGCGATACCCACACCGCCCCGGTTTCGGGACGCGGTTCAGTGAGCAACAAGGCATCCGCGATTTCCTTCAAGCGATCCGGCGTTGTTTCCAATTCAAGCAACTCTTTGCCGGCTCCTCTGAGGCGCCTTGCAAGCGCATCCCTGCAGACCTCGGAGCCTTCCGGATTCACCACAAGGAGCACAATGAACGCAAACCCTTCGTTCAGTTCGAAGAGTGTGAGCAGCGCTTGCCAATCGGGCGACTCGGCAAGATTGTATCGGCTGGCGAAAGTGGAAGTGTCTCTCACGTCGGGCCAAAGACTGCGGCTCTAGCGACGATCTCTTTCACCTCATCGCGCACCAGAGGATGGACGTCGTACCATTCAGTCCCGTTCTTGAGGTAAAGAACCACGTGCGTATCCAGGAAGCGCGTCAAGCGGTTAACCTCGGCAGCATCGGTCGTCCTCAGTAGAGTATCCCGCTCACGCTCGATATCGGCCAGCCACTTTGCATCTTCGATGGCGATGGGAAGGAAGTTGCTGCGCACCCGGACAATGGCGCGGTCAATGGCCACCTCCGGTACGGGCAGAGCATCTGTACGAAGCACGGTCTCGCGAAGCAGAAGCAAAAGGTCGCGGAAATGGCCGCCGGAGAGCGCGATCAGCTTACGGGCGCGCGCAAGCGATGCCGAGCCAAAGAAACGTTGAAGACCCTCCTCGCCAAAGCGCTTCTTCACCATGGAACCTAACGCGGAGCCGCCGGAGGTGCATTCCGACCGGCCGGAATCGTTGTTCCAGAGACGCAGGCACGGCAACACAATCATATCCACGCCCTTTAGGACGAACTTGAGCCAGGGCGGCACCGTGTAGACCACGTGAACGTAGGGGATTTCGAGCAACTTGAGGTGCGTGGAGAAGAGCACTTCGACGCTATGAGTCACCTCCTGCTCGTTGAAGAGCGATCCCCGGATCTGTTCCAGCGAATCGAACAGAAAAACCACTTTCGCATCGTCGCCGTGGGCTTTGCGCACAGCTTTGATGCCGTCCTCGAAAAACTCTCGCACCTCGCTCCGCAACTCGCCGATGCGCCCGCTCATGTGCTTCGAGAGACGCTGCCGGAATAGAGGCGAAGTGCGAAATTCGAGCTTCAGATCGACGCCGGCCCCTTCGGCGCCTGCCTTTAAGCCAAGCTCCTTGACGCCCACATCGGTCTTTATTAGCGAGTTACGCAGCCGAGTCCAGTAGTTGTCGGCCGAAATGTCGATCCGTTCTTTAACCAGCGCGTCGCTGAAGGCGCCGGCCAGAACGATCAGCAGATCGGCGATTTCGACCGGCGATGCCGGGTCTATGTACTCCAAGGCATCGGCGCATAACACGGTCAGGCCCGCATCCTTCAAGCGCTTGCGAAGACGGAACAACTCCGTGGTTTTGCCCGAGCCGCGAAACCCGGAAAATAGACTGAGACTCTCGACGTCCGCGTAATTGATGCGCCGTTCAAGCTCCTTCACCGGGTCTTCGCATCCGGGATGCTCGTAGACCGGCTGGTAAAGAGGATCGCCAGGGTTCCAGCGGCCGGTCTTGCAGCTTCTGATAAAGCCCCTTCAAGAACTGCTGGTCGTCCGTCGTCAGCGCCACTCCTCATGATTACCACATGAACCATCGCGGAATCAGCGCCCGACCCCGGGCGGCCATGCCCGCAGCACTCGCATACCCGATGCCGGTCCGACGGGTCCGTTCTGACGAGCGGGTTAACGCTCCCGTGGGTCCGTAAGCGGGGGAAAAGGCAAAAACCCCGCTACACCATGCAAGTCTGCCGCGCCAGCCGCCGCCGGGGTCTCTACATCGCTATTCGCCAGCCTGACGGCCTTTCCCTCCGGCCGGCGATTCGCGGGTCACAACGGGCAAAACCCCCGCTATAGCGGAATTTCCATTTGCAATCCGCCTGCCAACCCGCGGTCTTGCTACCATCGGCTTATGACGCTGTTTGCGCGAGCCGCCACGCGCAGATCGTTCCTGGCAACTGTGTGCGCAGCCGTACCGGCGTTCGCCCAAGACAAGAAGGGCGAGTCTTTCCCCGCCGGTTCGCACCATTATTCCGACCCCGCCACCGAGCTCGACGTCATTCGTCTCACGGATCCGGCCTATTCAAGCACGCTGCCCGCCTATTACAACCGCACCATTTCCCGGAACAGCGGCTTTCTTCTGTTCTGCTGCGACCGCAGTGCGTCGCCGCAGGCATTCCGCATCGACCTCAAAACCGCGCAGACGCGACAGCTCACCGATGCGCGCGATCTCGACGGCAGTTCCCTCACGCTGACGCCCGACAACCGGTCGTTCTGCTTTTTCGCCGGGCCCTCGCTCTACGTTTCCAGCCTTTCGACGCTGCATGAGCGCGAGCTGTACCAGGTCCCCGAGGGCTGGGAACGGTGCGCCGGATTGAGCGTCGGTCCCGATGGCACCCACGCGACCTTCGCCGAGAAGAATGGCGAAGGGTCGCGGCTGCGCATGGTGTCGCTGGCGCAAGGCGTGGCGCGCACGGTCTTCGACGCCCCGTTTGCGATGGCCGACCCGCTGCCCCGTCCATTGCGCGCGCAGATCCTCTACCGGCAAGGCGACGAGGCGTTGTGGATGGTGAATTTGGACGGTCAGCAGAACCGCAGACTGAAACTCGCCGCGGGGCGCAACGTCTCCGCCAATTGGGCGCCGGACGGAAAAACACTCCTTTATTTGAATCTGCCTGACGACAAGAAGCAACTGAACGCCATTCGCGAACTGATGCCGGACACCAATACCGACAAGCTGGTAGCGAAGACCAGCCAATTTGCTAGTTTCAATTTCAACCGCGATAGCTCGGTCTTCGTGGGCGCGAGCGCAAACGCGTCCTCGCCAACGGTGCTGATTCTGCTGCGGCTGACGCGCCGGGAATTGACGCTGTGCGAGCACAAGGCCAGTCAGCCGGCCCTGAGCGCGCCGCAATTCTCACCCGACAGCCAGCGAATTTACTTCCAGAGCGACCGCGATGGAAAGGCCGCCCTCTACTGCATGCACGTGGAGAAACTGGTGGAGAAGACCGAGGCGGAGACGCGGTTGTGAAATACTCTTTGTGGGGCAGCCAATCCTGGCTGCAGCCGGCTTTCAGCCGGCTCCTGGAGCTTCTACATTCCGATCAAGTCGGATGTGATGTGGTCCAAGGTAGGACAGACGATCGGTTTTGTCGTCTGTCAGGCGCCCGTACTTTAGCGAAACGTGACATACCACGAAATTCGATGGTCTGTCCTACCATCGACCGCCAAGAGGCCGGCTCTTAGCCGTCACCTCGCGATACGTCGGTTCCTGTCGCAAGAGACGCTCCCGCCAGTCGCCTTCCCCCGAACAGATTCGAACTTGATCCGCCGCTTTTCGGAACCTGGCCGCGAAGCTTCCTCCCGCGATCTCCTCACTCAGAGTGCTATCCTCCTCCGGTTGGCGCTGCTCGGCGAATCCTTCCGAGGCGTCTCCGTCGAGTCTCCGAGAGCGTCGCATTTGATAGCCGCTTACTGAAACACCCGATCCACCGGCACAATCCTAATCGCATCCGCCTTCAGATGCAGTGGCCATTTTTCGACGATCTTATCTGTCTCGGTAATACTCGCCGGCTTCGGCGAGTTGTAAGTCATGGGCGAAGGGTCGTCGCTCGCGAGCTGCTGCTTTAACTCCTCGCCGTTCTTGGAAACCGCCGCGATCACAAGCCGGTCAACCCGCAGATAACGCCGAATCGCGCGATTCACATCGGCCAGGGTCAGCTTCGCCAGATCCTGCTTGAGCGTCCCGGCGAAATCGAGCCTGTTGTAATACAGGCCGTCGATGGAATAACCCAATTGCGCGCTCTGCGTGCGCATCAGCACGTTAGTGTACTTAGTCACGAACTCGCGCGTAATCTCAAAGGCGTCTTCGGGGACGCCATCCTTGATCGACTTATTCAGCTCGTAGAGCGCCAGACGCAGCGCGAACTTCGCCGTGGACGGCTGCACCGGGCGGACCCAGATCTGGAAAATCTGATAGCGGCGCCCAAGGTTGGGGCTGGGCTCCATCTGGTACATGCCGCGCGGGAAGTATTCGATGTAAGAGTAATCGCCATAGTTCAAGCCGCGCTTCTCGCGCATCTCGTCGTAGAGCACGCTGCCGCTCATGCGGTGTTGGCCCAGATACGACGATGCCACCAGCAGCGCCGCGTAATCCGGATTCTGACGCGTGCATGAGATGGGAAACCCCAGCGAAATGGCCACCGAGCGCGTATCTTTGTCCACGATCACCACGCGGGTCGCATCGATCGGCCGCGGCTCTTCGCGTCGCGGCTGAAAACCCGCCGCCGCCGGAAGCTGGCGAAAATCCTTCTTCATGCGCTCCAGGAACTCGGGCTTGTAACCGCCCGAGAGGCCGAGGATCAGCTTCGTTTGCGCGTACTGGCTGGCATAAAAATGCTTGACGTCGTCCAGCTTGATAGCCTCAAGCGAAGTTACTGTTCCCATGGAATAGTGGCTGTAAGACATGCCCTGGTAGATCTCGCTGTACAGCACTTCTTTTCCCAATTCCTCGTCGTTGTTGCGCAAGCCGGATTTGATGCCGTTGATAGCGTCGTCTTTCACTCGTTTGAAATCTTCCTCGCGCCACCCAGGTTCGAGTAACATGCCGCGCACCAGCTTGTAATAGGCTTCCAGGTTGTCGACGTGTGTCTCGCCGATGAATGTGGACATTTCCTTATCCACTTGCGCGCTGAACGATGCGGCCATCGGGAACAGCGCGTCTTCAATCTGCCGGTACGTCTGCGTCCTCGTGCTGCCATCGGAGAGCATCATGGCCGTCAGATACGCCAGGCCGGGCTTGCTGGGAGGGTCGGCGGCGGAGCCGGCGGTGAACACGATGCGGAACGCGACCAGCGGCGAATTGGTGGGCAGCGCCATCACGCGCATTTGCGCGGCGGCGGCCCAGGCGAACAGCAGCAGGCATGCCAGGCTTCTCATTTGGCTCTTCACTTACCAGCTCCCACGGCATCCAACGTAACTATGGTGCGCGCGTTTTCGGTGAGATACTTCGCGGCCGCCCGCTGCACATCTTGCGGGGTAAGATGCGCGTATTGGTCGAAGAGCTTGTTCATCGTATCGGGCGTGCGCCGCAGAGCCACGTATCCTGCGGCCACTTGAGCCACGGTCTCGCTGTTATCCATGCGCAGGGCCAGTTCATAGCGCAGATGCTTGCGCACGGCGTCCAGGCGCGCGCCGTCAACCGGCTTCTCCCGGAACTGTTGAACGGTTGCGAGAATCTGCCCGCGCACATACTCCACATCTTCGGCCTTCTTGACGCGCGCCAGAACCTGAAACAGCGATGGGTCCGCCTGGTTGGGCGAGGAAGCGTATAGCGCATCGGCTTTCTGCTCTTGAATGATCAGTTTCTGATATAGCTCCGAGTTCTCGGAAAACGCCAGGTACGAAAGCGCATCCAGCGCGGCCGTATCCTTTGTGGCATCGTCGTAGGCCGGCCCTTTATACGCAATGGCGAGAAGCGGCAGCGTGGGGCCGCTCCAGGCTACGTGGCTGGTGCGCGGCCCATCCTGCACCGGTTCCACGGGGATTTTCGGCTTGTAATCGCCGCGCTTCCACGCGCCCCAATCCTTCGCCGCCAGGTCGCGCACCGCCTTCGTCTTCACGTCGCCCGCCACGATGATAGTGACATACTCCGGCCTGTAGTAGCGGCTGAAAAACTTCTGGCTATATTCGTATTGGTTGGGCATGTCCTCAACGTCTTTCAGGAAGCCCATGGTGGTGTGTTTGTAGGTGTGAGTGGAATAGGCCGTATCGAGCAGCGCTTCATTCAACTTCTGGAAGGGGTTCGATGCATTCTTATTGTATTCACCGAGGACGGCCAGCGTTTCGGTCTTGAATTCCGCTTCCGAGTACTTCAGGTTCCGGAAGCGATCGGCCTCCATGGCGAGTACCGCGGGCAGGTCTTCTTTTGAGAACACCGTGTAGAAACAAGTGAAATCGCTGGTGGTGAAGGCATTGGATGCGCCGCCCATGCGCTTGATGGCGTCGTTGTATTGCGCCTGAGAATACTTCTCCGTGCCTTTGAACATCAGGTGTTCGAACAGGTGCGCGAAGCCGGTGTGACCCGGTTCCACTTCGTTGCGCGAGCCGGTCTGCACCACGATGTATACCGCCACAATGTTGGGGAAATCGGTGGGAACGGTCACTACGCGCAGCCCGTTCGGAAGGTCGTCTTGCGAATAAGCGTACGGGAAAATCTTCTGCGGCGGCGTTTGCGCGGCCTCCGCAACCATTGCGCACGATGGGAATGCAACCATTGCGCACGATAGAAATATAGATAACCTGGAGAGCATCTTATTCTATTGTGGCCCTTCGGAGCCGCGCGCGTCGGCAAGCGGTTTCACAATCGCGCCGAATTCCCCCTCCAGAGGCCCAGTCCATGGACCGCGCGCTTCCTCCAGCCGCACCGCCAAATCGAGCAATCGCTCGTCTTCATACGGACGCCCCACCAACTGCACGCCCACCGGCAGGCCCTCCTCCGACAGGGCAATTGGAACCGCGACCGCCGGCAGGCCAAGCACGTTCGCGAGCACGGCCGGCATCATGGCTTGAAAAAGGCCGATGGATTTGCCGTCGATCTCCCACTTGCGCTGCCGATGCGCGAACGCGGGCACGCCGCACACCGGCATCAGGATGGCGGCAACGTTTTCCATCTGGCGCAGCAGCGAGGCTCGCATGCGGTCGCGCGCGGCCAGGTTCAGCAGCGCCTGCTCGGCGGTGGGCTGTTCCTGCGCGAGCGATTCGCGCAACGTCCAGTGCAGTTCCTCTTCGCGCCCTTCGAACATTTTCCGCGTGGCGATCTGCGGCCATTGCGCGAATAGGAATCCCCAAACGTTGGGCGCGCGCTCGAGGCCGGCGGGCTGGAAATCGTCGACGGCCAGTCCCAGCCCGGCGAGCATTCCGGCGGCCTTTCGCATTGTGGCGCGGATGGCGGCGTGGACCGGTATTTGATAGAACTGCTCCCAAACGCCGATACGTGCGGGCTGCGATGTCGCGGCCGGCGGCACGGCCAGCGGCACGGGCACGGAGAAAGGGTCCTGCGAATCGAATGATGCCAGCGCGGAAAAGAGCAACCGCAGGTCCCGCGCGCTGCGAGCCATGGGGCCCACAACTGTGGTGAGGCCGCCGGGGTAGCCCAGCGCGGGATAGTGGCCCGTGGAGGGAATGCGCCCCGGAGTGGGCTTCAGACCGGCGATGCCGCAAAAATGCGCGGGGACGCGGATCGATCCGCCGCCATCGCTGGCGATCCCGCCCGGTGAGCAGAACGCGGCAATTGCAGCCGCTTCGCCTCCGCTCGATCCGCCGGGCGTGCGTTCGAGGTCCCACGGATTGTTGGTGCGGCCGGTGACGAAGTTGTCGGTTTCGTAACTCGCCAGCATCTCCGGCGTGTTGGTGCGCCCTAGCAGGATCGCGCCTTCAGCCCGCAACCGCGCCACCGCGGCAGCATCGCTTGCGGCGCGATGGCCTTCGCGAAAGCGGCTGCCGGCAGCCGTGGCTTGGCCGGCGATATCGAAGCTATCTTTGACAGTGAGCGGCACGCCATGCAGCAGCCCGAGCGCTTCGCCGCGCCCAATGGCGGCTTCCCGTTCGCGCGCTTCAGCCCGCGCTCGTTCGGCGAACACGCTCACAAAGGCGTTCAATGCCGGATTGCGCGCTTCGATTTGCCGAAGGTGCGCCTCCACCAGTTCCACCGGCGAAATGGCGCGGTCGCGCACCATCCGGACCATCAGGCAGAGCGAGGAACGAAACGGCACTCAGCCAGTTTGCCACAGGCGGCGATGTTCCGATCACCGCACATCTCTCACATTCGGAGCCGCTGCTTCTGAAGTCGTGATCGCCACGACGAACCCGAAGCACCTGTCCCAAATTCGTTGCCGCCAAGCGGTGGAACGAAATGCTTTTCTGAACTATGACACTACATTTGAACCCTGCGCCCAACTACGCCCAAAGCTGCCTTGCCCTAATATAGCTCCTCATGCTATATTATCTTCAGGCAAACCACCACCATGACCGCCGACCAGTGGAAGACCGGACGCGAGAAAGCGGGCTTAACGCAAGTTGAGGCCGCGTGTTCGCTGAACGTGTCGCAGCCATATTTGTCCCAACTCGAATCGGGGTTGCGGCTGGCCGGCGGCGGGCTCGCTCGCAGCGCCGCGAAGCTTTACAAGCTCTCGCCCACCGCTCTCCCCCTGCCCGAACCGCTCGACGTTCCGGGGGTTAAGCCCGATGACCTTCAGCGCAAGCTCGCGTCTCTCGGTTACCCCGGCTTCGAGCATGTTCGTTCCAAGGCGGTGAGCAATCCTGCCGAAGTGGTCCTCGGCGCCGTCGTCAATCGAGACCTGGACACGCGCTTGGTGGAAGCGCTGCCCTGGGTCCTGAGCGCATATGCCGATCTAAATTGGGAATGGCTGCGGGACCGCGCGAAATTGCAAAACGCTCAAAACCGTCTGGGCTACCTAGTGCATCTCGCAAAGCAAACAGCGCGCGCTTTGCCGGAACACGCGGGCGCGGCTCAAGTCTTGTCCCGGTGGGAAAACGATCTCGAAGAGGCCCGGCTCGCCCGTGAAGGAACTCTCTGCCGCGACTCGATGCGTGAGCGCGAGCGCGCTTGGTTAAGGACAAATCGTCCTGAAGCCGCTGTCCATTGGGGCTTACTCACCAGCCTCACCGCCGAACAGCTACCGTATGCCGCGCGTTGAAAAACCGCCGGAGCCGTGGCGATCCTTTTTCGCTGAGGTAGATGCCCGCCTCGCCGAAGATGTGCAACTGCACTGTTGTGGCGGCTTCGTCGTGACGCAGATCTACGGCGTCGCCCGCACTACCAGCGGCGTGGATTTTTTGGGCGTCGTGCCGAACGTTTGGGGCCATGTGACAGACATCGGCGGCAAGCGGTCGGCCTTGCACCGAAAGCACAAGGTCTATCTGGACGCTGTCACAGTCGCCACGCCGCCCGAAAACTACGAGGACCGGCTTGTCCCCATGTTTCGAGGTGCGTGGCCTCGCCTCACTCTCTTCGCGCTTGAGGCCCATGATTTGACCCTCTCCAAGCTGGAGCGGAACATGGAGCGCGACCGCGACGACGTGCAGCAGCTTGCGCGCGCGGGCCATCTGACCCCGGAGATTCTGAAGGAGCGCTACTATAGCGAGCTTCGTCCGAACCTGCCGGCCCACGAAGATCGACATGACTTAACGCTTCGATTGTGGCTTGAGTCTTATTGGTGATTCCAGAGCGGTCCGGATTGCGCTGTTTATATGAGTTACACAGCCACAACGGCACCCTCGATACACCAGACGAAATGTATCGCACGCCGTGCCTGCAACCAAAACCCCGCCTGGAGCGTCCTCTAAAATGTGGGGATCTGCCCGGATGTCCCGCGGAAGATAGAACGAATCCGCGGGCCAAAGACCGGCGGCCGCACTCCTCCGGGCGGCCGCCGGCTTTTTATTCGTACCGGAACTTACACCAGACCGAGGAAATTCGGCTTGTAGCCCGGGAAGACTCCGTTCACCGACGGGTTGCCCATGTGGCGCGACACCAGTTCGCCCAGCACATCGCGGAAATCGGTGGTGAGCGCCAGGTCGCGGCCTTCGTAGAGCTGTTCGCGCTCCAGGCCAGGCCACTTGCCGTATACCTTGCCGCCCTTCACGCCGCCGCCCATGACAAACATGCTGTTGGCGTGGCCGTGATCGGTGCCGCGGTTGCCGTTTTCACGGGCGGTACGGCCGAACTCCGACATCGTGACTACCACCACATCCTGCATGCGGTCGCCCATATCCAGCCAGAATGCGGCCAGTGACGCGCCGAATTCCTGCAACCGGTTGGCGAGCTGGCCTTCGGTGGAGCGCTGGGCGACTTCGTTCAGGTGATGATCCCAATTGCCGATATCGGCGAAGGCCATCTCCACTCCCACATCCGATTTGATCAGTTGCGCGATCTGCTTCAGGCTGTTGCCGAAGGGGCCGCGATAGTCGGCGCCGGCCGCCGGAACATACGGCTGCTTCTGAATCGATTGCAGCATCGCCATCGCCTCGAAAGTTTCGCGGCCGGCGGCTTGCAGCACCGGGTCCTTGGACGCCTTGTACATTTGCTCGAACTGCATGGCGGCCTCTTCGTCGCGCACCTGGAATCCGCCGATGCTTTGCAGCGCCAGCGCCGGCTCCCGGCCGCGCATCGCGCGCGGAAGTTGCGCACCCAGCGCCACGGCGCGCACCGGCGATTCCTTGCCTTCCGTCTTCGGCAGCGCGCGGTTCATCCAGCCGCTATCGGTGGCCTTAAGACCTGGCGTGCCGGATTCCATGTAGTCCTGCGCATCGAAATGCGAGCGCGTGGGGTCGGGCGAACCGACGGCATCGACGATCGCCAGGTGTTGCGCGGCGTAGAGCGGCTTCAGCGGCGCAAGCGATGGGTGCAGCCCGAAGAAACCGTCGAGATCGATGGCCGTATCGCCGCTCTTTTCACCGCTTGCGGAGGGCCGCGGAATCGCAATCGTGGGGCGAAGGTCGTAATAGGCCTTCTCGCCGTGCGGCACCACCACGTTCAAGCCGTCGGCCGCGCCGCGCTGGAAAATCGCGACCAGTATCTTTTTGCGCGGCGATGGCGCATCGGCGGCGTAAAGCGCACGCTTCAACCACAGCGGCGCCGTGCCGATTCCGACCATTGCCAGGCCCGAGTTGCGAAGAAATATGCGGCGATTCGTCATGATGGAAAACCTCTTTGTGTGGGGCAGGCAATCTTGCCTGCAAGCCGCCTTTCAGGCGGCTCTCCCAGGCCGTCTGCGAATTGTCGCACCCGGCCGCCCCATTCTCAACACGCCCTTAACGTTTCTGAAAATCCGGCGACCCAAGCGGAATTCCCGCCAGCGGATCCCCCGGCTTAGCCGCCTGCGCGACTTCCACTTTCACGCCCGGCACCTTGTTGCCGGCCAGTTGCAGGGCGAAATTCATGCGCGCCATCAGGCTGGCGGAATTCGCCCATTCCTTGCTGGAGTTCGAGTAGCCGGTGGGCTCCAGCTTGCGATAGAGCGGCTCGCCCAACTGCGCCACCTGTTGCATCAGCGCAGTGGCGTAATCCACATTGCCGTTCACCGAGCGCACCGCGCTGGCCACCATTTCAAGCGGCGACTTCATCTTGCTGCGATACGCGCCCACCGACCAGAACTCTTTCGACTCGATCATAGTCAGCATCACCTGGCGGATATCGCCATCGCTCTTGAGGAACGCGTCCGCCATGCGGTCCAGCAACGCCGCGGGCGGATCGTCGGCCACGAAGCGCATCGCCAGCTTCTTCGAGATGAAGCGCGCGGTGGCAGGCTGACGCGCCAGAATGTCGAGCACCTTCTCGCCGTCCGTCTCTCCTCCGCCAGCCGGAATCGTCACGCCCAGAACCACCTTCTCGCCGTTATCGTGCAAGCGCGGGTTGAACGCGAATTTGCCGCCGCGCTGCGGCTGATTGATGGTCCAGCCGGTGAAGCAGCGCGCCACTTCCGTGACGTCCTTCTGCGTGTAGCCGTTATCCACTCCCAGCGTGTGCAGCTCCATCAGCTCGCGGCCGTAGTTCTCGTTCAAGCCGCGCTTCTGCTTGTTGCCTTGGCCGCGCGGTTGCGGCGCGTTCGGGCCCACCGACTGCCAATTGTCGAGATAGAAGAGCATCGCGGGGCTCTTGGCGGTTGCCTCCAGCAGATCGCGGAACTTGCCCAGCACGTGCGGCCGAATGGCGTCCCGTTCGTAATCGGTCACCAGGTAACGGTCGGCGCCCTTGTCGACGAAAACATTGAAATGGTTAAACCAGAAATCGTCCATCTGCTCTTCAAGCTGCCGGTTGCTGTAGATGGCGCGCAATACTTTGCTTTCGGCCAGATCGCGGTAGACCACCTGTTGCGGCCCGCTAATCAGCTCGATGCGTCGGCGCAGCTCCGGCGAGCCGGCGTTGACAAGAGCCTGCCGCACACCCGGCATCACCATCACTACGTCATCTTGCTTCGCCTGCGGCAAAGTCTGGAAGAACGCCAGCCGCTGCTCCGGCGTGCCTCGCCGCAGGTTGCGGATCTGATCGTCGGTAAGCATGGCGCGCAATACCGCCGGGTCCGGCGGGGCGTTTGGATTTGCGCCTGGATTTGCGCCTGCGTTCGGTTGCTGGCCTTTCTTTTCGTAGCGCGCCACCAGCTTCTCGATCATCATTTTCTTATCGGGATCGGTGGGGAAAGGCATTTGGCCGGCCACCATCTGCTTCACCATTTGCGGGGTCGGATAGTTGCGCACCAGTTGATCGCCGGTCATGGTCAGCGTGTCCAGCGTCTTCAATTTCTCTAACAGGACCGGATTCTCCGCGATCCGATCCGGGTGAAGCTGCCGGTCGATCCAGACCTTCAGGCCCATCGCCTTCACCCGCGCGGCATCGTCCGGGCGCGCTCCGAATGTGAGCCGGTTGAGCGCCTGCTCGATGCGTTGATCTTTAGGAATCTGCTGCAGGAATTGACGCGCTTCCTCGGCGTTCTTCTTCTTGGCGTAAGCGGCGATGCCGGGGAAAACAGCCAGGCACACCGCGGAAGCCAGCGCAATCAAAACTCGTTGGCGCATCTTGATCCTCTGATTGTATTAAACCTTGCCAATGCGCGGAGTTGCGGACCGGATTGGTAAATATCCGTAAAACGCCGCGCGGGGTACAATTACAGCGTCAAACCGATGGAAATTTACCTTTTGCGGCATGGAATCGCGGAGGAAGGCCGCGCCGGCGGACGCGATTCCGACCGCGCCCTTACTGCCGAAGGCCGCGAAAAGCTGCGGCGCGTGCTCAAACGGGCGCATGACGCCGGGGTGCGCCCGGGCGTGATTTTGGCGAGCCCATACCGGCGGGCCGTCGAGACGGCGCAGGTCGCCGCGGACACGCTGGAATACCGCGGCGAGATTGTGAAAACGCAGGCGCTGGTTCCCGACGCATCGCCCCAGAACGCTTGGGACGAAATTTGTTCGCGCCGCACCGAAGACGCCATTCTGCTGGCCAGCCACGAGCCGCTGATGAGCTCCCTGGCGGCATTTTTGCTCAGCTCGCCGGCCTTGCAGTTGGATATGAAAAAAGGCGCGCTAGCGAGGATAGATTGCGACCACTTCGGCCCCGCGCCGCACGGCTTGCTCAAATGGATGCTGACCGCCGCTCTGTCATAAGTGAGTCGTGGCGCACTGGGCGCCCCCTGGGCACATGCGTGCAGCGTTCACACTNNTGAACGCGCTTCGGTTCTTCCGAGCCGAAGCCATGAGCCGCACCCAAAAACATTAAACTAAAACATGCCCCGCCCAATCCAATGAAAATCGCCAAAGCCACCACCCGCTACGAAACCTGGCTGGAACGCCACCTGCGCATCCTGCCGGAAGACCTGGCCATCAAGCACGAGCAGATGCGCACCGCCGTCTTCCCATTCCTGCGCGCCACCTATTACCGCTGGG
>PLDF01000230.1 GCA_003135055.1 Bryobacterales bacterium | reverse complement strand
GCCAAGAGCTGGAACGCCTCCAAGAAGTGGCGCGGGCCCATGGCCTGCGGACCCCGCAAAAAGAATCCGAGCCCGCCGGCCCCGAAGCCAAGCCCGAGCCTGCCCCCACCCAGCAACCCGAACAATCGAAACCCACTTCTGAGTCCTCAGCTTCGGTCCGACACAATTCTAAAACCCCCGCTTCCCCTGCCCCCCAACCGGCTCCCGCCCCGCCTCCCAGCCCGGACGCACCGGCAAAACCCGCAGAAACCCGGCCATCAACCGCCGACCGAGACCCAAAGCCGCCGGAAGCCGCATGAAAACCAACCGATTTTCAGGCAATCCTAACCCAATCTGCCATCGACTCTCTTCGCTCGCGCGCACCGTCCGAGGTGCGATCCACAAATGCGGGACCTTCCATCCGAAGCGCCTGCGCAACCATCCATTCTTCACGGCAGCGGACTCGGCGGCTGGTCGCTAACTTCGCAGGCCATGGGCCCGCCCTCACTCGCCGGCCATTTGACGAAGGCCGCCAGTCGCCATAGACTCGAATGTAGATGCAGGAAATCCAAGACCAGCCCGGCGCAATTCATCCGCATCCAAAACCTTTCGACGGTCCGCAGTCCTGGACAGCCCGAAACTTCTCCGGCCCGTCGGACTGGCTTTTGTCACTCAGTGAAGAGACGCGGCGCGAGCTCAAAGCGGCGGTCGCTCACGCCAAGAAACACTGCGCCGAAGCAGCCAAGCTCCAACGTGAAGATTTCCCGCTTCCATCATTTGCTCTCACGGCGGCCGAGATTCGGCGTCGCCTGCGAGATGGCAGCGGATTCGTGGTGCTTCGGGGCCTTGCGCTCGACGACTACGCGGAGGACGATGCGCGCCTCCTCTACGCCGGCTTAGGAACGCACTTGGGCACGATTCTTCCGCAGAATCTCCGCGGCGATAAGTTGTATTCGGTACGCGACGAAGGAATTCGCGTGGAGGCCGAATACGGACGGACGGGAGTGCGTTTTTCAAAGTCCAGCGCGGCGTTCGATTTCCATACCGATTCGCCGTCGCGCGTCGCAGGACATACGCCCGATGTGATTGGGCTGTTGGTGCTGCGCACCGCGAAGGCCGGGGGAGATTCCGCGCTGGTCAGCGGCTACGCCCTCCACAACATTCTGCGCGAGCAGCGGCCTGACGTTCTGCACCGCTTATACCAGCCTTTTTGGGTCGATCGCCGCGCGGAGCTGCCGCCTGGAGAAGAACCCGTGCTTCCGGTTCCGGTCTTTACGTTCGACGGACGGCTCACGGTCCGGTACCTGCGGTTCTACATCACGAAGGGTCAGGAGTGGAAAGCGGAGCCGCTGAGCAGCGCGGATGTCGAAGCGCTGGATGTCTTCGAAGAGGTCACGCGCAGGCCGGATGTCGCGGTGATGGTCCCATTAGAACGCGGAGATATTCAGTTGATCAGCAACACCTTCCTGCTGCATAGCCGGACGAGCTATGAAGACTATGCGGAGCCGGATCGGAAACGGCACTATCTCAGACTGTGGCTGGCCCATCGAGCCGAGTGACCGGATCTATCGCCACCCAACAGAGCCCGCCTACCGCGTAGAGAGCGGCCGAGGCATAAAACGCGATATTCCAATTATTGCCCGACGCCGCCAGCAGCCAGCCGATGATCGTGGGCGCGATGCTGCCTCCCAGATGGCCGAGCGTATTCATCATTCCCGTGAGCAGCCCAACCGATTCCCCGCCCAGATCCATCGCGGTGGTCCACGTAACGGGAGCGCTTAACTCGACCACGAAGCTTGACAGACTCATGACCATCATCGCGAGGTTCGGATCGTGAATGGAAGTGAAGAGCAAGAGGAACAGCGCGGCTCCTCCGTAGGCGGCATATGCGAATGCCTTGCGGGCGCGGGCGACTCCCCAACGGCGGGCGGTGGGCGGCAGTAGATATCCGGCAAAAAGGCAGCCGCAACCCGCCGACAGCAACGGCAAGCCGCTCAAGACCGCGCTATGCTTCAGCGCGACCCCGCGCGCCTGCAACAGGTAGGTCGGCAGCCACGTCACGTAGAAGTAGAAACCGTAGAAGTGACAAAACCATTGGATGCAGAGAGCCCGTGCGCTCCATGATCGAAGGAAGATTCCCCATGGCGGCCGGCGGGCGGCGATTGCGTCTCCGCGGCTCGGACGATTGCGGAATAAGCAATAGAAGAAGCCCGCCCACACGAACCCGACCGCGCCGAACAGGACAAACGTAACTCGCCAGCCCAGCGACGCGTAGAGCGCCACCACCAGTAGCGGCGCTGCACCCGCTCCCCATCGCGCGCTGCAAGCTTTCCAACCTTCGGCGCGGGCGCGCTCTTCCGTCGGGAGCCAGTTACTGAATGTCTTGGCGAGTCCCGGGAAGCATCCGGCCTCGCCGGCTCCGAACAGCAACCGGGCGGTCAGCATCGACGCGAAGTTCCAGGCCAAGCCGGTCGCCGCCGTGAAAAGGGACCAGCAAAGCACCACGCGCGTCAACACCAGGCGCGGACCGAAGCGGTCGATCAGCCAGCCGCTGGGAATCTCCATCGCCGCGTACGTGAGGCCGAACGCCGAGAAGATGTAGCCCATCTGAATCGTATTGAAATGCAGATCGCGAGCGATCATCGGAGCGGCCTGGCTGATGCAGGCGCGGTCGAGATATGAGATGAACGCGAGCGCCATGCCGAACCCGATGACCTTGCGCCGCGCGCCGGCGGACTGTTGGAGGGGCCTGGGTAGGGCGATCATAACCTATGATCTTCGTGACGCGCGAGTCTAAGAGCGGCGTATGCCAGCGTTCGCGGCCAGACTCATTATAAGGTGCGGCCGATGTGTGCGCGATGGCGGCGAATTTTGGCATGCCTGATTTTGCGTGCCCCTCTCCGCGCCAGAATGCAATCGCCCTTTGATGAAATGGGCAACCGGATTGGCGGCATCGTTTCTTCGTCGATTCGAGTCGCGCACTGCTGGGTTCCGCTGCGGACCCGCCCTGCCACCGGCGCCTTCCTCTCTAGAAAATCTAGACCCGGAGCACTTTCATTCGTAGCGGAGCGCGATCGTCGGATCGACGCTCGCGGCCCTTCTGGCGGGCACGTAGCAGGCGAATAAAGCTGCCACCGTTAGGAGTACAGGCGTCGCTCCTAGCACCAACGCATCAAGGCTCCGTATGTCATATAGAAAGCCCGCCAATATCCGCCCGAGTCCGATCGCAAGCGGCAGTCCGGCTCCGATGCCAACCAGGGTCACCTTCAGCGCCTCGCCCAAAATCATGCGCAACGTCGACGCGGCATCCGCACCGAGCGCCATCCTGATGCCGATCTCCCGCGTTCGCCGAGACACTGTATATGCATTGAGCGCGTATAAGCCGATCACCGCGAGCAGCAGTGCCACCGAACCGAATATCTCCAGGATGTGCGCGCCGGTGCGAACCACCCAGATGTCGAAACTGGATTCCAGATTTCCGCGCATCGTCTTTAATCCGAGCAGCGGCAACCGTTCGTCAACGGCGCGAATCTCGCGGCCGATGGTTTCGAGCATGCGTTCGTCCGCCACCTTAACGTGGAACTGCACGTTCGCCTGATACTCCCGTCCGAAAGGAACATAGACGTGAAGACGGGATGGGCCCTCGGGGCCCGAGTTCCCGCCGATAATATCGTCGAGAGTATCGCCCACCACTCCCACCACTTCCAGATCCTGCTTCGCCGCTCCGTCCAAGCGGATGTGCTTGCCGAGAGCGTCGCCGCCCGGCCACAACTTCTCGGCTGCGAGCTTGTCGATAATTGCCACGCTGCTTTTCGATCCCGCCGAGCTCTCCGCGGCCGTGAAGGGCCGTCCGCGCAGGATCGGAATCCCCAGCGTCTGAAAATAGTCTTCGCTCACGATGTTGTATCGCGCTCCCAGCGCCGGGTGCTCCTTCGATGCCGCGACGTCGGACGGCGTAATATTCTTTCCCATCGACATCATTCCGAACGGAATCGTTGCCGCGATGGCCACCGATCGCACGCCGGGCGTCTGGCGCAGGCGATCCTTCACAATTCGGAAGAGGGAGCTTGCATGCGCCTCGTCATAATTGACAAAGCTGGCATCCACTTCCGCCAGCACTTCGTTATCGAGAATGAAGCCGGGCCGGAGGTTCGACGCGCGTACGGCGCTAGCGGTCCATCGTTCTGCGGACTGGTGGAGACGCTCATCCGCGCGAGCGGCCTCACCAGCAGCGCCTGATCTTTGTTCTCGGCTGGATACGCCTTCTCCATTTGCGACGAGACCACGGCGAGCGCTCGATCGGCAGCCTGCAACGTGACGCCCGGTTTCAAGCGGCCCATCACCATCAACGCATGGCTGTCCCGCGCCGCCAGCGGCTTGACGCTTCCGTCAAAGTCGTTCATCACCATGCTGTAAGCACTGAACGGCACGAATATTTCAGGGCTTATCAACGCCGTAGTGCCGGTGAATCCTTTGGGGGTAATGCCCACGATTTTGAACAAGTGGCCATTGATGCGCACCGGCTTGCCCACCAGTTCAGGGTCTTCTCCCCTTTTCTTCCAGAATGAATAGGTCGCGATCGCCGTCGGCTCTCCCCCTGGCTTTTCCTCTTCTGCCAGGAACGGCCGGCCATTCAGCAGCGTCACGCCGAGCGTGGAGAAATAGTTGGAGGAGACGATAGCGGTGAACGCCCGGCGCGTCTGGTCGCCTTCCTGAATGCCAACCATCGCCAGGTTAAATGCCGCCAGACTCGAAAACGTCTGGTTGTTGTCGCGGATGTCGACGTAGTTCGGATAGGAAAACGCCCGGTATGCGTCCGGGTGCTTGGTGTCGCGGCTGTAAAGCCCTGTCAGTTCTTCCGGCTTCTGCACATGCAGTGGCTTCAGCAAAAAGGCGTTAACCAGGCTGAACACCGCGCTGTTGGCGCCGATTCCTAAAGCCAACACCACGACGGCGGCCGCGGTGAACCCCGGTTTGCTCAGCAGCATCCGAATCCCGTACCGAACATCCTGCCAAAGATGGTTCATTCTTCCAGGCTCCCTTGCGCCATGATGCTGCTACGAGTGAACCTGGATTTCCGTTCCGAAAAATGCAAGTAGCAGCCGCGCGACCGGCTCCGCAAACATTGCGCAAGGCGATTTTGGTGTGGAATGGCCGTGCGATTTTTTAACCGATTGGGGAAATAGGCCTGAAAGCCGATAATGCCGCATAACGCCGCGCCGTGGGGGCTGTTCAGTAGTCAGTGAGAAATTTATCGAGGCTAGCTCTAGAAAGCTCCCATTGCCTCAACAGTAACAGTTACTACAGTTTCCTGACTTGGACATTCCCTCATAGGGGAGAACCGTCTAACTACCTGGCGCTAACCCTTCGCTCCGTCGAAGAGACTTGAGTTTTCGGCCGGCGCGAACCTCGCGAAACATCGAATGGTCGTCCGATTGGCCTCCTCCGGATCGCCTTCCAGTGACCCGGCCACATCGGGAACAATAAGTCCAAGTCCTCGCCCTGAAGTGAACCGTCTTGGGCCTACCTATAAGAGGAGGCCCGCCGGCAGTCTAATTTCTTGGTCGCGACTTATTTCTTAGTCGTCGCCGCGGCCGGCGCTTTCTTCGCCGCTGCGGCTGGCGCAACCGGTTCCGGGAAAATCACCGTCGCCGATTTGATGCTGTCCAGCAGCGGGAAACTCTTGTCCAGATACGGTTTGCCCTCCGCCGAGAGGCGCGCCTGGCTGGGCCCGCGCCCCCCCGGCTGCTCGAGCATCTCTCCATAGCCGCTGTACAGGCTCTTCACCACGTCCATTCCTTCGGTCACTTTGCCGATCGGCGCGAAGTTCTGGCTGTCGTAACCCGTGTTGTCCTGCAGGTTGATGAACAACTGCGTAGTGCGCGTGTTCGGGCCGCCATTGGCGAACGTGATGGTACCCTCCACGTTGTGCAACTTCACCGGATCGTCGTGAATTCGCGCCGGTACCCACGCCTTCGCGACCTCCGGACTCGGTGATGCGCCGAATTGGATCAGCGAGGGAAGCACCCGGTAGAAGCTGACGTTGGTGAAGAAGCGGATCCTCACCAGATTATAGAAGCGGTCCGCGCCCAGGGGCGCCGAATCGCGGCTCACTTCCACCACAAAATCGCCCTTCGTGGTGGTGAACTTGACGCGATAGAGATCCGGAGCCTTGGCCTTGGCCGTCTCAGGGTGCAGCAACCGATTGCTGGGGGCCGCGGTGGGGCCTGGCGTTTTGGCGGGCGCCTTGGCGGGCGCTTTGACGACGGGAGGGGTCTGCGCGAACAGCGTGGCCGCGCCAATCAGAATTGGAAGAAGTGCTCTCATCAGGGCGATTATAGCGAAGAAGAGGGCCGGGAGGCCCGTTCCGAGACAGGCTAGCACGACGGGCCGAGACGACCGGCTAACACGACAGGCCAGGAGGCCTGTCGCACATTACTCAGTTCGCGGTGGGCGCTTTTTCCAAATGATCGATCACGAGGATATCCAGCGGAGCCTTGCGCGGCTCCAACTTAAGGCCCAGCGCCTGCAGGGAATCCATAAGAGAAACGCCCGTGTCGCCGACTTCCGCCTGCCTGGGAGGCAGCGGAGTGCCGGGAGGGGCCGACGACAGAATCAGCGCGCGCAAATCGTCCAGGTTGTAGTCGATGGTGCAGTCGTAGGTTCCCTTCAGATCGGTCAGATCCACTACCGGGCGGTCCACGAATCGCGCCAGCGAATCGGCCAGGTACGACATCGTAACCTTCTTGGCCACCAGGCGTTGAGCCTCGAACGCAACCGACGCTCCCTTGCCCAGACTGACTGTGGCGCCACGGTCGCCGCCAGTGACGTTGACGTCGACATTGGCCTTGCCGGGACCGTCGTCGGTATCGGCGTCGAGGGGCGATGCCTTTATCTTCGCCCCGTTTTTCCCCACGACGAGGGCGTAGACGGGGAACTCTTTGCTATCGCGATGCAGCGTCAGTTTGAATCGGTCCGCGAGCAACGCCTGCATCATTGCCGGAATCTGTTCGCGAGTCGCGCCGGCTGGCAACTTGGCGACGATGTCGACCCTTTCCGAGTTGAGCCAGTCGGGCCCGGAGACCTGAGACTCTTTCACGGTGTATGCGTAGTGTATGTACCACTTCAGCGGCATCCCGTTGAAACTGACCATGGCGCCGTCGATATGCAAACCGCGGCTGACATTGGCCATCGCATTCGCGGACTCGATGGACGGTTTCACCGACGCTACCTCGAATTCCGGCCGCGCCGTAGGAGTCTGGCTGAAAGCGGCGAAACCGCTGAGAGCGGTAAGAAGAGCACCCCGAATCGTATGCATACTTTATTTTACGATCCGGCCCTTGGAAAAGATCCATGAATCGCACTCACCGAAGCAGCTTCAACCTGAATTATGTGCCGCGATGTGGTAGATGTGGCCGCGATCGCACCCGCCGTTGGCGCCGGAACCTTGGTCGCGGAAGTGAGGACCGCCGCTTTCGGCGTGCTGAAGCTGCGCGATTCAATACGTACATTGAGGAACTCCGCACGGAATTGCAGATTCGTTTTTTCGAAGACTGGTGTTTTTGAGCAACGGTGTTCTTGACCAGCGAAAAATCAGTTCCCCGGGGTGTTCCCAGGTGCCCTGGCCAATCAACACATCGCGCCCACCTTTACCATACGTACCAGGCACCGGGCGTCAAAAGCGCATTCGGATCCAAATATCCGTTTGGCGAGCCAACCATCACCGGCCCGCTGAAGGCCCGGTTCCACGACGGCCGGACGGGATTGCGGGCTTCTTTTGGGTGCGATAGACTGCCACTTCCTCCATGGCGGGCGCGTTTCCTGGCGTCGCAGACTTCCGCCTGAACCGCGCCATGTGCTATACTGAACAAATCGAACAGCCAATAGTCCTCAGGCGTACTGTACCCGTTCTTCAGCGACCCCTGTTGGCGAGGCCGAGTTATTCGTTGGAGCAAGAGAATTCATGTCAGAATCCGACCTCATAGTCATTGCAATACTCGTACTGGCCTTGCTATACGCGCTCATGACGCCTCCGGGACCGGGCACGCCGCTGCTCGCGCCCGTGCGCCCCCGCTGAGTGCGATACAATTCAAAGTGAATTCTAATTCATGGATTTTCTTAAAGGGCTGAACGCGCAGCAACGCGAAGCCGTAAGCCACACGGAAGGGCCGCTGTTAATCCTGGCTGGCGCGGGAAGCGGCAAGACTCGCGTGATCGTGCATCGCATCGCGCACATTGTCACCGCCAAGCGCGTGCCGCCGTCGGCGATTCTCGCCGTTACCTTCACCAATAAAGCCGCCGGGGAAATGCGCGATCGCGTGGCATCGCTGCTGGCGGAAGAGCGCCTGGAATCCGACCCGCTGCTTTCCACGTTCCACTCCTTCTGCACGCGCCTGCTGCGGCGCGATGGCGACCCTCTGGCGCGCATCCGCCCCGGCTTCACGCGGCGCTTCACCATCTATGACGACGAGGATCAGCTCGCCATCGTTAAGGCTGCATACCGTGCGCTCGGTCTCGACGAAAAAGAGTTCATGCAGTACCGCGCGGCGCTCTCGCGCATCAGCCACGCCAAGAACGTCAAGCAAACGCCGCAGGACATCTACAAGCAGGCCGCCAACAAGGAAAGCGAAGCTCTGGCGGCTATTTTCGAGCATTATGAAAAGGCGTTGCACAGCGCCAACGCGCTCGATTTCGACGACCTGCTTCTTGAAGCCGTGCGCCTGCTGCGCCACGACGACCCCACCCGCGAATCCTGGAACCGCCGCCTGAGCTACGTCATGATCGACGAGTATCAGGACACCAACCGCACCCAGTATGAGATGATGCGGCTGCTTTCCGAGAGGCACGGCAATGTTTGCGTGGTGGGCGACGAAGATCAATCCATCTATAGCTGGCGCGGCGCCGATTTACGTAATATCCTCGATTTCGAGCGCGATTTTCCCGACGCCAAGACCATCCGCCTGGAGCAGAATTACCGCTCCACCAAGAACATTTTGGCCGCGGCCGGCGCGGTGGTAGAGAATAACAAGGCGCGCAAGGGGAAGACGCTGTGGACCCATGCGGCGGCGGGGGAAAAAATCGGCCTCTATGCCGGGTACGACGCCGGCAACGAGGCCCTGTTCATCGCCGATTCCATCGAGAAGCACCTGGTCGCGAACCCCGCGGAACACGTGGCGGTTCTCTACCGCACCAATTCCCAGTCGCGGCAGATCGAAGAAGCGCTACGGCGCTACGGGCGCAAGTACAACGTGGTGGGCGGCTTCAGTTTTTATCAGCGCGCCGAAATTAAAGACGTTGTGGCTTACCTCAAATTGACGGCTTCCACCGCCGATTCCGTCAGCGTGCTGCGCGTCATCAATACGCCGGCGCGCGGCATCGGCCGCACCACCGTGGACCAGCTCGAAAAACTCGGCCGCGAGCAAGGGCTGAGCCTCTGGCACGCCATTGAGCGCAGCATGTCCGGAACCCGGCCGGGGCCGGGCGTCAGCGACCCTCTCTCGACCCGGTCGCAATCGGCGCTGGTGACGTTCCGCAATATGATTCAGGAAATGTCGCTGGTGGCGCTTTCCTCGCCGCTTCCCGATTTGATCAGGTTCATTCTGGACCGCACCGGCTACCGCCGCATGCTGCAGCAGGAGAAGACGCCGGAATCCGAAACCCGCCTCGATAACCTGGATGAGCTGATCAACGCGGCTTCCGAAGCCGCCGAGCGCGGCGAAAGCCTTTCCGATTTTCTCGATCACGTGGCGCTGGCGGCGGATGCCGATAACGTGGACGAGCAATCGCCCGTGACCTTGATGACGCTGCACAATGCCAAGGGGCTGGAGTTTCCGGTGGTGTTCCTTTCCGGGCTGGAGCATGGCCTGTTTCCGCACAGCCGGTCGAGCGGCTCCGAGGATGCGCTCGAAGAGGAGCGGCGGCTGTGTTATGTGGGCATGACGCGCGCCCGCAAGCGGCTGGTCCTCACGTGGGCCAAATTCCGGCGGCGCTTCGGCGGCGGCGAGCAGGAACGGTCGACGCCCTCCGGGTTCCTCGCCGAAGTGCCCGAGCATCTCATCGCGGACCTGAGCCCTCGGGATGAGGCGGGCGAACTGGACCTCTACGCCTCGCGCCACAGCGTGCGCCAGGCGGCGCAGCGCAATACTTTCACCGGCAAGACGTACAACTCGCTGGAAAATATCTCGCAGTTCTTCGGCGAGCGCGGATTGCCGTTCAACGCGAGCCGGCCAGCGGCGCCGCCGCTTCCGCGTCCGCCGGTTCCCGACAAGCCTTTGCCCGCGGCGCCCCCGCCCACGCCCCAGCGCCGCTCGGCGCGCGCCGGTATGACCGTTCAGCATCCCAAGTACGGCACGGGCATGGTGGTGAGGCGCGAAGGCGACGGCGATGATGCTAAGATCACAGTTAACTTTCCGCGATTCGGATTAAAAAAGCTGATCGAAAAATACGCGGGGCTGAAAAGGGACTGATGAACACGAAGAACCTCACCGATAAGGCCGAACGCAAGAAGGTAAAGCGCACGGCGCGCAAAAAGGCCGCTCCCAAGGCCAAGCGCGCGGCGGGCGTGGCGCGCGGCTCCATGAAGAAGAAGATCCGCCGTCAGGCGCAGGGCCAGCGGAAGCGCTAAGACGTTTCCGGCGGCTTTTTCATGAGCCAACTCTTCCGCACGAAGAGCATCGACGACCTGATTGCGGCGTCCGAGGACCCGCACAAAAGTCTTCGCAAAACCCTCGGCCCGTGGAGTCTCACCGCGCTCGGCATCGGCGCCGTGATCGGCAGCGGTATCTTCACGCTTACCGGTACGGCCGCCGCCGGCAGGGTGATCCCCATCAAATCCATCCTCAACTCGACGGTGATCGATTTGCTGCTGAACGGATCTCAGGCCGCGTCGCAGTTGGGCCGCCCCGGCGCCGGACCGGCGATTACGATTTCATTCCTTCTGGTGGCCATCGCCTGCGCGTTCGCGGGCCTGTGCTACGCGGAGCTGGCCTCGATGATCCCCATCGCCGGCAGCGCGTACACGTACGCCTACGCCATCCTGGGCGAGATTGTGGCGTGGATCATCGGGTGGGACCTGATTCTGGAGTATGCCGTCTCGAACATGTCGGTGGCGGTCGGATTCTCGGCGTATCTGCAGGACCTGTTCGACAATCTTTTCGGGTTTCACTTGCCACCGCAACTCGCCTACCCGCCGTTTCCGGCGGCTGGAGGTCCCGCCGGGTGGTTCAACATTCCGGCGCTGCTCATCACCATGCTGGTGACGTGGGTGCTGGTGCGCGGCGTGCGCGAGAGCGCCAGGGTCAACACCACCATGGTGATCATCAAGATCGCAGCCATCCTGCTGTTCTGCCTGGGCGCCGCCAACGCCATCCATCCCGGCAACTGGCATCCGTTCGCGCCGCATGGATTCTCGGGCATTCTCACCGGCGCTTCCATCGTCTTCTTCACCTATATTGGTTTCGATTCCATCTCCACCGCCGCCGAGGAATGCAATCGCCCGCAGCGCGACCTGCCGATCGGCATTATCGCCACGCTGATTATCTGCACCATTCTGTACTGCGGCGTTTCGCTGGTGCTGACGGGCATCGCGAATTACCAGACGCTGGGTACCGATTCGCCGGTGGCGGATGCGTTGAAGGCCCTCGGGTATAACCGCCTGCGGTTGATTGTGACCGCGGGCGCGCTGATGGGGATGCTCTCGTCGCTGCTGGTCTACCAATACGGCCAGGCGCGCATCTGGTTCGCGATGTCGCGCGACCGGCTGCTGCCGGCGTTGTTTTCGAGGGTACATGAGCGCTTCCGCACGCCGTACGTCAGCACGTGGATTGCGGGCTTCGTGGTGGGTATCCCGGCGGGCATCTGGGACATCGACACATTCGCCGAGCTTTCGAATATCGGCACGCTGTTCGCCTTCGTGCTGGTTTCGTTGGGCGTGATCGTGCTGCGCAAGAAGCAGCCCGAGCGTCCGCGCTCGTTCCGCGTGCCGTTCGTGCCGCTGTTCCCGATCATATCGATCGTGTGTTGCGTGGTGCTGATGATGGGCCTGCCGCTGGTGACGTGGCTCCGGTTCTTCGTGTGGCTGTTCATCGGCTTTGCGATCTACTTTCCGTTCAGCCGGAAGCGCAGCGCGCTGGCTTGACAGGCTTGATGGCCGGCCTTATCGGCGTGTAAGATAAAGCAGCCAAGATTCAGTCCGGACTGAGGTTGGGTTGTTCGGTGACTACTTCATCGAACCGGACTCGACCGTCCCGGAAGACCCCATCACCCGCATTTTTCGCTAGCGGGACTGTTAGCGCCAGGAATCGGTAAACGCTACGCGACCAGGGAGGATCTATCGCTCAAAAAGGCCCGGATTCGGGGCGACCCGGCAGGGCCAAGGTCCGAGGCGGCGTTTTCGCTCAACTGGATTACTTCCTGTTTGCTGACGATTCGCCAGTCTGAGAGGATCTATCTCTAGGCGATGGCAGGTTTAGCCTGAGCCGCCTGTCGGCATAAAACAGTACGGCAAGTTCTGGGATATGGTAGAAGCGAATGTAAACACAATGGGTTGTCGGCGGCTACTTCGTTTTAGGCCGTCCATGACCCGGTTGTATCCAGGTCGGTGTAAACAAGAATTAGTCCGCAGAGGGGTACCCGATGAAGCGCACGTGGACGATCATAGGGGTAGGCGACGTGCCGGGCAGCTTGAAATGGTACCAGGCGCTGTTCGGTCAGCCGGCTACCCTTCCTGCCCATGATTACTTTGGGCAAATCCTCGATTCAGATGGAACTGTCTTGCTCTGCCTCCACCAGTGGGGCGCCCACGAGCATCCCTCATTGATGAGCCCCGATCACGGGACACCCGGCAACGGGCTCCTGTTGTTTTTCCGTGTCGATGATTTCGACCTGGCGCTTCAAAGGGCACGCTCTCTCGTCACTCGGCTCGAAGAGGAGCCCCACGTGAATCCGAACACTCAAACCAAGGAGTTCTCGCTCCGAGATCCGGACGGATATTACGTTACGATCGGTGCGCTCTCTGCGGCCTGACAAGGCGCTGCAGACTGCCGAGCGCTGGCCGGGGCTTCATGGGGCAGCGCCGCCCGACCTCGCTCCCCTCGCCGAGCGGCTCTTGCCGTCCGATCGCCCATTCCATTAGGGAACGTATCGCGGAGTTTCGATTATTCCGATGGTGTCACGCGCAAACCGGAAGTTGGCCGACTCCAGTCCGCGGTCGCAATGTCCAGTTTGACCATCTTGGCATTAGCGGTGGGCGCATCCCGTCCAACAACAGGGGCGTCGTTTTCCATCCTTAAGACTTGAACAGCCCCACTCGATCCGGCGGCTTCTAGTTTCTACTTTCTTAGCTGACTCAATCCAACATATCCACTCGTTGCGTGCGAGCGGCGTAATATCCTCCCATGCCGTTAACGCTTGCGGGTCGGATGTAAGTGCTTTTCTTAAATCTGCGGGCACTCCGTGTACCACACCGCTAGAAATCTTTTTTTGCGACATAGATAAGCTGATAAGCTTTCCTTTCGTAAGCCCCAGCGGCGCGAGGATCTCTTGCTGAGCAAAGGACGTGGGTCGTTCGGCCATTTAGCGAGTCCTGACGCTCAGGTTACCTCGGCGCTTGACTATCCATTGCGGACGCACAAACAGGAAGTAGGCCTTTTCCGGGTCAAGTGAACGGGCACCCTGATGATGAGATGTGGATAGATCCTCTCGAAACGGCGGAGTATAGACCGCCGCCAGACTGGTTTACGGGAATCTTCCAATCCACCTGGTCTACCGAAGACACCGTGTTACGACCTTCGCGATTCGATAGTTAGCTTAGTTAGTTCGCCGCACCTTCCGACTTCCGGCTTCCTGACTCCCTCGACTCCCGTATCCCAGGGATATCAAGGGCGAAGCCCTTGGCCAGTTAGCGCGCGAAGATATAAGTGTTCAGGAAGTCGTTGCGGAACTTCCCTCTCGGATCGTGTTTCGCCGCCAGCTCAGTAGAAAACATCCTTGCGGCGGTTGACATAGAACGATGGCCGGCTGTCGCGATGCAGCGGGCACAAACCGCACACCTCTTCGGACTTGCTGTGGGCCGTCGGTTTCCATCCATGTTGTTTGAGATAAGTGAGTAGCGGAATCCTCCGCCGCAAGCGGTATCGTTGTTCGCCGGTCACGTCGAGCTGATCTCCGGGATCAGAATACGGCTGGCCGCCTTCCAATCCCAGGCAAGCAGGGTGGGCGGCCACGGCCAATTTGCGATCAGGCGCAGACGCAGACTTTCCGGCCGGCGGCGCAGCCAGCGCCGCACCGTAGAGGGGTCCGCGCAACGGTCCGGATCGGCGCTATCTGGAACGCACTCTTCCACGGCGCGCTGTGGTTCGCTGGCGAGCCGTGCGGCTTGTTGACGGGCGGTGAGGCTATAGCGCCCACCGGGAACCAGCCAGTCCGGGAGCATGGTCGGGGTCCGGTTGCAGAGTTTGCAGATGCCGCGCTGAATGCGGATCGAGATATGGCCCGCATCATGCGCCCGGCGGTTCCGCCATCCATGCCCAATCACGGAGGTCTGCCGGCAAGCCGGACCAAAGGCGAATCGTCGCCAAAGGCTTGCCTTCGGCGTCATTCCATGGGATAAATACAATCACCGCGGGCAGCGAAGGCCTGCTTCCGGATCACCGCTCGAACGTTGTCCGGTTGTTCCGCCTTCGCGCCTACTCATCACACTTCCATCTGGAAGAAAAATCTCGTCTTACCTTGCCAAGGATCTGCATTCTGAGATTGGCCGGTAAACCGATCACAGCAACTCGCAATTTATTTTCACTTTAGTTTCAATAACCTACGGGGATTGATGCCTTGCAGCCGCAACGCGACATGCAACTGTGGGCCATGAAGACGTTACAGCAAACCCTCGCATGCATACTGCTGGCGGCAGTTGCGTCGCTGGCGGTTTGCTCCGTTCTTCTAGTGCGCGCCGCCACTTGGGCCGTGGCGGCGCTGCCAAATGAGATTCAAGCGACGCGGTCCGCGCTGGTCGGCGAAGTCGCCGCGACCCGAATCGACCTCACGAAGCAGATCGCCGACTCGCGCCGCGATCTGCTGGTAAGGACGGAACGCGAGGCCGATGCGCTGCGCAAGGACGTGATGACCGAAGCGTCGGAAGTCCGCATCACCGCGGACCGGCGGCTGGGCGACACGCTTTCCCGCGTGGATACGGCGCTCGAAACCGTGGATTCCCTGCGCCGGGACCTGAAGCCTTCATTCGATCACACGGCCGCCATCACGGCGCAGGTCAACGACGCCCTGCCGCTGTATCTCGATTGCGATCATAACCCGGATTGCGCTTTTAATCGCTTCCAGGGAACGTCGAAGGCTATCGAGCGCGCGTCTGAAAACTTCGGCCAGATGAGCCAGGACGTTCGCGGAGCGCTGCCCCCGATGCTTAAGACATGGGGCCAGATCGGCGTCGACGCTTCCGCAACCACGGCGAACGTGGACGGAATCACGGCCGACGTTCACACCATGACGACGATTGCCGCCAAACCGAAGACCTTCTGGGGCAGGGTCTGGGCCGGTATCGTCGTCACATCGCGCTTTGCCGGCCTCATGTAAACGAATCGGTACGAATGCAAACGCGCCCGGCGGACCGGGCAGAAACCAAGGAGAAAACGATCCATATGAGTTTTATTACGAGTGCAGAACACGCCTACGCAGTGGCCATTGGCGACATCAAGAAAGGCGGCACGGTGCTTACGGGTACGGTGCTACCCATCCTCCTGCGGCTGCATGCCGACGCTCCATCAATAGAGGCAGTCAGCGCGGCGGTAAGTCCCAACCTGGTCAACATCGAGCGCGCCGGAGATGCCGCCCTCGGAAAGATCATCCAACTGATAACCGATGGCGATACGGCCGCAGTCAACGGGCTGACGGCGGCGCTTGGCGTCCAGATTGTCAACGACGTCAAAGCCATCGCCCCCGCGGTTAAGGCGCAGGCGCAGGCGACCGGCTTGCTGACGGCGGTAACCCCTCCGGCCGCATAGGGTAGGCAGAACTCCTAGGCTGCGCGGGTCCCCCTGCTGGGCCCGCCTCCTGGGATAATTTCAGGTGTCCATGAAGCGATTGGGCCCCCATAGAAGTTCACGATGACGGATGACCGAGGTTCGCCATGGTTCTCCATAATGAGTATTGACAACGCAAGTTTTCTGACGGTATTATAATCAATTTACTTTAGTCATTCGTTAGTTTTTTCCCTCGCGTCCCGACTTTTGCAGTATGGCCGTGGTAGCAAATGGACAGACTAGCGTCGAAGGAGGAGAAACCGAGCAACTTCGATTGACATGGAAAATGCAGGGTGACCCTGATGATCGATTTTCACCTAAATCCCGGTGTAACAGGTGGTTTCACAAAGCCACTAGTGAATAAAGATGGACTGCCGATAATAGCAGTGCGATACTAGGAAGGCATCTATGCTGGATACGGAACGCGCATTCTTCGACTCAATTCAACAGAACCTGTTAACTGTTTGTCCCGGCCAGTTTGTCGTGATAAAAGGCAGAGAAATGGTTGGCACGCACTCAACAATTCAGGAGGCATTCGCTGAAGGCGCGCGCCGCTTTGGGCTAGAGTCATTTCTAGTCCGCAGGGTAGACGCCCAGACGGAGACTGTTTCCATACCAGCGCTCGCATTGGGAATTCTAAGTGCCAATCCTTCACCTACAATTCGTCGCCCAGGGGCAGAAGCCTGACGGTAGTCTGGTTAGTCTACCTCCGAATATTGCGCTTCAGCAACGCGGGCCGATAGTCCAGGTCAGCATATCTCTTGAACAATCTTTTGCACAGGCCCTGCTGAGCCAAGGCAAGACGCTTCCGACTGCCGAGTCTGGATTCGCGCTCATTGACACTGGTGCATCACATACCTGCATTGATGATGAGGTCGCAACGCGCATGAGCCTCCCGATTATTGATGTAGCCACGATGACCTCCGCGTCTCATCCGGCAACGCAACAAAATATTTATCCCGTGCAAATAGAAATGGTTGGTATGCCACTCAGTATCGGATCACCACGAACCATGGGCGCCAACCTGAAGGCTCAAGGGCTAATTCTCTTGATAGGCCGAGACGTACTGGCCAACACGGTTCTTATTTACAGTGGGGCGACCGGACAAGTCACATTCATGGTTTGAAGACCTCTGTCTGGAATCAGTCAACATTTCAAACTGAGCCACTACCGCTCCTCGGCAGGCCGGGGCGTTGCCTCGGCAATCACAGCAGATCTTCCATCCGGGTTTTCGGACGCGCCGCCACAAGCGGCGCGTTCAAAAAATCCACCAGCGGCGTCAACGCCTGAAACCGCTTCCGGACTTCGCCGAATAATTCGGGCGATGTGACGAGGTCCGGCGGCAATTCCACGTAAAACACATACTGCTTGTAGCGGAGCAAGTCGGCTGCGGGATGGTCCGCGGCAAAGCCCTTCGGCACGCGCGATAGTTGGTCGCCGTGCATCTCTCCAAAGAGCTTGCGCAAAGTCTTCGACCCGATCAGCCGCCGGAACTCCGCGGGCCGCTCCGCGATGTGGTTTCGCAGCGTTCGCAGCATCTCCGGCGTAGGCATGTACACGCCGCCGCCCACCGCCAGCGCCTTGTGCGAGACGGCGAGGTAGTAACCCGCGGCGCCGTCCCGCCCCATTCCCTGCCTGGGAAAATGGGCGGCCAGATGTTCCTTGTATGGCTTCTTATCCTTGCTGAAGCGCGTGTCGCGGTAGATGCGGTAGATCGACTTGTCCGGATCCGTGACGTGCAGCGGAGCAAAGCGCCGGATTTCCACGTTGAGCGCCTCCACCAGTTGGCGCATCGGCTCTTTGACCTTCTCTTCGAACACCGGTTTGCGGGGAAGAAACCAGTCGCGATGGTTGTTGCGCGCAAGACCGCGAAAGAATGCGGCAAAGTCCTTTGAAAAACCCGAAAAGGTCGATCGAGCCATACCCTCCCCTATAATTGAGTTAATGCCATCCACGGAAGAGACGCAGCAGCGCCTCGCCGAGATTCCCAATTTAACTGTTTTGACGGACGCTCCGCTCTCGCGCTACACCCGCTTTGGCATTGGCGGCCCGGCGGACATCTATGCGGAAACCGAAAGCGTGGATGCCTTTGTGGCGGCGCTCACGTCGGCGCGCGCCAGCGGATGGCCAGTCATGGTGATTGGCGGCGGCACCAACCTGATTGTTTCCGGCGACGGCTTTCGGGGAGTTGTGCTGCGTTACCGCGCCTCCCTCCTGACCGCCGATGGAACCCGCGTCTCCGCCGATGCGGGCGCGGTGCTGCAAGACCTGGTGGATTTCACCGTCGACAGAGGGCTCAAAGGTCTGGAGACGCTGGCCGGGATTCCCGGCTCGGTAGGCGCCGCGGTCTACGGCAACGCCGGCGCATACGGCCATTCCATCTCCGAACGCGTAGTAAGCGTGCGCTTTTACGACGGCCGCGCCGTGCGCGTCTTCGATAACGCCGCCTGCGAATTCCGTTATCGCGAGAGCATCTTCAAAGGGCATAAGGAATGGATCGTTTTTTCCACCGAGCTGCTGCTCGATGCCGCCGATGCGGCCGCGCTACGCAAGACCGCGGACGATATCGTGAAAATCCGCAGCGAGAAATTTCCGGTAACCATGAAATGCGCCGGCAGCATCTTCAAGAATCTGCTTCTCAACCAGCTTCCTCAGCGGGTGGCCCAGCAAGTACCCGCGACGGCTGTGCGCGAGGGCAAGGTTCCGGCTGCGTGGTTCCTCGAGCAGACCGGCGCCAAAGGCCTGCAGCGCGGCGACATCCATGTGGCTACCTATCACGCTAACCTGATCTACAACGCGGGCGCTGGAACGGCGGCCGATCTCTACTCGCTCATCCAGGAACTCAAGCAGCGCGTGCGCGAACGGTTCGGCATCGAAATCGAAGAAGAAGTGCAGTACGTCGGCTGGGATTGATTACGCAGCGTCTTATTCTTTATTCTTATTGACGCTGGAACGATTCGCTAAGGTCCGCCGCCAATTCCGGAGCTATTCGTTCCGCAGTGCCCGCAGCGGATCGAAGCCCGCGGCGCGCCGCGCCGGCACATAGCTTGCAACCGCGCTGACCATCAACAACGCCAGCGCAACCAGAGCGTACGCAGCCGGGGGAGAGACGCCGAGTCCGGGGAAGCTCGCGGCGAGCAAGGGCGCTGCCGCCGCGGTGAGCGCTCCGCCGATCGCGATACCAGCGGCAGCGAGAATCAGCCCGCGGCGCTCGACGAGCCACGCCACATCGCGGCGGCTCGCGCCGACGGCGACGCGGATGCCGAACTCCTTCACTCGGCGGCTCACCGTGCAGGCGACAAGCCCATAGAGCCCGGTCGTGGCGAGCGCCCAGCAAGGTCGCCGGGTTGAGCCTGGCGCAGATCACGCGACTGATTCGAGCGCATGCCCACCGGGAAAGTGGAGGCGAAGGCCTATCGGCGACAGAGCGGTTCGCCGCCAAGTACACGCCCGCCGACGTCGCGCTCTGCGTTCGCGCCTTCTCGCTGGATCAATAAGCCACGGCCAGTCCCTACAACCGCACTCCGGTCGCGTCACGGCGCACTCGGAAACCGATCGGATTCGCGGCCTTGCGGGCCCCAAGTCCTTCTGGGGGCTGCCGGCGTCAGGAGTCCTCCACACCGAGGTTGTCCGATCTATTACGTGTTCGACTTGATGATCTTCGCCGGCAGGGACTTGATGAACGAGCCGCTGGGCGTGCGCCGCCAACCGCCGCAAGAGAACGTGCCGTAAAAATTTGGGCGAGCCGATCCGCGAATCGCCCGAACTGGACGCCAGCCTGCCGGAATCGATCAGTTCCGTGAAAGCTCATGGACTTGAGGGCTTGGTGGTAAAGAGGCGCGACAGCCGGTACGAATCCGGCCTGCGCTCGGAGTGGTGTTTTCCTTGCCCGCGGAACGTCGCGAAAGCGATGAGATCGCCCGGTGAACCAAGCCGCAACGTGAAGCCGGTCACTCGAAATTGGCGGGCAGGGGATCGGGCGTAGTAAACTGCCCACATGCCCCGATTCTCCCCGAGCCTCGTCCTAGCTCTTGCCGCCCTGTCGCCAATTTCTTCCTACGGGCAAAAACCCAGTCCCTTCGTAGGCCGCTGGGATTTCAACCTCACCGTGCCCGATGCGCCATCGCGTGGGGCCACCTGGTTAGGGATCACTGAAAAGAACGGCGCGCTGGATGTCTGGTATCAGCCCACCGGCGGCAACGTCTATCAACTGAAAGATGTCAAAGCCGACGGCTCGCACTTGACGCTGACGCTTTCGGCGGGCGGCAAAGGCGGGGCCACAACCTGGGAACTTGACGCCGCGGGAAACGCGCTCAACGGCACGCAAAAACGCGGCGCGACTTCGTTCCCCCTGCATGGCGTGCGCGCTCCCGAGCTGAAGCGGAACCCGCCCAAGGCCTGGAGCGCCCCGGAGCCGCTTTTCAACGGCAAGGATCTCACCGGCTGGGAGCCCATCGGCAACGTCGCCAACAATCACTGGACCGTGAAGGACGGCCTGCTCTACAACTCCGACCACGGCGCCAATCTGCGCACCACACGCACCTTCACCGATTTCAAGGTCCACTACGAAGTGAACTGCCCCGACGACGCCAACAGCGGTTTCTATCTCCGCGGACGCTATGAAGTGCAGCTTGAATACGAGCCGCTCGCCAAGAATCCACCCGAGCGGCGCATCGGCTCGGTCTATGGCCGCATCGCTCCCGATCCCACCGTCCCGCGCACGCCGGGTCAATGGGAGACGTTCGACGTAACTCTCGTCGGCCGCATTGTTACAGTAGTCCACAACGGCGTGACCACCATCGACCGCAAGGAGATCGAAGGCATCACCGGTGGCGCCTTGGACGCCAATGAAGGCGAGCCCGGACCTTTTTACATCCAGGGCGATCACACCGGCGGCCTGCAGTTCCGCAATATCACTGTGTCCGTACGCAAGAACTGACGCCTTTGTCGAGGATCTCAAAGGAAGGCGCACGGCTCCACGGCCGCGTAGCTGCGCTCCTGAACACGTCCCGAAATTCGCTATTGCGCCCAGAAAAGTTGAATTTGGCGCCCAATGTCCGGGTGGCGCATGATCCGGCCGGAGCAGTCGATGGCGCTTCGGAGCGGTCGGCAAATCCTTCGCGACTTATCGCGAGTTGACTCCTGCTAGCCGAGCGAAACACGCGAAGGCTCCATCTTATGCACCGCGGCCTGTAAGTTGACCGTTACTTCGCCAGGAAATACCCGATACCTCCTTCAAGCCAAACGCAACGGCGGAGATTTCAATGCATGGAAATGTCCAACGGCCGGGAATTCAGGCGTGTGCGAAACTGAGAGTTGGTCCTATCCTCGGAATGGCTCACCAGTGCATTCCTCGTGGACATACGGAGGAAAAGCAAATGGCGAGCGAACGCACTTTGTCAGCCCACGCCGGCTCCACGCGTACGGCCGGAATCATCCTGATATCCATCGTTCTTTGGAGCTTAACGGCCGGGCGCATATTCGGAGATTCACCGGACAACCCGGCCCACGCGAAACCAGCCAAGGCGGCCCTCATGGCTGTGCCCTTGAGCTTCGAGGCTAATCAGGGCCAAACTGACAGTCAAGTAAAGTTTCTATCCCGCGGCGACGGCTATGGGTTGTTTCTTACATCGAACGAAGTTGTCTTCACGCTGCGGCCGCCGGCTGGCGTCAAAGCTCCGCCGTCGGTTTTCCGTATGGAACTGCGGGGAGCCGATCATGGCGCCCAGGTTACCGGCGCCGATAAGCTGGCAGGTGTAGCCAACTACTACGTTGGCAACGACCCGAGGAAGTGGCGCAGCGGAATCACTACCTACGGCAAAGTGAAGTACCAGGGCATCTACCCGGGCATCGATGCCGTGTTTTACGGCAATCAGCGCCAATTGGAGTACGATTTCGTTGTCGCGCCCGGCGCCGACCCCAAGCAAATATCGCTCGGTTTGACTGGCGCCAAGCCGAGTCTCGACGCCGGCGGCAACGTCGTCCTGAAGCTGGCGGATGGCGATCTGGCTTTGAAGAAACCGGTGGTTTATCAGAACGTCGCCGGTGAAAAGAAAATTGTCGAGGCCAGCTATACCATCGCCGCCAACAAAGTGCGTTTCCACCTGGGCAAATACGACCACAACCAAACGCTGGTGATCGATCCGGTGTTCACGTACCTCACATACTTGGGCGGTTCCAGCGTGGACTACCTCGGTGGCATCACGGGCGTGGGCCAAACCACTAGTCCCACCCACGCGCTGGCCATTGACTCCGCCGGCGACGTTTACGTGACTGGACAAACGCTTTCCAACGATTTTCCCGTGGCCAATGCCTATCAAGCCACCAGAAACGAGCCCGGAGGCGCTTACACGGCCTTTGTGAGTGCACTGAACGCAACCGGCACGGCGTTGCTGTACAGCACTTATCTGGGAGGGTCCGTCACTGCCGGAGGGTTCGCCGGTTCGGACGTTGGCGCCTCGATCGTCTGGGATAGCTTCGACAACGCGGTGTACGTCGTGGGTACCACTTCGTCCAGTGATTTTCCGACGATGCCAGGCGCTTTCCAAAAGGTATACTCCGGCAATTTCACCGCCTTCGTAGCCAAGTTTGACAATGCCGGCCAACTGACGAAGTCGACATTTTTGGGTGCTCCCATAACCTATGGACTCGGCGTAGCAACAGACTCGCAGGGCCGCGCCTACGTGGTGGGTTTTACGAGTTACAATTGCACTCCGAACGGTTCTACGTGCCCGTTCCCCACTACGCAGCGAACGGTGATTCCGACGCCACCCTCTTCCTTCAATGGGTACGGTTTTGTCTCCGTTTTAGACACTAACCTGGCGACGCTTTTGTATTCCACTCTTCTTGGCGATCCGAGTGCCTCGCCCGCCGGGGGCGGGGCGACCATTTCGGAAGCCTTCGGGGTCGCCGTGGACCCCAACGGAAATTTCTATGTAGTGGGGGTTACCAGCTCGCCCAGCCTGCCTACCACCGCAGGTGCGTTTCAGCCGACCCTTGGCAGGGCCAATTCCATTCCACTTGCCGGATTTGCCGCCAAGTTCGGACCGGTAGCGGCAAATGGAGCAGCCCTTACGTATCTCACCTATCTGGAAGCGACAGGCGTAGGTTTCGGTGACTTTCCGAGCGGCGTGGCTGCCGATAGCCAGGGGAATGCGTATGTTGGCGGCTACACGAATTCGCCGACGTTCCCGGTGACAACAGGCGCATACCAGACTCCCTGCGCGCTAAACGGCGCCGACCTTTGCCCTGCCGCATTTGTGACCAAATTGAATCCCGCCGGAACAGGCTTGGTATGGTCCGCACTGGTGGAACCTGCCGACTTTTTCTCATCCATTCAACTCGATACGAAAGGGAATGTATATGTGGCCGGCGACAATCCAAGTGGCGACTCGTTCGTGCCTGTGAACGCAGTGCAGCCTGGTCTAAACCACGGTGGGGGCTTCGTGGCGGAACTCGACGCGACGGGAAGCACATTGCTGTTTTCTTCCCTGATTCAAGGAGGCTTTACCCTGAGGGGCCTGGCGGTGGACGCACAGGAGAGCGTTTATGTAGCGAGCTACACCTTCGACACTACACTGCCGACGACACCCGGCGCGTTTCAGCCTGCCTTAAAGAATCCCGGCACCGGTAACAGCTATGACGGCTTCATCGCCAAGTTCAGCTTGGCGCCTTCGATCACGCTCGGTGGCATCGTCCCCGTCGACAGCACGGTGAACACGATCCAGCCCGGCGAATGGGTTTCGATTTACGGCGCCAATCTCGCCGCCGCCTCCGCAACCTGGACCGGCAACTTCCCCATGTCCCTCGGCGGCACCAGCGTGACGATCAACGGCAAGCCGGCGTACTTATGGTACGTCAGCCCCGGACAGATCAATCTGCAAGCCCCGGACGACGCCACGACCGGAACTGTCCCAGTGGTAGTTACGACCGCCAACGGGAGCGCAACGTCCACTGTAACGTTGGCGCAGTTCGCTCCTTCATTCCTCCTGCTCGATACTAAACATGTGACCGGCATCATCCTGCGGTCCGACGGCACGGGAGCTTACGGCGGGGGCGCCTACGACGTAATCGGCCCCACTGGCTCGTCCCTCGGTTATCCGACGGTGGCCGCGAAGGCAGGCGATTCCCTTTTGCTATTCGGAGTCGGATTCGGGCCAACCAGTCCGGTGGCGCTGGCTGGCCAGGCGTTTTCCGGAGCTGCGTCAACCACTAAGCCCGTGAGCGTCCTGATCAACAACGTGAGCGTAATCCCAGGCTTCGCAGGGTTGTCCGGCGCTGGACTCTACCAGATCAACTTGATACTGCCCGCAGGTCTTGGCGCCGGAGATGTCACGCTCGCGGCAAGCGTGAATGGCGTGCCAACACAGTCGAATGTGGTGATTTCCGTGCAATAACGTGGCTTCTGTGCGGCTGGTGGACGTGCGGGCCATCACTTTGCCGGCAGCCCAACACCGTGTAGCTCTCGATACGGAGCCGCGTTCCGGAAACAATGAGTCTCCATTTCGGAGCACCCTGGCAGACCCGATCGAGGCAGCCTCAACGAGAGTGGAAGTGACAGGGCGTGGGACGGGGCCGGGGGCAGGAAGTCGAACGGGCGACGACGCAGCCGCCGCCTGCGCACACGCTGAGCGGGGTTAGTGCGTGAACTTGATACCCGGTCCGAGGATGAGGATGTACGCGAGGCCGAGTACCGCACCGGCAATCCACCAGGCTGGCTGCCGGTATACCAGTAACGTCCGCTCCTTTGCGGGTCTACGGGGGAGCAAGCTGTCCGCCCACATTAGGCCAGACGACCCGCCGAACGCGGCAGGCGCCGTCGAGACCAGAAAGAGCTTTAGCCCGAGCGGATCCAGCGCTCCCGCGGCGCAACTGAAAAGGCAGGCGGCATAATATGGTAAGCGGCCCACGGTGTTGTAGTCCGGACGCGAAGGGCAATAGGGATGGACCGCGACGGCGAGCTGGCGCACGACTAGCACATATAGTCCGGCGCCAAAACTCGTCATAATGATGCGGAGAGGGATCTGATGTGGCGCGCCACGAATCACCTCGTTCCAGTCGCCAAGACCCAGTATCCCCGAAAAAAGGAAGTAGCCGGCGCCCGGGAGGAGATTGAGCGCGGCGAATATCCAGCAGAAGTAGCGCAGGTTGGAGCGATTTCCAGCAGACCGCGAGGCCATCAAAGCGATTGTGCCTGCAAGAAGATTGACGAGAGTTCCACCGGCTTCCACCCACCGGTCGGGGCGCAGGGATGAGAGATGGTTGCTGGTGAGTTCAGTGGGAATATCGCCGCGCAACCAGGCTGTCATGCCGTGGCCCACTCCCTCATGCAGCAGGGTTGCCGCCGCGGACGCTACAACAGCCATGCCGATAATCGTCGTTTTATCGTGCCGCTCAGGCATGGCGACTACTGTACCGGAATGCGAATGCAAGTCAAATAGACCATATCGGCTCACCGAGACCGACCCATATAGAGAACACGATTTACCACGGGGCGAGAAGAAAGCGCAAGCGATATTATGCCACGCCGAAAGGCTTTTAGGCATATGTGTCTGTTCGATTCTACCGATTTCTGGCGAGCGGAATTGCCGAAGGCAGGAGTCAGAATAACCGCGCGCGCGGGCCGTGCTTCTGTCTTCTGACTCCTGCCTTCGGTGACAGACCACGAAAGGCGATGGTCCGTCCCACCTTTAATTTATTCAGATGTCAAAGATCGCGTGGGGACGGCTGAACCGGCGCCCCGTTTGTCGGACTAACTGTTGGTGTCCAGTCCGGTAAGAGCAGGGAAAAGATGGACCGTCGCGCGGCGGAGTGAGCCGCCTAATAGGCGGCCGCGGTCATGATTGGCGCCGGGATTGGCTGCCCCGCTAAGAGGTGGCGGGCCTCGCTGAGACGCTGATTTCGGTTGATCAGGCGGCTTAGGCCGGCGCTCGAAAAATCAGACCCAATTTGCAGAAGCTCCGGCGGAAAGTCGCGCGCCGGATCGTACTTTTCGCCCTTGGAATGTGCAAGCTGGGCAAGCAGTTGGGCTTCGTCTAGCGCCTGTTGACGGGCGGCTTTGCGTTCGGCCCGCAGGGTACGGAGCTGAGCCATATTCTTCTCAATGGCGCGGTGAATGCGTTGCTCATACAGCGCAAGGAGCTGGAAATTTTCGCTCTTGGCGACCCAGGTGCGGGCTCGGGAGAGCGCTTCATCGATGGGAAGCTGGGCGGGATCGTCCCGATCTGACGCGGGGAGTCTGCCGAGTTCGCCGAGTTGGCCAAGGGCGAAGATACCGGTTTCGATGGCACGTGCGCGCTTGAGGCGCCTGCGGTCCTCGGCGATGGATTGGGCGAGATCGAGCTCCAGCGCACCCACTGGTTCGAGGGATTCGCGGATGCCGGTGCAGTGTTTGTCGAAGGCTTCGTGCTCATCGGCTGTGAGAAGGCAGATCTGACCGGTGAGGCCATGACGATATGCGTTGAGACGGGTGCGCTTGCCTTTTTCGGTTTTGGGACCGGTCGATTTCTGAGCGTTGGCGACGTTGGCTTCTTGCTGATAAGCGGATGTCATGTTGTTTACCTTCGGAGCGCAGCCCATGGGGCCGCGCCACTGACCAACTTCTAGCACGGGGTTTTGCGGCTGCATGGGCGGAATGCCTGTATCGCGTTGAAACGAATGGGGCGATTTATTTGCGGAATCTGTGATCGGGTTGGCGGCCGAGGCCGGAAAGCGCAGATTGGGAGGCTTTTTCGGAGTTACAGCGCATCTTTTGGCTCCAACTGCGATCCGAAACGGCATTCAACTCCCATAGGTTTGCAGTGAGGAGCCACCCCGTTCTGAAGGCATGAAATCCCCAGCCCGGGAGCTGGCGCCGACCTGCTGGCGCGCCAAAAGACCGCTTCAAGACAGGGTCTCCTGTCCCTCAGACGAGATGTGATCGGTTGGGCGGCGATTGGCTCGGTGGCATGCGAATGTCCGTTATGAAGTGCCTGCGCCAATCGTCGCCGGCAAACAGGCGGGGGCCGCAGCCGTGAGGACTTGGATGAGGATCATCCGCCCGGTCAGGGCTGATTCCGCCGCCGGGTACGACGCAGTGGATGTGCTATCCGGTTTCCCGATTCATTCGTAATGACAAGGTCATTACGTTTAGCTATACTTGGTCTCTGGGAGGATTTCCGAATGCCTATCGGGCAGGAAAGAACTAAGCGCGACACGCTGAACATACGGATCAAACCGGAACTGCGCGGGCTTATCGACCGCGCGGCGGAGCTATGCGGCAGAAACCGGACAGACTTCGTGCTCGACGCCGCCCGTCGCGCCGCCGAGGACGCTCTGCTTGACCGCACGGTTTTTGCGGTCGATCGCAAAGCCTATGCCGAATTCGTGGCGCGCCTCGATGCCCCGCCGCGCACCAATCCACGCTTGCGCCGCTCCCTGCAAACGCCGGCGCCATGGGAGAAGTAAGCGGGATTCCGTCGCCGCCCGATCTTCTGGCGGATCGTCACCAAATCGTCGATTTCAACTGCGGGGATGCCTCGCTTGACGATTGGCTCAATCGACGCGCGCGCGCCAATCAGGTGAGCGGCGCCACGCGCACCTATGTACTTTGCGGCAAAGAACGCGTAATTGGCTATTATGCCCTGGCGTCCGGCGCGGTCATTGTGGAAAGCGCCCCCGGCCGGTTCAGGCGGAACATGCCAAACCCCATTCCGGTCGCCGTACTGGCCCGCCTGGCGGTGGATCGCGATTGGCAAGGACGGGGCATCGGGCGCGCCCTATTCCGGGACGCCGCGCGCCGCGTGGCGCACGCCGCCGATGCGATCGGCATTCGCGGCATCGTGGTTCACGCGATTTCAGAGCAGGCGAAGAGTTTCTACGTGGCACTTGGCTTCGACCCCAGTCCTCGCGAACCAATGACGCTGATGGTAACGTTGTCCGATGTTCGTGCCGCTTTGCGATAGCCGAGGCGGCTGTTGGAGTGGCCTTGGGTCTGGTAAGTCCTTTATCATGCGCTACAACAGAAATGGGAAGAAATGTTTAAGGGGGCCGCAGCGTGAACTCCGGCGGAGAGCAGCCCTGGCCGGCTGTGCCGGTAGAGAAATCGCAAACATGGTTGAAAATTGCTTCAGCGGCGGTCTGCCTGTATCTTTTTGACGTACCCTGAAAGAAGGAGATCGAACCATGGCGAGTCTCGATTGGTCGCAATGCCCCGTCGTGGAGAGCATCCCCGGCAAGATGAGCGGCGCATGGGTTTTGAAGGGCACGCGGATGCCGGTTTCCGCCATCTTTGAAAATCTGGAAGCTGGGGCGAATATCGACGACATCATGGAATGGTTTGACGGGCTTGACCGCGAGCAGGTCAAGGCGGTTATCGAGTTTGCGGTTCGCAGTCCGGTTAAAGCGCCGGTTTACGCGCCGTAGCTAAGCTAAGCTAGATGCGGATTCTTTTCGATCAGGCAACGCCAGTGCCGATCCGTCCGTATTTGGAAGGGCACACGGTCCGCACAGCAGCACAGGAAGGCTGGGACAGGGCCACGGAATGGCGATTTGCTGACGGCGGCGGAAGATGCCGAGTTCGACCTCTTTCTGACGACCGACAGGAATATGCGCTATCAGCAGAATCTTGCCGGCCGTAAAATCGCGATAGTGGTCGTTGGACAGCAGCAATGGCCGCGACTGCGCCCCCACATTCAGCGCGTTATAGAGGCTGTGAATATCGCAGCGCCTGGCAGCTTTGCGGAGGTGGACATCCCTTAGCTACCGCGCCGCTGGGTTGCACGTGCGGTGGCTCCCGATGAGCGCTTTGGAACGGCACGACCGGCGCCGGATAACTGCGTTTATCCTATGCCAACAGAAGGCTCTCGTCAATCAGGTTTCCGGCAGGAAAGAGGAATTTTCGGAAGGGCGCGCCGTTTTGCGGATTTTCCCGACAAGCGGCGAATGATGCTGATTGAACCCCATTGGCGGCTGCGGTAGTCTGTCGGCTAAAATGAACGAATGAGGCCATGGGCTTGAACACGGTTCAAGAAATCGAACGTGCAATAGATGCGCTGACGCAGGAGGAGTTGGGCGAGCTGTATTCGTGGCTTGACCAGCGCCATCCGCAGCCCATCGACGCTCGCGTGCAGTCCGACCTGGCGGCGGGCCGCCTGGACAGGGCTATTTGCCGCGCTTTGGACGACGAAAAGAACGGCCGAGTTCAGCCGATTTAGATGCATCGCGCCGCAGCGGATTTCTGGCAAGCATACGCCATTAAACGAGCGGATGGGTATCTGTGGTTTTGGATCGGCGACCACACAACCTATGGGACCCTGATTTCTTAACCCGCCGCCAGTTCAAGAGCGCACAAGAGCGTGAAGAAAAATAAGGGGATCGGGCGAGAAGCGGGCCGCGCCCGGCGATTATTCCCGAACCACAAACCTTAGTCGAGATGCTGAGAGCCGGCGAAGACGCCGACAGGGGTCGAAAAACCCCGGCCTTCCGGCCGGTTGGCAAGCTGAAGCGTGCCCCACCTTACCTTAGTTAGGCATCGGTTGCTCATGAAATTTGGCGGGCCGAAGGCCCCGGGCAACAGACGACAAAAAACGATCGTCTGTCCTACCTAGAAACTCAAGAGACAGGCTGGGAGGCCTGTCCCACTGGCTCCGCCGCGTAGTGCGCCCTGATCTTGCGCGCCGCCGCGCGGCCCACCACCGCGGCCAGCTGATCTTCCGATTTGGAACGGACCAGCTCCGAGCTGCCGAACTCCTTCAACAGACGCAGCACGGTCTTCTGGCCAACGCCGGGGATGGCGTCGAGCTCCGATGTCAGCGTGCGCGCGTTGCGCCGCGAGCGGTGGAAGGTCACGGCGAAGCGATGGGCCTCGTCGCGGATGGATTGCACCAGGTGCAGGATGGGCGAGAAACGGTCGAGCACCACGGGCTCGTCCTCCTGCCCGTAGACGTAGATGATCTCTTCGCGCTTGGCGATGGAAGCCAGCGGCTGGTCGATCACTCCGATGGCTTCGAGCGCTCCGGCGGCGGCGTGAAGCTGGCCCAGTCCGCCATCGATCAGGACCAGGCCGGGCATCGGCAGCTTCTCCTCCTGCAGGCGGCTATAACGCCGCGTCACCACTTCGCGCATGCTGGCAAAATCGTCGTTGCCGATTACGGTCTTGATGATGAACTTGCGGTAATCGGCCTTCTTCATGCGGCCGTCTTCCCAGACCACCATGCTGGCGACTTTATCCGTGCCTTGAATGTGCGAGATGTCGAAGCACTCGATGCGCGCGGGCGCGTTGGGCAGGTTGAGGGCCTCCTGCAGCGCCCCCTGAATGGCGCGCGACGAGGGCTTCAACACGCGGAAGCGCGCGTCGAAGCTGTGTTTGGCGTTGTTCTGCACCAGATCGAGCAGCGCCTTCTTCTGACCGCGCTGCGGCGTGCGGATTTCGACGCGGCGTCCGCGCTTTTCACTGAGCAGCTCTTCCAGCGCTTCGCGGTCTTCAAACTCCGCGGGCGAGTGGATTTCGGCGGGAACATATTGCTGGTCGAGATAGAGCTGCTTGAGCAATGAGGAAAAGAACACCGGCTCGTCGAAATCGGCCTGGTCTTCCCAGAAAAACTCGCGGCGATCGACTATCTGGCCGTTGCGCAGATGGAAGAGATTGAGCGCCACCAGCGGCGGCTCGGCGTAGAAGGCGAAGATATCCACATCGTCGCCCTTGGCGGCGGCCATCTTCTGCTTTTCCTCGATCTCTTCCACTGTTGTAAGCAGATCGCGCAGATTAGCGGCCTCTTCAAAGCGCGTGGCTTCGGAGGCGGATTCCATGCGCGCGCGCAGGCCGCGGGCGAGATCGGTGTGGCGGCCTTCGAGGAAGAGTCGCACGTCGCGGACGGCGCCGGCGTAGACATCGTCGCTAGTGAGTCCTTCCACGCAGGGGCCCAGGCAGCGGTGAATGTGGAACTGCAGGCAGGGCTTGGGATGGAAGCGAGTGAGATCCACCTTGCATGAGGGCACCATGAAGTGGCGATGGATGAAGTGCACCAGGCGATGCGCCAGGTTGGCGGGGAAGTACGGCCCGAAGTAAGTGGCGCCGTCTTTGCGCAGGCGGCGGGTGACGTAGACGCGCGGGAATTTCTCGCTGGTGAGTTTGATGTAAGGGTAAGTCTTATCGTCGCGCAGCAGAATGTTGAAGCGCGGCTGGTATTGCTTGATGAGATTGTTCTCGAGGGCCAGCGCTTCCTTTTCGTTATCCACCAGAATGTATTCGATGTCGCGCGCTTCCGCGATGAGTGTGCCGGTCTTGATGTCGCTGAGCTTGTCATCGGAAAAGTAGCTGCGCACGCGCAGGCGCAGGGATTTGGCCTTGCCGACGTAAATGATGCGGCCGCCCGCGTCCTTATAGAGGTATACGCCCGGGGAAAGCGGAAGCTGCGCAACTTTCTCGCGGAGTTCCATTGAGGGGATGAGCTTATTTTAGCAGTGGGTGGACAAGTCGACGAGCGGGCGAAGAAGCCGGCTGAAAGCCGGCTGCAGCCAGGATTGGCTGCCCCACTATTGGCCCCACACCGGGCTGCTGTTATTCCCCTGCGTGGTAAGTTGCCTCACCTGCGTACCACTGGCCAGCGTGGTCCAGATCTGGTAAGAACCGCCGCGGTTTGAGCTGAACGCGAGATGCACTCCGTCGGGCGCCCATGCGGGGTTCTCATTCTTGCCCGCGGCCTTGGTCAGTTGCACATACTGGTGCGACGCGACCTCCATCACGAAAATATTGAAGCTGCCGGGCGCGTAACCCTGCGTCCAGGCAAATGCCAGGTGCTCGCCATCCTGATTCCACGCGGGGTTCACGGCTTCACCGATGCCATTGGTCAGGCGCTCGGGGTCGCCGCCATCGGAGTTCATAGTGTAGATCTGCGGCGTCCCGCTTCGATCCGAAGTGAACGCAATCAATGCCGGGTTCTTGGGATTCACCTTCGGTTCCACCTGGATCGATTTCGACAGATTGACCAGATGCGCGCCGCCGCCATCCACGTTGGCGATGTAGATTCGATAGCCGTCGTCCGCGGATGAATCGAACACAATCTGTTTGCCATCGGGAGTGAACGAGGGGTGAGCGGCGTAGTTTCCCTGGGGATTGTAGAACGTCAACTGGCGAAGCGGATCCACCGAAAACAGGTAGATGCGCGCCGGCTTTCCCTCACCGGGGTAGGCGGTGCAAGCGATCTTCGATCCGTCGGGCGAGACGGCGGGCGCGGTGGCGATGAAGTTGAACTTGGTGATCTGCTTCTGATTCGAGCCGTCCGGGTCCATCACCCAAATCTCTTTGTGGCCGGTGCGGTCGGAGACAAAGTAGATGTGCGTCCCGAAGAGAGACTTGCCGCCGAGTTCGGCGAGGATATCGGCGGCGAACGCATGGGCCGCTTTGCGCGCCCCGGCTTCATCCGCCGACCCGAGATAGCGGGCGCCGATCACCTGCGCATGAGCCGGCGTATCGAGGCGGAGGTCGAAGAAATAACCGTACGCGACAAATACGCCATTCAGTATGGCGGCATAACCGAACGCGAGATAGTTGGCCGAAACCGGGGGGCCGGACCAGTCGGACATCCAGCGGCCACCGCCCGTGGGCGTCGCCAGCATTTCACCGTCAAGCCGGGACTTGGGCAATTCCGCGGCGGCTACAGGCTGCTGGAAATCGGCGGGTTGCTGCGGAATGAAGGCGGGATACAGGGTTTTCGCCGCCATGGCGACGATGCCGGAATCCGCAACGTCCCCCCACAGCGTTTGATTGAACGCCGCCATAAACTGTTGCGCGTCGCCGGCCCCGCGCAGATCGGGGATAGCGATAATTCTCTTTGGCGCCTCTTTGACCACTTCGCCGCGGAAATCAACCTGCTGCGCGCTCAGCAGCACGCCGGCGGCGGTGAGAGCCAGAGCGAGCCAGACGCGTATCCCCATCACCTGAGGTTAACGCGAGGCAGCGCGATTCGTCGAGTGCCCTGCGAAGATCCCGACGTGCCGGCGGCGCCTTCAACACACTACGGGCGCCTAAACGGATTCGGGAAACGCAGTGTGAACCTGTGCCGGCTAAGCCTTCCCGAATCCGCTCGCTCACCCGTGAAACAACTTTTGTGCCGATCTGAAACACGGTTCATTTTGGAACGCGGCTAAGGTCTTCTACCTACTGATAATAAAGCGTTTATCGTCCTCGCAACATGGTCCTAAGGTTGCACTCTTAGGGCTGCCGGCCGAGAAAGCCGGAAACAAGAAGAAATCGAAAAAGAGGACGAAAAACATGACGGCTCGACGTGTGTCTGTACAACGGCAAGAGAAGAATTCGCTCGCACTCCGCGACCAGATCGTACTCGAACATCTTCCGCTGGTGAAGGTGATCGCCATCCGAGTGCGCGAGAATCTGCCCGTCCACATCGAGCTCGACGATCTTATCCATGCCGGCGTGTTGGGTCTCTTCGACGCCGTCGAAAAGTACGACGCTACGAAGAACGTGGAGTTCCAAGCCTATGCCAAGCACCGCATCAAGGGCGCGATTCTCGACAGCCTGCGCCAGCTCGACTGGGCCTCGCGCGACATGCGCCGCCGCCAGAAGCAGGTGGACACCGTCTCTCGCGACCTTTCCGCGAAGCTGGGCCGCACACCCACGGATGCCGAGCTTGCAGGCGAGATGGGCGTGACCACGGAGCGCTGGCGCCTCATCGCGATTGAACTGCGCACTACCGGCCCGGTCTCTATCTCGCCGCGCGAAGACCTGGACCAAACGCAGGAAATGGAACTCGCCGCCGCATCCGACGTGCGGCCGGACAACATCTGCGAGCGCCGCGAGCTGCGCACCACTCTGGACCGCGCCATCTGCCAGTTACCCGAGCGGTATCAAAAAGTGGTGTTCCTGTATTATACCAATCAGATGACCATGAAGCAGATCGGCGATGTACTCGGCGTGAACGAAAGCCGCGTCTCGCAGATTCATAAGACGGCGCTGAAGAAGATGCAAGTGACGCTGCAATCGGAAGGGATCCGCTCGGCCAGCGCGCTGTAAAGACGGACGCGAGCCGCGCTCGAATAGCGCGACGCACCCGTCTCTCGATCCCCGCGGCGGATTGTGAATCCGCCTTGCCGGCTTAGACGCGCCCCCGCGAGTTGGCATTTGGGATCTGCCATTTCATAGCCCCGCCAACGCCCCAGTCTGATATCATGGATACAGAGCGCCATTTCCCGTAACGGGAATATATGAAACCGTTGGGCCTGCTGATTTCGTTCGGCCTGATTGCATCGACCGGAAGAATCGTCAATTTCGATACCGCTCCTTTAGGCAAAATGCCCCCAGGATGGACCGCAGCCATGACCAACGGCGGCGCCGCTCCGAAGTGGGAAATTCTCAAGGACGAATCGGCTCCCACGCAGCCTTATGTCCTGGCGCAGATTTCGAGCGTGGCTGGTGGCAACCGCTTCCCGTTGGCTATTTTCGATGGGCTCACGGTTCGCGATAGCGACGTCAGCGTGCGCATGAAACCCGTAGCGGGCCGCGCCGATCAGGCCGGCGGCCTGGTTTTCCGCTACCGCGACAACAATAACTACTATCTGGCGCGAGCCAACGCCCTCGATGGCAGCGTGGTGCTATTCAAGGTGCAGGACGGCCGGCGAATCGCGCTGAGTGCGGGCGTGCATCACGATATCCCCCTGAATGCGTGGAGCATTTTGAAAGTATCGGTGCGCGGCAACCGCTTCCAGGTATACGTCAACCACCGGCGAATTCTACAGGCGTTCGACGACACATTCACCAATTCCGGCAAAGTCGGGCTGTGGACCGTGGGCGATTCGGTGACTTACTTCGACGATTTTCGGGTGTATCCGAAATAGAGCGGAGCGCGTCGTGGCGCACTGGGCGCCTCTGGGCACATGCGTGCAGCGTTCACAATCGGGTGAACGCGCTTCGGTTCACGCCGAAATGCCATTTTCGCGACCAACCTTAAGTTAGTTCCCGGACGGTTTCGCGGCAGTCTCGATAACCAAAGTTTCCACCGGCCCCTTAGCTGGTTCCAGTTTCAATCCAAGCTGCTCCTGAATCGCACCGATTATAGATGGACCGGAGTCGGGTTGAGACTCGTCGTAGGCGAACTCGAGTCTGAAATCGAAATCCCGCTTGATCCCCGTCCTGTCCAAAACCGGAGCGCTCAATTCGCCTGCCAGCCGTTCGGCCAAGAGAGGCATCGATGTCTTCTGCCCATAGAGAACATAAGTCAGCGTTGGCCGCTCGGGCGGATCGAATCGGGCGAGGTGAATGAAAGACTGGTCGCCGCTCGCCGGCTCCTTGAGTCTCGCGCCGTTCTTCGCCACCACCAGCGCGTAGACGTTGCCTTCCCTGGACTCCCGGCGGGCCTTCAGTTGGAAGCGGTCCGCCAGCAGCGTCCGCAGCATCGCCATCATCTGTTTCCGGTTGGGATCGCCTTCCGCCTTAGCGGCAATATCGAATCTGTCGCTATCCAGCCACTTGGGCCCTCCCGCGATCTGATAGCGCTTGACGCCGTAGGCCTCTTGCACCAGCGTTTGCAGAGTAAGGTTGGTTACGGTAAGACTTCCGCCCGGCGCCATTCGGAAATCCATCCCCCGCCGCGAGTTTGGATCGGCCGGCTTGACCGATGCCACTTCGAACGCCGGCGGGGCTGCCCCAGGCTGGCCAAATAATCCGCCCGCGGCGAAAACTGTAGCGCCAACTGCCACCAGTGCGCGTATCGTCATGACGTTTCGACGGGGTCGGCAAAACCAGGATAGCAAACCGGCTCGCCGGACCGAGGTGTATGCGCATCTCAGTAAGCCGGATGGTAGGGTATGCTTTAGCTTGCCATCGCCGTCGTGCCGCGAAGCGGCGCCTGGAGTTTCTACATTTCCCGCGAAGCGGCACGCGGCAAGCTTCGCTCGACCGCTGAGCGAGCTAAAGCATACCCTACCGCTTCACTCCCACCGCAACGCCCGCATCGGATCGATCCCCGTGGCGCGCCGCGCCGGAACGTATCCGGCAAGTCCGGCCACCACGCCGATGCCCGCCGCAGCCAGCGCCATGGTGATCAAGTCCGTCGGTTGAATCCCGAATAACTGGGTCTCTATAAATCGCGTCGCCGCCCACGCCGCGCCCAGCCCGATAGCCACGCCAATGGCCGCCAGCGACAGCACCTCGCGCATCACCATCCACACCACCGAGCCGCTGTCCGCGCCCAGCGCCATGCGGATGCCAATCTCGCGCGTGCGGCGCGCCACCATGAAGGCCATTACGCCGTAAAGTCCCAACGCCGCCAGCAAGGTCGCCAGACAGCCGAAGACGCTCGACAACGTCGCCAACAGGCGCTCGGTGAGAAGCGAAATCTCGATCTGGTCGTCCAGGGTGTGCAGGTCGTACATGGGCACGCCGGCATCCACGTCTCGGACCGTCGGACGCAGCATATTGAAGATGCCGGCGGGCTCGCCCTGCGCGCGCACATAGACCGTCATCCCGGTGACGAAATTGGTTTGCGTATAGGGAATGTATACCTCGAAGGGGACCTCCTCGCGCATGCTCTCATACCTGGTATCGCCCGCCACGCCGACGATCTCGATATCCAGCTTCGTCCCCGGATCGATGCCCATGCCGAGGTGACGTCCGAGCGGGCTCGCGCCGCCGAAGTAGCGCTTCGCGAACCTCTGATTCACAATCCCCACCTTGGGCGCGCCATCGACGTCCTTGGCCATGAAGTCGCGGCCCAACACCACCGGAATCTTGAGCGTCTTGAAGAACGCCGGCGTGCAATACTGCATGTGCGGATCGGGCATTTCACCCTGCTTGGGCGTGTAGCCTTCAATGGTCACCCAGTTATCCCATTCGTTGTCGGCCACCAGGGGAATAACGGCGAAGGCGTGCGATTCCACGCCGGGAAGGTTCTGCAAACGCTCGCTGAGACGGCGATAGTAATCGAGAGTCCATGGCTTGTCGTAGCGGCTCAACGTGGGCTCCACGGAAAACGTCAGCAGGTTCTTCACCTCGAATCCGGGGTTCATCGTTTTGAGGTTGCGCAAGCTCTGCAGGAAGAGACCGGCGCCGATCAGCAACAGCAGCGACAGCGAAACCTGCGCCACCACCAGACCCTTGCGCAGCCGCACGGAGCCGCCGCGAACCACCGCGCCGGCCTGATCCTTCAGCGTGCCGGCGAGTTGCGGGCGCGTGGATTGCAATGCCGGCACAAGGCCGAAGAGAATCCCAGCGAGCATCGAGACGCCGAACGTGAATCCGAGCACGGTCCAATCCGGCGTGCTCGAAAGCGAGAGCGGAGTATGGCCGGAGGGCAGAAATGCGATCAGTGCCCGATCGATCACCACCGCCAAACCCACGCCCAGCGCGCCGCCCACCGCGGAGAGCATCAGGCTTTCCACCAGCAGCTGACGGATCAGCCGGCCGCGCCCGGCGCCCAACGCGAGGCGGACGGCAATCTCCTTCTGCCGCGCCGAGGCGCGCGCGATGAGCAGATTCGCCAGGTTCGAGCACGCGATCAGCAACACCAGACCGACGATCGCCATCAGCGCCAGCAGCGGTTTCGAGTAAGTGCGGCGCAGGTCCGAGCGGCCCTTGGACCCGGGCATCGCTTCCATCCACATCTTGAGGAATTCCTGCTTCACGAAGGGTGACGCCTTGGCGAAGGGCTTCTCTTGCACCTCCATATTCAGAATCTGGTGGAACAGCGGCTGTAAGCCGGCCTGGGCTTTTTCGATAGTCACGCCCGGCTTGAGGCGGCCGAAGGTCTCCGTCCAGCGGAAGCGGCGCTCGTTGAGACGGCCGAAGTTCGTGCGCGGCAGTTCGTCGTTCATGGTGATGGGAATCCGGATCTGCGGAGCGAAGCCCGGTTCGATGCCGTCGAAACCGGCCTGGCTGACGCCAATGATGGTCAATGGCTGGCCGTTCACCACGATCTTTTGACCCAGTACGCCGCGGTCGCCGCCGAAGCGCGTCTTCCAGTAACCGTAGCTGAGAACGGCGAGAGGATGGCCGCCCTGGATCAGGTCGTCGGATGCGTTGAAGACGCGGCCTATCGCCGCCCCAATGCCGAGCACCGGGAAGAAATTACCCGAGACGGTTTCGCCGCTGATCAGTTCGGTGCGGCCCGCGAACGTGACGCTCATGGTGTCGCGGTGCGTACAGAACATGCCGCTGAATACCTGGTTCTTGTCGCGGATGTCCCGATACATGGGATAGGAAAGCTTGTCGCGGCCGTTGTTGCCGCCATAGTGGCGCCCGCGGCCGGCCAGCATCACCAGCTGCTCCGGGCTCCTGACCGGAAGCCGCTGCAGAAGAAGCTGGTTGATCAGCGAGAAGATTGCGGAATTGGCTCCAATTCCCAGCGCCAGTGAGAGCACGGCCACGGCGGTGAAGAGCGGCGCCTTGCGCAGCGTTCGTAACGAATAGCGAAGATCCTGGAAGAATGCGGCCATCGACGGTTATACTGCGCGGCGCGGAAAAGGTTACGAATTTTCGATGGGAATTCCGGAATGGCGCGGAAGGGCTGCGAGCTTGTCCTACCTTGTTTGAGCTGTTACCCGGCGTTTAATCTGTTACCCGGCGGCAGCCTTGCGATGCGTGGCGGCGTGCTCGTTGGCGTGGCGTTTGCTTGCTTCGCAGCATGATGGGCGGCGTGGCCCTGCACGATATGAGCGGCCTGTCGCGGCTCGTGGACAGGCATGTCGCCCCGGCAGTCCGCGGCTGCCAATCCCCAGTTACAATGGTTGTTGCGCGAGAGCCCATGAAACGCGTCGTCACCGCTCTAGGCATTCCGCCCACCGGCGATCTCCGCATCCCGCCGGGCAGCATCGTAACGCGCGTGAACGCGCCCTATTCCCATCCAGGCATACCGTAGCCGATGCCGCTTCAGGAGGCCTGCCTGACAAAATCGGCAGCTAAGTCGAGTTCCCCGCCGCCAATCCGCATTCCGACCATTTATTTAAGTAAGTGAAAGAGGCAACATGCAGGCATCGAAATCCATATCGTGGTTTGCGAATTTAGCGTTACTGGCGGGTATTGCCGCCCCTCAATTGCGGTCCCAATCCGCCCCACCGCCCACCACCTACACTGTGACGATAGCCAGTTCCATGATGAGTCCGCCCGGGACCGTCTATCGTAGCGGCTCGAAAGCCCTGATCGACCGAAGCATGCCTCCCAGCCCGGAATTACCCAAAGGTTTTCACACTCGCACCCTATACGATCTGCAGACTAACACCAGCTTCACCTGGGACGTCAGCCAAACCCCGATGCCCTGCTCCAGGGGCACGTTTTCCGGCTCCTGGGGCGACCCGTTCTCTCCCGATTCAATCGCGACCGCCGCGGAGCTGGCGCAGCAAAACGCCAAGGCCGCGGGCACAGAGACCGTCAACGGATTCGCGACCAAAGTTTTCGAAATCGAGCAGCCTGCGAAGATCAAGCTTTGGGTTGAGAGTAAGTACGGCCTCGTCGTCAAAATGCAGATGACCCAGGCCGGCGGCCAGCCTCAAATCGTTTCCGAAATCAAGCAGCTCAGCCTTGCCGCGCCGCCCGCTTCCACCTTCGTTCTGCCGGCGGATTGCGCCGCCACCGCAGCCGCTCCCGGAATTCCCACAGAGTCGGAGCGCATCGCGGCGGAGACCGGCGGCAACGCGGCGGATTTCGTCAACGCCGGCACGGGTCCAGGCTCGCAGAACTCGTGTACCGTCTTGTTCCGCGTCGTCCATGCCGGATCGATGGAACCCATCGCAACCGGATTCCAGGTTGCGGTGGACCCCACCGTGGATATCCAGCACCCGGCCAGTTACACGATGGGAGTTGGGGCGGACGGGCACGTCAGGTTTTCAGGTGGCGGACTGCATGAAGTGACAGCGCAAATCCGAAACGGCGTTCTGCGCATCGATAACGTGCCTCCGCAGTTCGATTTGGAAACCGCTTTCGGGAACGCCGGCTCCAGTTCGTCGCTGATTTACAGGCATTGCTTTGCGCCTGAGACGGTGCTGCTCTATGTCGTCAAGAATCCCGGCAAGATCTCCGACGGGGGCGACTGGCTCTGGGTCAAGTCGGGCAAGTACGCCGCCGTAACCGCGCCCCACTAACGCAGACGTGCGACAGGCCTCCCGCCCTGTCGTCTCCCGCCGCCGCTGCCCTGGTGGGACAGACGATCGCCTTTTGTCGTCTGTCGCCGAGCCCGCGCCTGACCACCGCCGCTGCCCTCGACCGGTTTGGTGCGACAGGCCTCCCGGCCTGTCGTCTCCCGCCGAAACCGCGCTTGCCAGTCGCCGCTACCCTCGACTGGCTTGGTAGGACAGACGATCGCCTTTTGTCGTCTGTCGCCGAGTCCGCGCCTGACCACCGCCGCTGCCCTCGACCGGTTTGGTGCGACAGGCCTCCCGGCCTGTCGTCTCCCGCCGAAACCGCGCTTGACGGTCGCCGCTACCCTCGACTGGCTTGGTAGGACAGACGATCGCCTCTTGTCGTCTGTCGCCGAGCCCGCGCCTGACCACCGCCCGCTGCCCTCGACCGGTTTGTGTTGTTCGTCAAGCCGCCGTGCATTAGCGAGGCGCAACAGACCACGAAGCGATAATCAATCTGCTTCCGCCTCAATTTGTCTTTAAGGGTTTCCGCCGCAGTTGTCTTTACCGCCCCGAAACAGTAATATTGCAGTATTCCGAATCCGGAGGTTTGAACGATGCGAAAAGCGCTCTTGGGTGCCGCCGTGCTATTGCTGCCCGTCCTGATGCAGGCGCAGGTAAAGTTGCTGCGCCATCCCACCTATTCCAAAGGCAAGGTAGCGTTCAGCTACCTGGGCGACATCTGGATCGCCAATGAGAACGGCTCCGACATCCTGCGCCTCACCGATAACAAGGCGCGCGACCAGTTTCCGCGATTCTCGCCCGATGGCTCCGCGATCGCTTTCTCGTCCAATCGCGACGGCAACTACGATGTGTACGTCATCCCTTCCACAGGCGGCAAGCCGCGGCAACTCACGTTCCACAGCGCGGCCGATAACGTGGTCGGCTGGACGCCCGATGGCAAGAAGGTCGTCTTCTCCTCCACGCGCGGCAACGGCGCGTTTCCCTCGGTGGCCACTCTATGGGAGGTCCCGGCCGATGGCGGCATCGAAACGGCCATCTCCACCGACTGGGGCTCTTCGGCCAGTTACTCCACCGACGGTTCCAAGCTCGCGTTCTCGCGCCATCCCGGCGTGTGGTCGCGCAAGCACTATCGCGGCAGCTACGCGGTGGACCTTTGGGTGATGGATGTCGCTGCGAAGAAGTTCACCAGGCTCGTGGGCGATCCCGATTACAAGGGTAATTACCTATGGCCCATGTATGCCGCTAACAGCGATATCTACTTTGTCGCCGACATGCTGCCCAATGAGAAGACCATCAAGTTCGGCAGCCCCGAAGTGATGCAGAGCGTCAACAACATCTATAAGATGTCCGACAAGGGCGGCAAGGCGGTCCAGGTGACGCACCACGGCGACGGCAATCTCTACTTTCCCAGCATTTCGGCCGACGGCAAAACCATCGTCTATGAAGACAACTTCGGCATCTGGAAGCTCGACGTCGCCAGCGGCAGGTCGAGCGAGATCCGCGTCGATATCAAGTCCGATGGCAAAGAGAACGACACTGAGCTGGTCACTCTGGCCAACGACGCCGAGGGGTTCCACATTTCGCCTTCGAACCGGCGCGCGGCCATAGTGGCGCACGGCGAGATCTTCACCATCGCCACCGATCGCGGCGAAACGCAGCGCGTGACCGACACTCCATGGAAAGAGCAGGACCCGCGCTGGGCCCCCAGCGGCAAGTGGATCGCCTTCGTTTCCGACCGCACCGGCCGCGAGGAAGTCTTTCTCTCCGACGAGCTCGGCAAGACTGTAAAGCAGATCAGTGACGTGGATTGCGATAAGTCGAGCCTTGTCTGGGCGCCCGATTCCAAGACGTTGCTGTATTCGGGCTCGGACCACAAACTTCGCCGCGTGGATGTGGATAACGGCAAGACTGACATACTAGTCACCAGCGACGCCAATAACATCGGCAACCCGCAGTTTTCGCCCGACGGCATGTGGATCTCATATTCCAAGGCCGACAAATTGCTGCGCCAGCACGTGTGGGTGATGGAGCTCGCCACCCGTCAGGAACATCAGATCGGCGGCGGCGATTTTCTCTCTTCCACCGGCGCCAGGTGGACGCCCGACGGCAGGAAGCTGCTATTCCTGGGAGGCGTTGGGGCGTCGGGCATGGCTTCCCTCGCACGTTCCACTTCACAACTTTACAGCGTGTCTCTCATTCCGATAGATAAGGACCCCAACTCGCTCGATATCGATACCGAAGCGCAGGCCGAAGCCGCGGCTGCCGAGAATGCCCCCGCGGGCCGGGGTGGACGCGGCGCCGCTGCGGGCGCAGTTGCCAATGTGCAAGTGAAGATCGTTTGGGATGGGCTTGATCGCCGTGTCACTCAGCTCACCCGCATGCCCGGATCGGTCTCCATGGTGGTTCCCGCGCCCGATAGCCGCACCTACCTGTTCAGTGCCGCGGGCGGAGCCGCCGAAGAGGGCGCTGGACCCGGCGCGGGTGGCGGACCTGGAATGTACACCATCGCCGAGGACGGCACGCGTCTCACGCGTCTCAATACTACTTCGACTGACGCCGCCGGCGGACGTGGACGCGGTGGACGTGGCGGCGGCGGTGGCGGACGGGGCGGTGGCGGCGAGCCGCAGTGGTCGCGCGACGGCCGCAGCATTTACTATCTGCAAGGCGGCAGCATTTACACATTGGCCATCGGCGGCGGCGGCGCGGATGCCGGCGCGGCGGCGTCGACCGCGGCGGCTGCCGGACGCGGCGGTGGGCGGGGTGGACGCGGCGGCGGCGCAGCGGCCCGCGCGGCCACGACTACTGCCACCAGCGGCGGACCGAGGCGCATTGATTTCTCCGTGCGCATGGTGATCGATATAGCGGCTGAACGCAAGCAGGTCTTTGAAGAAGCCTGGCGCGTAATGAAGAATCGATACTACGATCCCAAGATGCACGGCACGAACTGGGCCGCGGCCAAGGATAAGTACGAAGCCCTGCTCGGTAACATCGCCGATTCCGAAGAGCTCGACAACGTGGTTATGGAGATGATCGGCGAAATCAACTCCTCGCACACTGGCATGTCCGGCGGCGGCCGGCTGCCCGGCGAAGAGAATGCGGCCGAGCGGATTCAGACCCGTTATCCCGGCTTCGACATGGCTCCCGATACGTCGGGATACTACAAGGTGTCTTACATCTACCGCAAAGGTCCGGCCGATCACGATTACGTCAAGCTGGCCGCCGGCAATTACATTCTGGCGGTGAACGGCAAGGAGCTGAAGACCAGCGAGAATTACTGGAAGCTGTTCAACATTCTTCCCGAGAAGAAATTCGAATTCGTGGTGAACTCCAAACCTTCCATGGATGGCTCGTGGACCATCAACCTTGAACCTCTCACCACTGCGGCGCAGAGCGATTTGGAATATGCGCGCTGGGTGGACGATCGCGCTGAGATGGTGAAGAAGCTCTCAGGTGGCGAAATCGGCTACTTGCACATCAAGGCGATGGATGCGCCGTCATTGGCGAAGTTCGAGCGCGACCTGCTCGATAACCAGGACAAGAAAGCCCTCATCATCGATGAGCGCTTCAACGGCGGAGGCGGAATCGATCAGGAATTGCTGGAGATTCTGAACCAGCGTAAGCCGTATCAATCGTCGCGCGGCCGCGATTCGCTGGTTGTGACTCGGCCGTCGCAGGCGTACTTCGGACCGATGGTGGTGTTGCAGAATGAGCGCTCCGCCAGCGACGCCGAAATGTTCCCCGATGGCTTCCGCACCTTGGGTCTCGGCAAGTTGGTAGGTATGCCGACCTACGGCGCCGTCATTGGCACCGGATCGTTCACTTTGATGGATGGCTCGACTTTGCGCACCCCCGGCGCGGCCGTGACCACCGCCCGCGGCGAGGATATGGAGAACTACGGCGTCGTGCCCGATTATCTAATCGACAACACTCCGCCCGATTTCCTGACTCAGCACGACCGGCAGGTAGAGAAGGCAATAGAAGTCTTAAAAGGCGAGATAAAGTAGGACAGGCCTCCTGGCCTGTCCCCCGCGCATGCCGGACAACCCATCCGCTATGTGGCCGGGCATGTCCGGCCGCCACGCCACAAGATCTGGTAGCCTGGCTGAGTCCGGTGGACACTCAGTCCAGTTCAATCCAAGGGAGTTATTACTCGACGCACGAATCGCCGCATCCGCACGGCGCCACTTACTCAATGACTGCGCCCAGTCCACCAGCACTCCTGGAGCGACTCTCGGCCGGCTGACTCGCCTGGCGCCGGCTTAGTTAGTGTTAGCGAGGCTAAAAATACCTCGCCGGCGCCGGCGAGTCTGTTATACAAGTAATCGGTACGCTAGCGTTTGCCCTTAACTGCGTGGCCGCGTCCATCCCGCACTTCGTTGCCTTTGAAGTGCGCACTGTCGACACGCTTTGCCGGCTCCGCTTTCTCGCCACGTTGTGGCACTGGCCCCTTATAGCCGTGTTCCGGATGTAAACGGTTATTTACGTGGCCCTGGAATTCGCTAGCGCCATGAAACCATGGGCCAGCGCCAATGAAGACGTCCCCGGTAAACCATTCCGGACCGTAGTATCCGGCGGGAGCACAGGCATAAGGAGCCACGTCATAGTAACCATAGGGACAGTCGGGGGCTACTCCGATGTCGACGCTCACCTGAGCCTCTGCTTTGGGGGCGGTAGCCATGAAGCCGATACCAGCAACAGTACCTAATAATACAAGTGTAAATCCGCGCATTCAATATCACCTCGCAATCGTCAGAGCAAGTCGCCTGCTAATGTGGTGCATCGCACGGATTGCGTCGAGCTTGTCCGGAATCGTTTCGGCGAATCGCGCGGTTGGCTTCGGCGCTGTCCGTCGAGTTGCTCGTTTCGCTGCTGCCGCTGACATACACTGAGTCGCCGAACCTCGCCTTAGTCCTCTGCGCGCTGGGCACTCGCGCCGAGTCAGCCACGGAATCCGCCGCCAGAAGCTCGAGTTATGAAAGAGCCTCGACGATTTTGTGGGGCAGGTTGCCAACCGGTTGCCAACCTTCGGCCGATTGTCAGCCGGCCAGCTGCTCGCCCTTGGTAATCTCCCTGGTCTACTCGCTGGTCTAATGGAGGAACGCCGGCGCCGTTGGCGGCTTGCCGCTTAGTGGGCAGACTGGCAACCTGGTCGTCAACCGCCGCGCGGGATCAATCCGGATCGCATCCTGCCTCACATCGCTGTCACTCAATTACGCGATGCTCCTAAAGCCGCCGGGCAGGCGCTGGAGGCAGTGGCGCACCTCCAGGCGGCGCGTGAGTTGCATCTGCGACTCAATTGAATCCGGCCGAAGGGCGCCGGGGTATCGGCGGCGTTACGCCGCAAAGCGGAGCCGGCTAGCGCGGAAGTAACTGGGGATGCTGCGGTAGAGCGGCGTGCGAAGACTACCGCAGCTCCCTGAGCGCGAGCCAACCTGCGATGGCGCACAGCTTTTCATCCTGGCGCCAGGGCGGCCCGATGCTCTTACCGAGCGCGGCAGCCCGACGTTGCAAATTATCTGCCGAGGTGCCCAGAGCAGCCGCCGCTTCACGGATGAGCTCCTTCTCTTTCACGCCGAGGACCGGCAGGCCGCACGACTCGCAGGCGGCTTTGAGAGCGCCGCGAAAGAAATCGCCTTCGGCGGTGTGGATCATGGGGTGCGAGCGGAGCGTCGCGGCGAGGCCGGTCGCGGGCCGGCCTGAGCCCAGTAACACACACGCGCCGGCGACGGCGTAGCCCTTGCCGGCCAACTCCGCCGCGGCTTCGCGTACGGCTGTCTCCGCCATCAACTGCGTTGCCGCGCCGCAGCGATCGAGGAACGCTTCGGCTTCGGCGAGCTGCATTTCTTTCGCGGCGTGATATGGCTGCAGAGAGCCTCTTATCCGAGGGTCGGCGGTCTGCACTCGCCGGCGTTCGATCGCCACCGGAGCGCCGGGGGCGCCAGTGACGACGACCAGAGCCGCCCAACCCGAGTGCGACCTAAATCCGAGTGCGGCGCGAACGGCGGCCTTCATCGCGGGTAGTCCTGCCGCGGCGCGTTCGGATCAAGCTGCGGCTTAGGATCAAAGCGCGGGATGAAACGCCCATCTGTGTCGGTAAAGCCGTACTCCTGGGCCAAATCGCGGGCCCAAAGCAATTGCCCGGTTTTTTGGAGCACCCGCCGATCGGCCGCCAAAGCCGCTACCGCGCGCCCGATGTACTCGGGCGATTCGCTCAGGTCGAAGCGGTATTGCTTCTTCCGGGCTGCGGTCGTCATATACATCAGGACGCGTTCGGTGCGCATGAAGCCGGAATTCAGTCCAACCACCGCGATCTTCACGTTCTTGCCGTCGCGGCTCATGCCCATAACCAGCCGATTGACACACTCGTGGCCCATATTGCGTAAAATCTGCCCGCGCCAGGACGATGGATCGGGATGGTGATTGTCAGTGACAGGAACGATGAGGCCGCCGCGCTTCCCGGCCATCAGGCGTGCGGCGTGAACGCTGGTCAGCCAGCAGGCGCTCAGGTCGCCGGTGGCATCGCGCCAGAGGTCGGCGCTGAGGTCCCAAAACTTCCTGGACCACACCGGCATGCAGTTCGCGCTCCACACGGAATTGGCCAGGACGTCGAGATTGCCGTGCTCCTTACCCACTCGCTCAAACAGGGCGGCTACCTGCTTCCCGTCGCTGAGATCGGCGCGAACCGCGATGCCCTTGCCGCCGCGTGCGGTCACTTCCTCGGCGGTATCCTCGATTGTGCCGGGCGCTTTATCGGCCGGCGCAGGCCCGCTTCGCGAAGTCCGCGCGGCTACGTAGACGGTAGCGCCGGAATCGCCGAGGGAGAGCGCGATGCCGAGCGCGATGCCGCGACCCGCCCCTCGACTGGAGCCGGCAACAATGGCGACCTTTCCTTCGAGAGGCTTCATGCTGGCCAGAGGCTTCATGTTGGATTAGTGTAGGGGACAATTCCTGACACCGGCTGTCATATTTCGCTGATAAAGTTTGTCTATGCGTGCCGGCCGCCTGCTGTCGATCCTCCTTTTGTTGCAGGTACGCCGCAGGGTGACGGCCCGCGAGCTGGCCAAGCGCCTGGAGGTTTCTCAGCGAACCATTCTGCGGGATATGGAAGCGTTGAGCGGCGCGGGCGTGCCGGTGATCGCGGAACGTGGGGCGGCCGGCGGCTGGCGCCTGCTTGAAGAGTATCAGACCAAGCTCACCGGATTGAGCGCGGGGGAGATTCAGTCCTTGTTTCTTGCCAGACCGGAGCGCTTGATGGCGGACCTGGGCTTGAAGCGCGAAGCCGAAGCGGCTTTTATCAAGCTGCAGGCATCGCTGCCGGCGGGCGCACGGCAACAAGCGGAGTTTGCGCGGCAGCGGATTCTGATCGACACACGTGGGTGGCGCGACCCCGCCGAATCCATTGCCTGCCTTCCAGTGCTGCTGGATGCGCTCTGGCGGGAGCGGCGAGTGCGGTTTTCGTATCGAAGGGCGCTTGGAGAACCGGGTGAGCGCGCCGGTGATCCGCTTGCGCTGGTCGCTAAAGGGAGCACGTGGTATCTGATCGCGCAAGTTGCCGGGGAAACGAAGACCTATCGCGTGTCGCGGATTTCCAGCGCCGTGATTCTGGACCAGCCCAGCCAGCGGCCGGCGGAGTTCGATCCAGCCGATTATTGGGAGCGTTCGGCCAGTGAATTCCGCGAGAAGCTGCCGCGATATTACGCCACGTATCTGGCCAGCCCGCCGGTTATGCGCTGGGTGCGTTACCGCGGCTGGCGGCTGGAGGGGGAAACACCGGAAGGGGACCGCGTGCGCGTACGGGTACGGCTCGATGTCGAAGAAGAGGCGATACAGTTTGCGCTCAGCTTCGGCGGGGACGTCGAGGCGGTGGAACCGCCTGAGTTGCGGGCCAAAGTGCTGGCTGGCGCGCTCGCCACCGTTCAGCGCTATCAGGCCTAGCCCTAACGATTCCTCTCGCTTCTTAGGCTTACCGGGGATGGCATCGGGAACTTCCTTAGAACTGATATTACGGTCCATGGTACTTCTATTACTTTCAAGTCAGCCTCAACCCTCGCATAATGAATTCGTCGGCGCAAAACAAGAGTTGCTGGAACTATGCGATCAATTCACACCTGGGGTGACGATGTGCAGCAAGTAGAAACCATCGGCGGCGAGCGCCGCCATGACAAACGCTACGGAATGCAACTGCAGCTACGCTGGAAACTGGTCCGGCGCCGGCGGACGATCGACGCCGGAACGGGATGCACCCTCGACATGTCGAGCGGAGGCGTCCGGTTTGAGGCTGGCCGCGAGATGCCGTCCGGTTTGAACGTGGAGTTGGCGATCTCATGGCCGATGTTGCTGCTTAACGTGGCGCCCATGCAGTTGTACGTCACGGGACGGATCTTGCGCTCCGGCTCCGGATGGGCGGCCATCCGCACCGTGACCCACGAGTTCCGGACCTTCGTCGCCAGCGGGGCGCCGGCCAACGGACAGAGAATGCCCGGCCTGCTGATTCACATGAAGGGCTCGGCGGCAGTCAACGGCGCGCGGTAGAGGTTTGGCATAGGTAGGTAGGGCTGGCATAGATAGGGCTGGCTCCGATCAGAGCCGCGACCGTAAGAGCGTTTTCCATCAAGAGCACAAACCGCCGGGTTCACAGCGCCAGCAGGCGTTACCGGCTCTTCAACTGCTCCGGCAGCACCGCATAGCCTTCCGGCGGCGGGAACAGCGACATCAGCAGCTCCAGGCGGCGGCGCAGGTAGCGGCTGGGCATCTGGCGGGGGCCGGTTTCCACGTCGATATCGCAACAGGCGCCGTGGAGGTAAAGCGTCAGGGTATCTACAAACGCCTGGCGCGCGTAATCGCGGAACAGTTTGGTTTCTTTGCGGACATTGGTCTGGCGGCGGAGCAGCGCCTGCTTCAGATGCCAGCTCTTCTCATCCACTTCGCCGTGGATTTCAGCGCTTAGCTCTTCGCGTATCGCCCGGTAGAAGCGCTCTTGCGCCTCATGCGGCCAATGGTCCGCCACCAGCGCCGAGAGCGCCGAGTAGAGTTGGTAGTGATAATCGGCCACTTCGATCTCCTTGGCGCCCAGGGCCAGCACGGTGAGCCCTTCCAGGTCGCAGCGGGAGAACAGAATCTGGCGGCCGTCGGCGGGGCGGTCGAAGACCACGCTGTCTTTCTCTTTGCCATTGCCCTTTTCCAGATACGGAGCCACCAGGAAGCCCACCTGCGGCAGAATCGCGGCCACGGCGGGCGAGATGGCGGCGACAGGCTCGTGAAGGTACTGCCGCAAATCCTCTTCGGCCATAGGCAAAGTGGAGAAGTAGCAGAACTTGTTGCTGAGCGGAATCATCTCGCCGCGGAAGCGGGCGGCAAGCTCCTCCACGGCCGTTTTGGACTGTTCATCGTCGTGGGGCATTGCGGACCGTCGATTGTAGCAGAGCGTAGGGCTAAAATTAGGAATGGCGTTAAGATCGCGGATCGCCGCATGTTTTGCCGATCGCGGTTTGCGGCGCGGCCGCCGGACCCTCCGCTACGCCGGCCCAGGTCCCCAACACCGGCATTAACGCCATCAACGCCATCAAGGTGGACAATTCGGGGAACATTTACGTCGCCGGATATCGGGGAACAGCCAGCGCGTCGGCCTCAATCGACGCCTGCGCCGCCAAGCTCAGTCCGGATTGCGGATATCGATTCCTCCGGCGCGGCTTCCATCTTGGGCCAGACGGAGTCGCCGGACTTTCCGGTTACGCCTGGCGCCCTTCAGACCCTGATCGGCGGCAGCTCGGACATCTATCCCAGCGGAAGGCGCCTGATTGTTCATTCATCGCCATCCACAGTCGGGGCAATCCTGGCTTATTACGTAGCGCCTCTCGCCGCGCGCATACCAAGGCCATCGGCTCGCCCCACCTACTCCTCGTGCACGTCCTCCAGATAGGTATACCCGTGCAGCCCCTCTTCGTAGAACTTCAACAGCGCGCCGCTCTCTTCGTAGGTCAGCCGGCCTTCGCGCAACGCGCACTCCGCGTCGCGGCGCATCATGGTCACCAGTGAATCCGAGGAGAACTGCACGTAGTTCAGCACTTCGCGGACCGTGTCGCCTTTGATCACCGAATCGAGAATCGTTTCGCCCGCCGGGCTCAAGCGCACGTGTACCGCGTTGGTGTCGCCGAACAGATTGTGCAGATCGCCCAGAATCTCCTGATAGGCGCCCAATAGGAAGGCGCCCAAATAGTAATTGCCGCCGTCGAAAGGATGCAATTGCAGCGTGCGATTCACGTCGCGGCGGTCGATGAAGGCCTCCACTTTGCCGTCGGAATCGCACGTGATATCGCCCAGCACGGCGGGGCGCGTCGGCTCGATTTCGAGGCGATGGATCGGCATGATGGGGAAGAGCTGCTTGATGGCCCAGCTATCGGGCATGCTCTGGAAGAGCGAGAAATTGCAGAAATAGGTGTCGGAGAGCATGGCGTCGATGCCCTCCAGCTCTTCCGGGAAATAATCGAGCTCGCGCGCCCGCCGGGTCCGGACTTATATTTGCCGGCGCGCGGTACGGCGCGAGTGTTGCAGGATAAGGCGCTGGACCTTTCGCGGAACGGCCGCCCGTTGAAGATCCAAAGCATGACGGGATTCATCAGCCAGGTGCAGTTTTCCGACGGCAAGGTATGGGCGTCCAGCCGGCTGGATCTCGACAAACCAGAGCTCCGGAGCGCGCTCGCGCCTTCGGCGGAGGAGCAGCGGCTGACGGATATCTACCGGACGAAGGGGCCGGAAGCGCTGGTGCAGGAGTTGACGAAGTAGCGGGCTAGCCTACCGCCGGTCACGCGCTTTCCGCCTTAGAGATCGGCTGCTCCAAACCAGCAGTGCCCCCGCCGCGCCGCTCAGGGGCAGCACCGCGGTGTGCCAAACCATCACATGAAGGGCCTCGAAATTCGGGCAGTGCAGTTCCAGCATGCCCACGCCGGCCAAGCCCGCAAGAACGCCCTGCGCGAACGCGGCAGCCAGGGAATCGACGGCGTAACCGCGGCGGAGAATCAACCAACTTACGAAGGCCGCGGGAATGGCGAGTATCAGGCCCGCGGTCAGGCAAGCGACGCCTTGGGGAATAAAGTCTTCAGTCCCATGGTCGTGAAACAGCAGCGCAAAGACAGCGGTCAAAGTCACACAGGCGGATGCCAGCATGATCCGGGGGGATGTTCGGCGCCGGCTCCCAGGGATCATCTCGCTGACCGAGACGGCGGCGGCCAGCCAGATGAAGATGCCGAGAATCGGAAGGATCAGCCCGATTTCCGTCGCGCTCATTTTCTGAATCCCATGAAGGCCCAGCAGCGTTCCTCCCGCCGATGCTACCGCAACACAGACCAAAACCAAGGCTGTTACCTGAACCCACTGGGGTGGCAGCGGGCGGACCGCCCGCAGGGAGCCGCCAATCGATCCCGAGATGCGAGCGAGTATGGCTGGGTCTATATCCGGGGTAGAGCCGGCCGCCTGCTTGAGGACGTCGTCGATATCTCCGTCCCTCATGAGGCTTCTCCCTTGCGTACGCTGCGCGTCCCGAAATCACTGAGCCGCTCCCTCAATCTCTCATAGGCGCGATGGGCTTTCTGCTTGACGGACCCGACGCTCGACGAAGTGGCGCGCGCTACCTCTTCGAGCGACATGTCCGCCACCTTCAACATCGCGATCACTTCGCGCTGGCTCTCCGGCAGGATAGCAAGAAGCGCTTCCAGGTCGGGACCCTTGTCTACCCGGTCCGCGGTCAATTGGGGGATGACCGCATTCTCATCCAAGCTCTGTTCCCGTATTTCCGCGCGCTGGGCCTTGCGGAAGTGGTCCACACGGATATTCCGGGCAATCGCATACAGCCACGGCAGGACCGGTTGGCCGGGGCTGTATGTATGCCGGATTTCGTGGATGCGCATCCAGGTTTCCTGCAGCAGATCGTCCGCATATCGCCGGCTCAAAAACTGCGCCAGGAAGAAGCGGTGCAATTGGGGACTTAGACGATTCACAAGGGCCGTGGCTGCGGTGAAATCGCCTTGTTGATACCGTGCCATCAGCGATTCGATGCTGGCGTCCAAGTCCATGGGATCGAGAGTGCTCACCCAATTATCACCGGGAACAGCCGGTGCTGATGGCGTCTCGTCCGTGCGTCGGTCCCGAGCGTCGGTCCGCAGTTCTACCGGATGATCGCGGCGCCATTGACCGGGCTGGCGATTTTCACCGCAAACCGCAGCGTGAGTTCGCCTTCCGCGCCGATGTCGAACAACGAAGCGTTGGAGTTGACCCCGTCGCCGCCGTCGATCACCCCCAGCAGGCCTCCATCGGCGGCCAAATCGGTTGGTGGGCCCGTCAAAGTGGCCACCGACGGTTTGTCATAAAAGATATTAGTGTCGCTCACCAGGTAGCGCAGGAGCTGCTTGCCGGGACTGTCTGCCGAGTACAGAAACTGTCCGGACAGGGCGTTCCAGCAAGGCGCGTGCGTAAGATTGCCGGATAGGTCTTTGAAGGGTGTGGGACCAGCGGCCATGGAGACGATCTGGCCATTCACCACCAGCGCTTCCAGGTCGGAATGCGCGATGGTGACATAGATGTTTGCGCCCCGGCCTATTAACCCCAACGGGGTATTGTTGTTGGGAAACGCCGGCAGCGGTACCACGACGTTTGGTCCCGATAATCCCGCCATGCCGTCGGTGGACAGGTTCAATTCGGCAACGATTCCGCTGGTTTCGGTGTAGGCCACGCCGCCGTCGTAGGCGACGATTTGTCCCGCTGTCTTGTCGTTCACCAGAAGGGGTACTGAGCCATCCGCGCTCGCGCCAACAGTATTCCCAAAGACCGGGAACGATTCGGCGGTATTCAACTCCAGTACCACCAGATGGCCGTGTCCGAACGCGACCGATACCGGTTGTGAGGCCGTTTTGACGACCTGGGTAGGCTGCATGGCGTCGCCATGGCGGACGAAGACGGTGACGTTGGTCGAGCCGAAGTTGATGACGGCTGCAATCTCGCCACTGACGGCCACCCCGCCGGCATTGCCGCTAGCTCCGCCCATTCCGCCGGTGGGGACATAGGTGGTTTGTTTGGTTTGTGCGTTGACGATTGCCAGATAGTTCGTGGCGGCGTTGGTCGCCGTCAGAAAGAGTGGGGCTCGGTTAACGGTTTGTTCGGCGCCGGCGCCAGACGTCATCGCCGCGCACATCAGGGGCAGGGTTGCCAGCATCTTGCCGGTTTGATTCTTCATTAGGTACATCCATCTCTCCTTGTAGAATTCGAGATTCGGCCTGGCTACCGGAACGCGAGTCGCGCTCGTGCCCCGATGTCCGGCATGTCCGAACTCCACACGTCTATTCGTTGGCCGCAAAGCATAAGTTACGGTCGCTCGGATAAAGTCTTAATCGGGTGAAGTCCGCTGCCTCTGCTGGGCCGCGGCAACGCTAGACTAAAGAGTCTTCTGGTCCACTCTTGCCAGTTGTGTATCAGTCACGCCCTTGCACATGTGCACGCTCAACTCGGCGACGTTGTGCAACGCGAACACCGGCGTGTCGGCGATACGCGGAGTGTTAATGCGGAAGAAGTCGGCATCCTGGACATCATCCGGCACGAAGGTAGGCCGGCGATCTTCTTTGGCAGCCCGGATCACGATATTGTCAAACGGGACGCCCTTCACGTTCCGCACGTAAAATCCCTGCGAAGGCATGTTGTGCCCCTCGGGCGGGGGCGCAGCATAACAGACTCGAGCGTTGGCCGGGCAGAATCCGGCGGACCGGTGGTGTACAGGGTTACCTGCGGCTCCGGGATCGTCCGCGGCTTTTGCAACGTTCCCGATAGGAATCGTTGGGCTTAATCGGCGGCAGGGCTGAAACCCTCAGCGTGAGCGAAAGGCGGCCGCCGCCCTACTCCTCGTGCACGTCCTCGAGATACGTATACCCGTGCAGCCCCTCTTCGTAGAACTTCAGCAGCGCGCCGCTTTCTTCATAGGTCAACCGGCCTTCGCGCAACGCAGTCTCCGCGTCGCGGCGCATCATGGTCACCAGTGAATCCGAGGAAAACTGCACGTAGTTCAGCACTTCGCGGACGGTGTCGCCTTTGATCACCGAATCGAGAATCGTTTCGCCCGCCGGGCTCAAGCGCACGTGTACCGCGTTGGTGTCGCCGAACAGATTGTGCAGGTCGCCCAGAATCTCCTGATAAGCGCCCAATAAGAAGGCGCCCAAATAGTAATTGCCGCCGTCGAAAGGATGCAATTGCAGCGTGCGCTTCACGTCGCGGCGGTCGATGAAGGCGTCCACTTTGCCGTCGGAATCGCACGTGATATCGCCCAGCACGGCGGGGCGCGTCGGCTCGATTTCGAGGCGATGGATCGGCATGATGGGGAAGAGCTGCTTGATGGCCCAGCTATCGGGCATGCTCTGGAAGAGCGAGAAATTGCAGAAATAGGTGTCGGAGAGCATGGCGTCGATGCCCTCCAGCTCTTCGGGGAAGTAATCGAGCTCGCGCGCCTGCCGCTGGATTCTGCGCGAGATGGCCCAATAGAGATTCTCGGCGATGCAGCGCTGCTCGAGCGAAAGATAGCCGAGGCTGAACAAATTGAGCGCCTGGTCGAGCGCCTGTTGGGCGTCGTGATAGCTTTCGAGCAGATTCTTGGCGCTCAGGCCGCGGTAGGTCTCCTGCAAGTCGATCAGCGGTTGCTCGGCGTCGGCCGGCGGCTCGGCGGGAATGTCGCCTTCGCCCATGCCCGCCACGCCCAGAACGTTGAACACCAGCACGCTATGATACGCCGCAATGGCTCGCCCGCTCTCGGTGACGATGTTAGGGTGCGGCACGCCGACTTCGTCGCACACGTTCTGCACGTGATAGATGATGTCGTTGGCGTACTCCTGCAAGGTGTAATTGACGCTCGATTCGAAATCGGTCTGCGAGCCGTCGTAATCGATGCCCAGGCCGCCGCCGACGTCCAAATAGCGCAAGCCGGCGCCGGCGCGTACCAGATCGACGTAAACGCGGACGGATTCGTTCACCGCGCCCTTGATCTGGCGGATATTGGTGATCTGGCTGCCCAGGTGGAAGTGCAGCAGGTTGAGGCAATCGGCCATGCCGAGGTCTTTCAACTCCTGCAGAGCGCGCATGGCCTCGGTGGCGGAAAGGCCGAACTTCGAGCGGTAGCCGCCGGAGGATTTCCAGCGTCCCGAGCCGCGGCTGGCCAGTTTGACGCGCAGGCCGATGGACGGGCGAACGCCCACGCGCGCGCTGTACTTCAGAATCAGGTGCAGCTCGGTGTACTTCTCGACCACCGGGATAATCATGCGGCCAGCCTTCTGCGCCAGCATGGCCATCTCGATGTATTCGTCGTCCTTGAAGCCGTTGCAGATGATGGGGGTCTCATTGTCGGCGAGCGCCATGACGGCCATCAGCTCCGGCTTGGAGCCGGCTTCCAGGCCGAACTTGAAGGGCTTGCCGAATTCCAGTACCTCTTCCACCACCTGGCGCTGTTGGTTGACCTTGATAGGGTAAACGCAGCAGTAGCCGCCCTGATAGCGGTGCTCGGCGATGGCGGTCTGAAACGCGTTATGGATTTCGCCCAGGCGGTGCTTCAGAATATCGGCAAAGCGGATCAGGATGGGCAGACTGATGCCGCGGAGGACCAAGGTGTCAACCAGTTGCTTGAGATCGATGGCTCGGGCGGGGTCCTTCTCGGGGTGGACGCGCACGTGGCCGTTATCGCCGACGGAAAAATAGCCCTTGCCCCAGCTTGCGACGTCGTAGAGGTCGCTAGCCAGTTGCGGGGTCCAGCGCTCGGTCGGCTCCATCACGATGGAGCCTTTACGGCCATTTCTCTCCAACAGGTTCTCCTTAAAGTTTTCGTGTCCTTTCAGTGTCCTTCGAAACCGCGGGTGTGGCAAGCAGAAACTTGGTTACGGCGCCCAACGTCCACCCGCCCAAACTCGCGGTTCTGTCCGGCGGCGGGAGCGCCCGAAGATCGCAACACGTACCGCGACGGTCTGGAAGCTCAGACTCGCGGTTCTGTCCGGCGGCGGGCCCGCCACCGGCTGGCCGCCACGGGAGCGCTATAATAAAGGTGTTCCCTCCTGCGGTATATCAGGTGACATTATGACCTCCACAAGAAATTTTTGGCCCTTGGATTACGACCCCGAAGAAGAGATCTACGAGAATCTGTCGTGGGACCTTCCCGGATTCAAGCCCGCCCACCATTCCTCACGACCTATCGGACGGAAATTGCGGTACGCCAGCGCGATGCTCCCGAAGCCGTTCTGTAAGACCTCGCACATTTGATAAGGTGCGTACATTTTCCGCAAGAATTAGATAGGAAACATACACCAAGGTAATCTCTACATCGCAAGTTTGACCGCCTTCCAGTGGTTCCTGTTGAAATTGCGGGACTTACGCGCAGGCCTCCGAATTGCACCTATCGCTTCCGAGGTTTATTGACTTATGAGAGTTTTTCTTGCGACCACATGCATCGTGACGGGAGTCATGCTCACTGCCGGATGCGCTACCAAAAAGTACGTGCAGAACACGACGGCCCCGATTCAAGCCAAAGTCGATCAGGTAGGCGATCAGACCACCCAAAACAGCCAACAGATTCAGGACACCAAGAGTCAGGTGGGCAAAGTGGATGAGCGGGCGCAGAACGGCATTAGCGCCGCGAATGAGAAGGCCGGCACGGCCGATCAGCACGCTTCCGACGCGATGAACCACGCCAACGACGCAATGACTCGCGCGACCACGGCCGACGAAAAGTCGGATCAGAATGCGCAATCGCTCAATAAGCTGCGCGAGGCCATCGTGAATATCGACGACTACAAACTGCAGACCACCGTGACGGTGCCTTTCAAATTAGATAAGGCCGTCTTAACGCCCGAGACGCGGCAGGACCTCGATAAACTCGCCCAGGACGTACAGTCCGACAAGCGGTTCTTCATCGCCGTGGAGGGCTACACCGATGCTTCCGGCTCAAGGGCTTACAACGAGTCTCTGAGCCGCAAGCGCGCCGATGCGGTGGTGGAGTATCTGGTCGCCAAGCACGATATTCCCATCTACCGGATCCACATGATCGGATTGGGCGTGGAAAAGCCGGTCGATGACGCGCGTACCCGGAGCGCCCGCGCCAAGAACCGCCGCGTGGAAGTGAAGGTCTTCAGCGCCGACCAGGTCACCGGGGTGCTGAGCGATAGCTCGAACTCGGCCAATCGCGCGGAGGGCGCCGTTACCGGCCACTAGCGCTAGCCCCTGTGGGAAACTACTGGCGCCGTCCAGTAGCACTAGCCCGTGTAGGAAACCACGGCGGCGTGATGCTACCCCGCGTCCGCCACCGGGTCGAAAAAAAGAAGCCCCCCTGGAGCCGCCCGTCAAACGGCGGCTCTTTTTGCGTCGTCACCCTTGTTGTTCCGGAAGGCCTGCCAGATAATGTAGACGCTCAGCAGGTCTACCAGCGTGACGATGAGGCTTCCAGTGTAGGATAGAGCCCGCAAACGGCGTGGACTCGCCAATCCCCGAAGCGACTCCCCGATGGCTTCGCCGGCGAATTGGATCCCCAAACCGCCGCTGACCAATAGCAGCCGCGAGTCCTTGCTTCGAGACCACAAAAGCAAAGCCCATAGCGCTAAGTCAAGGGGCGAGGAACAGAAAAAGTTAAGATCACGGGTCCAAAGCGCCATCCAGACGCCCTTGGGGATTTGCGGACGATAGTGGACGAGGAAGGAAGCGCCCGCGATCAGGACCGCGAAGCCAATCGAAGCGACACGCATCATACGCCGCGAACGAATACTCTCCGTGGCGCGAAAGATCAGCGTGATTACAACAGCCAAGACTAGCACTTGCAGCAGAAGTTCATCCCACAAGAACCACTTAGCCATCCGTGTTATGGCTCCGCGATCGTGATAAAAATAAAATGCGAAGTACGGCGGCAGGCTCGCCACCGTCATGAGGAAATCCACAATCTGATAGATGAAGAGAGCTGGAAACAACCGATACCCGCCGCGCAGGAGCGCAGCGATCACCAGTAGCATGAGCGGTAGCCCAATAGCCCAGGAGACAAGTTGGAGCGCCAACCGCATTACAGACTCAATTGTAGGGCCTGCCGCGCCGCCTTGTAACAATTAGATTTACTACGCCGCTTTGACCCAGTCCCACGGATCGGGAGGAATACTCGGACC
>PLDF01000136.1 GCA_003135055.1 Bryobacterales bacterium | reverse complement strand
ACAAGCTGCCCCCGAAGAGCATGCAATGCCTTTTAGGTCGAGTGCGATCACCATTGCTTCGCCTTCGATAAATGGAAGAGTCAGATTTGTCGTGTTAGGCGTCCGCTTCGCCAGCGAGCCATTGATCCAAGCGTACGGAATTCGATCGAGGAGTCCCCTTTCGAGGCGGTCCCGCAACGCCGCTAGCCGAAACCCTTCCGATTGCAGGCGCAGGACAGCGAGATCGGCCGCTTTCCCCATGCCCGCGATCGCGGCAACATCCTCGGTTCCCGGACGCCTGTCGCGCTCAGAGTGGCCACCGTACATCAAAGGTTGCAGGCGCGTTCCCTTTCGGACATACAACGCACCCACACCTTTCGGTCCGTAAAATTTGTGGGCGGAAACGGAGAGCAACTGCACACCGAGCCGGTTAACATCGATCGGGATTTTTCCAGCGGCCTGCACAGCATCCGTATGAAACGCAATTCCCTTCTCGGCAGAGATCTTGCCGATTTCCTCGATGGGCTCGACTGTTCCCAATTCGTTATTCGCCAGCATCAGCGTTATGAGAACCGTCTCGGGGCGAATCGCGCGACGAACATCCTCAGGATTCACTAGTCCTTCCCGGTCCACCGGCAGAACTGTCACGGCAACGCCGACCTTCTCGAGCGCTCTGCATGGGTCCAGAACTGCACTGTGTTCGATGGCGGAAGTGATCACGTGTTTATTCGTGCCAGGAGAGGCCGCCACGACGCCAAAAATAGACTGGTTGTTCGACTCCGTGCCGCCGCTGGAAAACGTGATTTCCGCAGCACGCGCACCCAGCAGCGCCGCGACCGATTCACGAGATCGTTCCACCGCCCCGCGAGCGGTTTGCCCGAAGGAGTGAATCGAACTCGCGTTGCCGTACTCCGCGCTGAAATAGGGCAGCATGGCCTCCAGAACTTCCGGGGCCACCGGCGTCGTCGCGTTATGGTCGAAGTAAACTCGCCTCATTAGACGCCTGGAAACGGGATACTCAGAAACGAATTGAGAGAAGAACGCACATCGCATGTTCAGAATAGCGTTCGCGTCCCAGGCGGTCAAGGCGTTGGCGGGTCGCTAGCGGGATTATGTCTGGTCAGTGACCTCGGTGGGACTCTTACGAACCCCCAGTACATATTCCTCTCCCCGGCGACGGCAGTACATAACCGTACCTGAGTACTGCCCAGACGGCGACTTGACGATGATCTTCTGACCGGCGGCGATCTCTTGCTTGGCCAGGATACCCAGCCCGCTGAGGGATTTGTCTTCGAGCTTTGCGGGCACAACGTGCGGATTTCCGGCGTCGTCCTCCCACGTTATTTCGACTTGTAACAAAATGCCTGCCCTTGCCTCTGTCCTGTGTTCTCGCATACTACTCACTTCGGCAATAAAATTAAGGAGCCCAGTTGCCCCAGTTTGGCCAGTGTTTCACTTTGGCTCGTGATGGACCACGAACTGTATTGTCTAAAAGCCTCCCGCCTCAAGAAACTATCGACCGTTGCGGTCGGAAGTTGCGAACGATTATTTGGTCCGGTGGCCACTCGGGCACCCCGTCTTGACACGAGAGTTCCTCTCCGATAGCGTGCAAATGGAGTCATAAATTACGCAATTGCGTTATTTTTCTCTAACGACGCCCGAAACGGAGATTTTTCTTGGCCGACCCAATCATCACTCTTACCACCGATTTTGGCTCAAGCGTTCATCTGGTTGGCTCCATGAAAGGCGTCATCCTGAACATCAATCCTGCCGCGCGGATTGTCGACATCAATCACAATGTAACGCCCTTCGATATTCTCGATGGGGCGCTCTCGATTGCGAATGCCTGCCGGTACTTTCCACCGCGCACGATTCATCTTGTCATTGTCGACCCAGGAGTCGGAACGCAGCGCCGCCCTCTTTTGGTGAGCGGAGAAAAGCATTACTTCATCGCGCCGGACAACGGCGTGCTTTCCATGGTCTTCGAGAAAGAATCCTGCACGGTTCGGCATATCACGTCGGATCACTATTTTCTGAATCCCGTCAGCCCTACCTTTCATGGACGGGACATTTTTGCGCCAACCGCCGCATGGCTGGCCAAAGCTTTTCAGACCGAGGCGTTTGGCGACGAAATCACGGATTACGTGCGCTTCACGATGCCGAAAGCGAAACCGTCTGGCCAGGCGGTCAAAGGCGTGGTTCTGCGCGTTGACGCGTTTGGCAACTTGATGACAAATCTAACGGAGGAAGACGTTCCGGCAGCAGCAGTTTCCTCAGGCACAATCAAGCTAACGGTGAATGGCAAGCAAATTCAGAAATTCGTCCGGACGTTTGGCTCGGGGGCACCCGGCGAACCGGTCGCCCTATTCGGTTCGGCTGGATTCCTGGAGATTGCCGTGAACCGGGGCAATGCGGCGCGCACGCTGGTGGTGAACCGGGGCGCGGAAGTTACCCTCGATCTGAGCTAGTGGCCCAGGCTTGACCTTGTGTGTGCTTACTTGGTTCGAAGACAAAACCGGACAGGCTGAAGCCTGTCCTACTAAACCCCAATGTAGCGCGCGTAGAGGGAACGAGCGATACTGGGATCCTGCGTACCTTTAATGATGGCGCGGCCATCGGCGAAGAGGGTCAAAGTGTGGTCGCCACGCTGAAAACGCAGCAGCATATCGTTGCGCAGCACGGAGCCGTGAGGACGGAGCCGCTCTTCCATTGCGGCGAGGTCGATGGGGCGCGAGCGCTCATGAATCTGGACGGAGTTGCGGCCGCACAGTGTGATGTGTGGCCGGCCTTCGCCGCGGAGATGCGCAAAGTCGTGTTGCCCGCAGACCGCGCAGTCCGGTCGTGGAGCGGCTGCGGAGATTTCCGTCCATTCACTGGTCCAGACGTCGCAGGAGAGCAGCGACCGGCGGATCTTATCGCGTGCTCCGACGATCCACTTGAGCGCTGTCGTAACCTGGATCGATACCGCCAGGTTGACGGCAGTATTGAGGATTCCGGCCGTGTCACAGGTTTCGACCGCTCCGCCGGGAGGCTGGGGAAAAATGCAGGCCAGGCAGGCCGTTTCGCCGGGGATGATGTTCATGGTTGCTGCATACGAGCCCACCGCGGCAGCGTAAATCCAGGGTTTGGATTGCTCCACGGCGTAGTCGTTGAGGAGATAGCGGGTTTCGAAGTTGTCAGTGGCATCGAGAACGATGCCAGCTCCCTGCAACAACTCATGAATGTTGCCGGGAACGAGGTCTGCGACATGGGCGTGGATCTCGATTTCGCTGTTAAAGGCCGCGATTTTGCGCCGCGCCGCGTCCGCCTTGGGACGAGAGTCGCGCGCGTCAGCCTCATCGAAGAGGACCTGGCGCTGCAGATTGCTCTCCTCGACGAAGTCGCGATCGATGAGGGTGAGAGTTCCCACGCCGGCGCGCGCGAGCAGGCCCGCCGCAGCCGCCCCGGTG
>PLDF01000419.1 GCA_003135055.1 Bryobacterales bacterium | reverse complement strand
CCACGCCTTTCGCTTCGACGGAGGCGGTCCAAGCCGTTTCTGGTTCAGCGGCTTTTATTTCGACGTCTCCCCGGTCGACCTCGATCTTTGCAGTGACTGGCGGTGGGAGTCTTCCGACCAGATCAAGGAAGTAGGCATCACCTTCGAGGGCGAAGTACGTATCCACCACTTGGCGCGTAAGGTCGGCGTAGCCCAGCTCGTAATCTACGACGACCCCGACCATGTTGGCTGGTATCTGGCTTATAACGTGAGACTCGGCACTTACGTTCACGTCATGTATCTGGGGACGAGCTAGTTTAGGTTAGGCTTCGACGCAGAGGCGCTGAGGCGAATGGGCAACGCAGAAAAGAACCTTTCATTCTCTTTCAGTATTCTCAGCGTCTCTCCGTCGACTACCGGGGTCCGGGAGCCCGATTTACGGACGGGAATCCTGTACAATCGATGCGGGAGAGTCTAATGGCGCCGGGAACCAGCTACATGAGTCTCCGCGAGAACCTGGCGACCATCCTCGACCGTGTGATCGACGATCAAGAGATCTATCATCGTACGGCGGAAAGGCTCACGGGAAGTGGCTCTTGTGCCAGCCGCCGAACTTGCCGGCTTGATGGAGACGGCCCACCTTCTCCGCTCGCCCCGTAACGCGCGGCGGCTGCTTACGGCGCTACGCCGAGCCGATTCCGGGAAGGGGAAAACCGCGCTGGTGGAGCAGTTGCGGCGGGAGACCGGACTTGAGCCGGCCCGCTAAGCGCCTTGCCGTTTTCCACGCCGTTTTCCACGCCGTTTCCCACGAGGAGTTCCGCGACGATCTTCGGTATTGGGTGAAAGACAGACCGGCGCACCGCGCTCCGAATCCTCGACTTGGCGGAGACCACGGTGCGCGACCCGTTCGAAGGCGCGGGCAAGCCGGAGCCGCTCCGGCATGTGCTGGCGGGTCGTTGGTCGAGACGGGTGACGCAAGAACACCGGCTGGCGTACAGAGTGGGCAGGTGAGCGAATCGATTTCCTAGGTGCGGTACCACTACTGATGTACCACTACTGATTTTGATGCCGGAAACACCTCAGGCTTCTCTCGCGGCTTAGCGACTGTACCGGTACTTTGGGCTCTGTTCAGCCGCGAACCCGCGGGCTAAAATCGCCCCTGAATGAGATTCGTGTGCATGGTGGTTGGCCTCTGGGCGCTCGCGGCGGGGCTGTCGGCAACGCCGATTGACGTCTCTTTGCAGCCTACTCTACTGCTGCAATCGGGGGATTCGCTGACGTTTCTCTTTTCGGATAGCAGCTACGCGCTGAAAGCGTCGACAATGGGGATAGCTGCGTCTCCGTCGCAGATCTTCTTCAATTTGTCTTCAGTGCCGGTTGATTCGACGGGGCAGTTCACGGCCGCGGTGGAATCGGCGGATGGATCGGTTTCCGCCCTGTTTCCGGGACCGTTGGGATGGACCAACTCGACGGTACAGATGTCGGGATATGACGGGCCGGCGTCCGTTGTCATGGGCAACCTGATGTTGTCGAGTACGCTATCGCAACAGATTTTTGCGGAATCGGGAGCGGAATTGACGCTGACGTATGCGGGGCCGGACGTCACAGTGGGCATGCCCGGCTACTCGCTGGAAAACGATTTGACGATCAGTCTGGCGGGCGCATCGCTCAGCGTCGGCGCTATGGATTACGGCGTGACGCTGAGTAGCGGCCAGGGCGTCGTCGCTCCGGAACCGAATCCGGTGGCGATGTTGGTTACTACGGGCGTGCTGCTGTGCGCGTTATCGGGGGCGCTCAAACGATTCGGAGGGCCGCGGGCCCCGCGGGACTCTGAATGATCGGAAGTCCAGCAACTGATTGCAATGGCTGGAAACACTGGCGGCCGTGCGAGAGCAATGCGATGCGCACCGGAGCCTCCAACAACTGGCGGCGGCGCGGCAACCGACCGCGGAATTGGAACGGTTGTTACAGCAATTGCGGCAGTCGAAGCTGGCGTGGGCGCGGCCGCCAAAACGTTCTTCATATGTTTCGTCATTTTTTGCCGGCCATTTCGTCGTCCGTGCGCCACATGCGGAAGGAATGGCGCAGACCTATACTGCGGCCACCCGTGACGCCGCCCGGCGGCGCCGGCAGCTTCGGGATTCGGGGGGAGAGACCGAGCACGCGCCGGACCCAATGCTCGCGCGTGAATTCCGCTTTCGAGGCAGGACCGCATTGTATAAAGGCCGTACGTCGATCAGCCTAAAAAACGGCAGTTGAAACGCCANNAGTCAACTGCCGTTTTTAGGATCAGCCGTGCGCGGGCTGAAGAGCAGGCGTTTGCCAAACTCGCAGCGCCGGGATTCATGGCCGATATCCGCCTGCCCGAACGGCGACTCGATTCAGGCTGGTCAACAAGTATTTCTCTAACGCTCGGCGAAAAATCGCCCGGCGATCGCCGCACGCCCGCGCCGTCGCCGGATGTGACAATGAGGTCCGGCTCGAAAAAAATCGGCGAATGAGGCCATAATGATCTCTACTACCTCTATGCGCACGACAACAATTTGCGTTTCTCTTTTGCTCTCAAGCTTGGCTCTGGCCGCCGGCCAGCCGGAGATTCCGCTCTGGGCCAAGGGAGCCCCAGGCTCGGAAGGCAAGACGGCCAAGGAAATCGACGAGCCGCCCAACAAAGATCACGGCTACCTCAAGGTGACCGGCGTTCACAACCCGTCTATCACGGCGTTTCTGCCGCCGCGCGAGACGGCCACAGGCGCCGCGATGGTGATTGCGCCGGGCGGCGGCCACCAGTTCCTCAACTTCGATCAGGAGGGCACGTACGTCGCCGCGTACCTCAACGGCATCGGCGTGGCGGGCTTCGTTCTCAAGTACCGTTTGGCGCGCGAACCGGGCTCGACATACAAGATTGAGGAACATGCCTTGGCCGATGCGCAGCGCGCCATTCGCCTGATCCGCAGCCGCGCCGAAGAGTGGCATGTGAATCCGGCGCGCGTCGGCATTATGGGATTCTCCGCGGGTGGCGAAGTGGCCGCGCTGGCATCGACGCGTTTCGACGCCGGCAAGTCCGATTCCGCCGACCCCATCGACCGCCTGAGCTCGCGCCCCGATTTCGACGCGCTGATCTACCCCGGCATCCGCGCGGAGAATTACACCATCCCGAAAGATATGCCGGTGACTTTCATGCTCTGCGCGGATAACGACCGCGGACCTTCCACGGCGCTCGCCGGCTTGTATCCCATGCTGAAGGCTGCCGGAATCAAGACGGAAGTGCACGTCTACGCGTCCGGCGGCCACGGTTTTGGCATCAATCCGAACACAAAGAATCCATCGCCTGTGGCGACCACGTGGCAATTGCGCCTTGGCGATTGGCTCAAAGATCTCGGAATGGCCAGTGCAAGCGCCAGTGGCGCGGGCCCATGGCCTGCGAAGTGAAGCCTGCAAGTCTCAGTCAATCGCGGATGCCGCCCGAAGGCCGAGCGCTAAGCTAAGAGCGGCTCGCGGCAGCGCAGGCCATGGGCCTAGCTTAGCTAAGCTAGCCAAGTGGGCCCGCGCCACTATACATACTCCATCTCGGCGCGGCGCACGCGAATCTCCACCGCCTGCTTGCCCAAGTACTGATGCCGGGCTTCCAATCGGATTGTCCCCGCGGCCTCCTTCGCCTTCACCCACACCGCTCCCGCGCCGCCGCTCAACGAGAACGGATTCTCGCCCACAATCTCGCCGGGGCCCGCGATGCTCAACTCGATCGCGCCGGTCGCGAACGGCCGGAAATTGCCGAAAGCGTCCGTCACCGCCAGCACCACACGCGTCGCATCGCGCCCGTCGCCGATGAGCTCGGAATCGTCGGGCTTCACCACCAAAACGTCGTCCGTGCCGCTGCCGGATAGCGTCTTGGTGGCGGCCAGTTTGCCCTGGATGTAGCCCTCGATCTTCAAATCGCCCCAGGCGCCGAACGACAGCCGGGTGAGGCTCACCGTAAATGGCGGGTACTTCAGATGCGGATAGGTCTGGCGGTCGGGCTCGGCTTCCATCAGCAGCTTGCCGGCGTAGTAAATCTTCAGGTGGTCGCAGTTCGAACAGATGGGCACAACGCCGGGACCATTGCCGCCGCCGTGGTCGCCCCATGCGTAAAAGAAGCCGGGCTCGATCACCACTTCCTCCTCCGGATCGCACTGCGACTTGTAGAATCCCGCGGCGGGTTTCGGCAGCCGGAAGATGTCGCTCACGCCGTGATAGCAGATGCGGTCGCCGGAGCCGAAATAGCGGTGCGACGCATAGTCGAATGCGCACCAGGCGATACCGCCCGCGTAGCGTTCGTCCGATGCCAGTTGATCGTGTACGCGCACGTGGCGCGTTACGTGCTCGGCGATGCGCTCCACATTGTCGAAGCGTTTGGTAGAGAACATGTGGCCGTTGAATTCGGTGTTCAAATACGCCGGATGATTCGGCAGGCGCAGCGGAAAGCCGAAATCGTTCATGGTGAAGACGTCTTCGAGCAGCTCCGATTCGTAGCGGTTGCGAATGCCGCCGGTCTGGCGAGAATCGTCCAGCGAATGCGCCAGCGCGTTGGTGCGCGTGTAGAAATCGTGGTTGTCCGCGGATTCGTTGATGCGCACGCCCCACAGCACGATCGACGGATGGTTCCAATCGCGCTGGATCATGCGGCCCACGTTGTCGACAGCGACATCCTGCCACTCCTTGTCGCCGATGTGCTGCCATCCGGGGATCTCTTCGAGCACCAGCAGGCCCGCTTCGTCGCACGCAGCGAGAAACGCCGGCGACTGCGGATAGTGCGACGTGCGCACCATGTTGCACTTCAGCTCCTTGCGCAGAACCAGCGCGTCGCGCGCCTGCACGCGGGCCGGCATGGCAGAACCGGTGTAGGGAAACGTCTGGTGGCGATTGAGTCCGCGCAGCTTCACATGCTGGCCGTTCAGGTAGAAGCCGCGCTCGGTGAATCGCGCCTCGCGGAAGCCGATGCGGGCGCTGAGGGCGTCGCCATCGTCGCTCATCGAGCCTAGCCGCACGGCCACCTGGTAGAGCTTGGGATGCTGCAGGTCCCACAGTTGCACGTCGCCGATGTTCTCGATAGTCAGGTCGTGATATTCGGCGGCGGAATTCACGGTTGCCGAGGCGGTCTTCAGCACGCGGCCGCCATCGCGCAGCTCCGCCGTGATCGTGAGCGGCTTATCGACCGGACCGTCGAGATAACACCGCACCACCACCGCGCGGTCGCTCGCCAGCGCGCGCACGGGCTTCGCGAAAACGTTGGCCAGATGCGTCATCGGGACTACGCGCAGCTCCACGTCGCGATAGATGCCGCCGAACGTCAGGTAGTCGATGCTGCCGCCAAACGGCGGAATGTCGGCGCGCTCGGTGGAATCCACTTCCACGGCCAGGATGTTTTCCGCGCCGTATCTCAAATGCGGCGTCAACTCGAAGGAGAAGGGCGTGTATCCGCCGCGGTATTCCTCAAAGTGGTGTCCGTTGATGGTCACTTTGCTCGCGGTCATGACGCCGCCGAAATCGGCGAACACGCGCTTGCCGCTCCACGCCGCCGGCGCGCGGAAGTGGCGGCGATAGATGGAGACGAATTCGTAGCGCTGGTCGTCGAAGCTGTGCCACGGCAGCTCGACGTTGGTGTGCGGCAGCGTGACGCGCCGGAATTTGGAATCGTCGAAGCCGGGCGCATCGGCCCCAGCGGTCATTTTGCCGCCGAAAAGCCAGTTGCGGTTCAGCGAATAGACGCGGCGGAGTGGAATACTGGGCGCGGCATTCTGCGCGCGGGCAATGGCCGCGGCGGTGGTGGTTCCAAGAACAAACGAACGGCGATTCATGGGTAGGGTATGCTTTAGCTTGCCCTGTCTTAAGCGAAGCGCACTTTCAAGTCTATCGCAGGAAATTGATGTCGCGAACGGCTGTAGCATGGGGTATGGAGACTAGCTTGATCCGTGCTCTGGTTGCCATCTCTGTCTCTATGCTTCCGTGCGTGGCGTCTGGACTGACAAATGCCGACGAAGCGATCAAACCCGTAACTGTGTGCGACATCCTGGCCGACCCCGCGCAGTTCAGCGGTAGGAATGTCGCCGTTATCGGCATCGACCAAGCGGAGGGCGGCGGATCGTGGTTAACGGCAAACGGTTGTAGATTGTGGATCGAATGTTGTCACGCTACTGCTCCGGACCTTCCCAGCTACGAGCTTTTTCTTGACCACCCAACTCTGATTGAGAAGCTGAAACAGGCGCGCGGATCCGCGCTACCGAATGCGAGGCGGATTTGGGAGGTGTTTTACGGCTCGGTAGAGACCCGAGATGAGATCGAGAAAGACACCGGGTTTGGCCCTTCCAAGACCGAGCCAGTGCGCCTGATCTACGGGCGGGCAGAGGGGTTCTACTTCGGCGAGGACGGGAGCCGTATAGTCATCGAAAAAATAACTGTCAGTAGTCCCGCGGACGGTCCGATTCGGACTGTTTTGCTCGAGCCAATCAAAACTACGGTCTGCGAACTGGCGGAAAAGCCTGAATACTATGAACGTTATCAAGGGAAGGTCATTCAGCTTGGAGTTGCTATTTCCCGATCAGGCGAAAACGCGCTCCTAACGTTGTCGGACGGTGGCTGCTCGATGCCGGCGCGTTTCGAAGTGGTCGATCCGCTGCCCACCGAGAGCAGTAACTCCTACCAGAGTTTAAGCAGTTATCTGGCGCAAAATCGTGCCATGGAAGCTACCATCTTGGGCAGGATACAGCAAATCCTGGCAATCGGCGGCGAAAGTTATTACCGTCTTACTCTGCGGCTTGTCTCGGACGTCGCGCCAAAATAGGCTCTTGGTCCGGCAGTTTTCATGCGACCATTTTAAGACATGGATAAGGAAATCTCTCGACCCGCGCTGCTGGTCGCGTTCCTCGCCGTCTGCTCCGCACCACTCACCGCGCAGACCAATTCCGGCGCCCGTCCGGTTCATAACGAAGCCGAGCGGCTGGCGCAATGGAAACAGGTCAACATGCCGTTCCATTCCACCGGGCTCTCCGCGCGCGAGCGCCAAATGGTGGAAAAGCTAGTTGACGCCAGCCAGTTGCTGGATGACGTCTACTGGCGCCAGAGCGACTTCGGCGGCCTGTCACTCTACAAAACCACGCAAGACCCGGTGATCAAGCGCTTGCTCATGATCATGGGCTGCCGCTGGGATCTGCTCGCCGGCAACTCATCCTTTGTGGGCGAAATCCCCATGCCGCCCGGCCACGAGCTCTACCCGCACGATCTGACCCGCGAGCAGATCGAGCAATACGTGCAGCAGCACCCCGAAGAGAAGGCCGCGCTCTACAATCCGTACACCGTGGTGGAGCGGCAGAGCGGCAAGCTCGCGGCCATCCCCTACCACGAGCGCTACAAGCAATTTCTGGAACCGATGGCGCGCGATCTCCGCGATGCCGCGGCGCTGAGCCCCGATGCCGCTTTCGCCAAATTCCTGCGCCTGCGCGCCGACGCCCTGATGAGTGACGATTACTACCAGAGCGACCTGGCATGGCTCGATTTGAAAGACCCCAAGATCGACGTCATCTTCGCGCCCTACGAAACCTATCTCGACGATCTGCTGGGCATCAAGACGTCCTACGGCGCCTCGGTGCTGGTTCGCAACGAAGAGGAAAGCCGCAAGTTGGCGGTCTATCAGCAGTACGTGCCCGCAATCCAGGATGCGCTGCCCATCGACGCGGCCGCCAAGCCATCCAAGCGCGGTCACCTCACGCCCATGGAGGTAATGGACGCGCCTTTTCGCGCGGGCGATTTGCGGCACGGCTACCAGGCCGTCGCCGACAATCTGCCGAACGACGCGCGGATTCATCAGGAAAAGGGCACCAAGAAAATCTTCTTCAAGAACTTTATGGACGCGCGCGTGACCGAAGTGATCCTGCCCATCGCCAAGTTGCTGATGCAGCCTGGCCAGGCCGAGAAGGCGTCGGCCGAGGGCTACATGGCGTCCACGCTGCTGCACGAGATTTCGCACGAGCTTGGACCGGCCTTCGCGCGCCAGAACGGCAAGCAGGTGGATATTCGCGAGGCCATCGGTCCCGCATATTCGGGTCTCGAAGAAGCCAAGGCCGACGTCACAGGCATGTTCGGACTCAAATGGCTGGTGGACCATGGCGCGCTGCCCAAAGAGCGCTTGTCCGAGTATTACGCCTCGTACGTCGCCGGCATCTTCCGCACGCTGCGCTTCGGAACCGGCGAAGCGCACGGGCGCGCCGAGATGATGGAGTTCAACTACCTCGCCGAACAGGGCGCGCTCTCGCTGGCGAGCGGACGCTACGCCATCGATTATGCCCGCATGCCCTCTGCGCTGGAGCAACTCTGCAAAGAATTGCTGCAGATGGAAGACACCGGCGACCGGCGGCGCGCCGAAGCATGGTTCACCAAGTACGACAACATCCCCGATACATTGCAGCATGCGCTCGCCGCCACCGCCGGCATTCCAGTGGACCTCGACCCGGTGTTTTCGTTTCCGGACAAAGTGCGGTAGGAAAATGTGGCCGGGGCGCCCTCTGGGCCCTACTGCTCGGGCGCCGGCAAAAGACGTGTCCCCATGTGTGGGGACACGGCACGCAGGAGTGCGTGCGCCACGGCTGTACTAAGCTTTAAGGACTGATTGCAGATGCAAAGGCGACCCCGGTATTTCGCGTTCCTCTTCCCTCAGCGCTTCTGATGAACGCCGCTGCCGCACGTGTACAACAATTTCCGCACGGCGGTTGCGAAGTTCCATCCCGGACGCGCCGGCAGCCCGGTGGCGCTGAGCGATTATGGCGGCGAAATCAGGGTCACGGCGTACGATAAAGATCTCAAGCAGATATGGCAGCACTCCGAGCGCCGCCTGAAGGACTTCTGCGGCCGCTACGTCTACCCCGTCGATTTGAACGGCGATGGCATCGACGAGGTAGTGTTAGCCACCTATGCCTGGACGCCAAGGGCAACACCGTGTGGAACAATTACCGGTATTTCGACGACAATCACGACCACATGGATGCCATTGAGTTGTTCGATATCAACGGCGATGGCAAGCCGGAATTGATTACCGGGCAAAGCGACGTGGGCGCGTCAGCCTGCAACGCGCAAACCCGCGAGATGCTCTGGCGCAACATGGCGGACCACACGCAGCAGATCGCCGCGGGGCTCATCCTCAACGGCATGAAGACGCCGCAGGTGGTCGCCAACGGCCGCTCGTAAGGCGGACGGAGCGGTCTGGCCGCGCAATCCGCTCAACGGCAACCCGAATTTCGTACACGGCGATTGGTCCGGCGATGGCAATTCTTCTGGAATCGTTTTAAGCTGGAAGGCGACGGCCGCGGTACGCAGTATTTCGAGGAGCCGGTCTACCACATGTTCGATTTCCTGGGTAACGGCGCCGAGCAGGCGATTACGTGCGACCGGACGGTTCTGCGTGTTTACGGATACCGCGGCGTGAAACCGAAGCAGGTGACGCGGGATTCCATGTACAAGCGCAATTCGATTGCGAATCATACTCACTATTGAGGCTACTTTTTATGCGCGTAACGTTAGAGGATCAGGTTGTACTGGTGGTTGGAGCTTCGAGTGGAATCGGCCGCCAAACGGCAATGCTGTTCGCTCGCGAAGGAGCCAAAGTCATGGCTTCCGGGAGGCGGCAAACGCGTTTGCATGAGCTGCAGGACACGCTGGCGAAAGAGAAGATCGCGATCGAAATCCACCCCGCCGATGCTACCAGGCCGGCGGAAATGGAAACGCTCGCGCAGCACGCCCGCGAGCGTTTCGGAAAAATCGACATTTTGGTCTATACCTCCGGAGCCAACACTCCCGACCGCGCCCTGACGCGTCTGACCGCGGACATCTGGGATACCATGATCGGCGTTAATCTGAATGGCGCTTACTACATTACCCGCGCCGTGCTGCCGGCGATGCGCGAGCGTGGGTCCGGGCAGCTCATCTATATCTCGTCGATATCCGGCCATACTCCCGACGTCTCCGGCGCCGCGTATCAGGCGTCCAAGCGCGGATTGATCGGCCTGGCGCACGCGGTTCGCGTGGAGGAAAAAGAGCACGGCATCCGCACCTGCGTGATCTGCCCCGGATTGGTGGATACGGAGATTCTGAAATTTCGGCCGGTTAAGCCGCCGGCCGAAATGCTGGCCAAGGCTCTTCAACCGGAGGACGTCGCCGAGGCGGTGTTATCGGTAGCGAAACTGCCGCCCAGAGCGGCAGTAACGGAATTGACGATCGTGCCGACCTACTTGTAACGGCCACAAGCCGGCGTCCGAGGTGTTTGTTGTACTACTGCAGGCTCGGTTCTCTGCCACCTGCGACGATTGCCGGATGCTCCAGGCAGGGTCTCTGCTATTCGTCTTCGCGTTCCGCCGCAGCCCCGCCCGCCGGCGCGCTGGTCATAGCCGCGAGCTGCTCGCGCGCCAGCGTCTGACGCTTGGCAACGCCCTTCTTATCCGTCTCTTTGGGCATTTCCAACACGAATTCGGTGACCGATGCCAGCTCCTGCTCCAGATTGAAATCGGGAACCTTATTGAGCGCCGGAATCTGCGCCAAGCCGTGCTCGTCGACAATGCACTCCAGCCCGTTCTGCAAATAAAAGTGAACTCTGAGGTGCTTCTTGACGGTGAGCTTGCGCAGATCCGTAAGCTTCATCGCCCGGCTTCCTCGAACTCCTCTTCGCGTTCGCCCTGAGCGATGCGCGCCGCGATCCGCTCCTGGCACGGCACGCAGTAGCGCGCCCATGGCAAGGCATCGAGCCGCTTGGCGGAAATGGGTTCTTCGCACTGCATGCAAGTGCCGTACTGACCGGTTTCGATGCGGTGCAGCGCGCCGGAAATCTCCCGCAGCAGCTTCATGTCGATGGTGTTGCGGTTGAGAAAGATCCACTCTTCGTGCGATTGCTGGCTGAGGTCGCCCTCATCCGAGGGAATATCCAGCCTCGCGACTACCTGCGCCGCCTTTTGGGCGGACATGCTGTTACGGACCTCCTCCGCTTTGCGCTCAAGCGTCTTTTGATACGTAGCAAACTTGGGCTTGGCGCCCGTTTTCATTGTCTTAGTCATTTCTGTTAGTTGCCGAATCCACCGGCCTTTCGGATGGATACGGATAAGACGCAGACACTCCGCCAAAAGTTGCATCGCTCTCTTGAGGCGTCGGTGCGGTCTGGTAATGGTACCGTGGCCCGCTGGAAATGTCAAATTCCTTTGCGGGCCTGTCGCCGCCAAATGATAATGT